>MNDG01000085.1 GCA_001914815.1 Acidobacteriales bacterium 13_2_20CM_55_8
TGGGCTATCATTCGGAAGGCGCACCATAGATTCATCGCTAATGAAACAAGGATCGGTCTTGCGGGTTATTTTCGCGCGACACTGCGGGTTCGCACTGTCTGAATCCAGCTTTTCAATTCCTCCTTCGGCATGAAATTAACGATTCGTTCGGCAGGAAGTTTTGCCCGGAGAATAGCGGCCAAACCAAGCTCAATAAATTCCAGCTGCCACGGATGATGAGCATCGGTGCCGAGTGAGATTCGGGTTCCGTGCTTTCGCGCAATCTTGAGCAGTGCAAGATTCAAGTCCTGTCGATCCGGATAGCAATCAACTTCCAGCGCTTTGTCCAGCTGGGTAGCTTCTGCAAACACTCGCGGCCAGTCTGTACTCAAGCCGATCCGAAAATTGTAAATGCGACCGCGCGGATGACCCAGGATTTGAATGTGTTGGTTGCGCAGTGCTGCAAGATAACGGTCCGTTTGGTCTTCAACTATCCGCAAAGAGGAATGGAACGAGGCTAGAACGATGTCCAGAGCTGATAAGGACTCAGGAGACATATCTCCCTCGCCGCACCTGTTAAGGTTCATCTCGATGGAGTGAAGAACGACCAGGATTCCGCGGGATTCTCGAAGTGCCGTGTTTAGCTTCGCTATTTCCGCTCCCTGTTTTTTCAGCGCGCGTTCGTCGATGCCGCCGGCAATTTTTAGACCTTTCGAGTGATCAGTGATCGCAATGTATTCATATGATCTCTCGATTGCTGCGTCGGCCATTTCGGCAACCGTGCCCGATCCATCACTCCAGCGAGTATGCATTTGCAAATCGCCGCGCAGGTTTTTTGCCCATTCCGGTTTCATCGCCAGTAGCTGTCTCGCTTCTGCGAGCGAAATGAAGTCGCGGCGGATCGCGGGAGTCCTTCCGGACGAGCGAGGAGGCTTATCAAACCAGCGCCGAATTTGTTTTTCGATAAACGGACCAATTGCGCGTAGCTCGGTCAAGGATCGGTTCTGCGCGACAAGCTCGGCCGCCTCTACGGGCCATAAAAAAGCGCTGCGCGCAGCTCGCCGAAACGCCCTTGAGAGAAAGCCACTTTCGCATTCCGCCTGCAGGGCAAGCCGCTCCGCAATCTGAATATTCGTCGCCGAATGCGATTTTAATAATGATGGCTGAGACGGCGGAGGAAATTTCACGGAAGCCTGAAATTCGCAAGGAGCTGCAGCGGGCGACGGGCGAGAAGCGTCCCGAAAAGGTAAAGGCGCGCGGCAGAGATAAATTTTGGTTCGTTGCACACGCGCTAATTCTTGCTGGTTGCGCTGTGGTCTACTGGCTCCTCAGCGTGAAGCTAATCGCGCTTCCGCAGGCAGGTACGAACATCGCGGAGCGACTGCTACGGGGCACAGCGCTGATCGTAATCGTCCTCGCCATCGCACGGGCTATTTCAGTCTATGCACTGGCCCGGATTGAGGACGTCGCGCTTGCTATCGCAGTCATCGCCATATCAATTATTTTCGTTAATTGGTATGGGGCGCTTGCCGCACTGGGGATTGGCTCAATTATCATTGGCCTCGCGCTGCAAACGCCGATGAAAAGCTTCATCGCCTGGATTTATATCCTCGTTCGCCAGCCGTTCAGAGTAGGTGATCGCATACAGATCGGTGACGCCACGGGCGACGTAATCGACGTTGGGTACCTCGATACCACTCTATGGGAATTCGGCGGCAAATACATTTCCGGTGATCATCCGAGCGGTCGCATCATCAAGTTTCCAAATGAGAAGGTGCTCGACGAAATTGTCTACAATTATTCGTGGCCGCTTTTCCCCTACATTTGGAACGAAATTAGATTCCAAGTCGCCTACAATTCCGACCTTGAGTTCATCGCCAGCACGATGCAGAAGATTACTGAGGAAGAGCTGGGCAAGGAAATGATAGCGCGCGTTCAAACATTTCGTGACTTGCTCGCTCGGACGCCCGTCGATGAACTGGAAGTTCACGAGCGACCGCGCGTGATCTTTCGCGTAAGTGATAATACGTGGCTCGAAGCGATTGTCCGTTACCTTGTTCAACCCCGTGAAGCTGGTCGCGTTAAAACTCGCTTGATCAAAAAACTTCTCGCCGCACTTAACACCGCTCCTGACAAAGTGATGTTCCCGGCAGGAGCGGCTCGTTAAGCTGATGGAATCAATAGCGAAAGCGCTCGGAACGCGTAATCACTCTCCGAGCGGACCGAACCCGTCGAATTCCTGAACGAGAACGCGATGGGGGCCGTGCGTTTCCTCCACGAAATCGGGGCTGGTCGTCCCTCCATATGCCACAAGCGCCTGTTTGTAGGCATTGTACTGCGTCTGATTACCAACCAGGATGCGGTCCTTGGTCGCAGTCGGATATACGTAATACAATTTTCCTCTGTATCCGACGGTGGAAACTTTGCCTGCCGGCAGCGCGCTCACTCTTTGCTCCTGCTTGGGCGTAGTTACGGTGAACGGTCTAAACCCGGACTGCACGAGCAGCGTTTCTTTTTGAGCCGTTCCGCCGGGACCGACGGCAGTGGTCTGGCACGCCGTCATTAGACCTAGCAAGAACATCGGGACGATGAGGCTGCTAAACGAAATTATTGTCTTCATAGTCTCTCTTCGTTTGTTCGTCTTCCGGTCTTAGCCGTTCAGCTATGCAACGTCCAAAGAAATTGTGGGCGAGAAGCGCCGATGGCCGGGTCGCACTCAGGACGATGCTTCTGATGTCGACGCCGATGAACCTGCGGCTGGCGGCACCGGAGTAGTTTTCGCTGCCGTTGCTTTGGCTGCTGCGACCTTCGCCGCCGCTTCCGCGGCAGCTTTCTTCTTCGCTTCGGCCGCGGCTGCTGCGTCCGCCAGATTTTTATCTACTGCTGCAGCTTCGACTGGATGAATCTTGTGATAGTATTCGTTCGATTTTGAAAGTTGCTCCCTTCGTAACAGCAGCGAATCGAAACGCTCGCGCTTACTCAGTTCAAAGTCCTTGTCCATCTTGATCGCTTCAAATGGACAGACCTCGACACAAATCTGACAACTCATGCAAACCGAGATATCGATGTCGAACACCTTCGGGTAGAACTGCGGCTTGCCCATGTAATCGGGCTTTTTGTCGTCGCTCTTGACGATGTAAATGCATTGAGGCGGGCATTCCTTCTCGCAAATCTTGCATGCCACGCACCGCAATCCGGCCTGCGGATCGTTGTCGTAAATCAGAATCGGAAAATTGCGATAGTTCTCCGGCAACGGAGTCCGCTCCTCCGGATACTGCACTGTGATCAGCCGCTCCTTGTCGAAATAACTTCCGACAAAGTTTCGCGCAGTAACCGCCATTCCCTTGAGTATGCCAGTGCCAATCATCGCTTCCCGTGCGTTAAGTCGTTAACCGTTGAATCGTTAGATCGGCAATCCGTTTTAACACTGTAACCTTTGTAACTCTTTGACTCCTGCATCAGCGATCGACCTCGCCCATAACAATATCGACGCTGCCGAGGATTACCATGACATCCGCGACGGTATGGCCGAGGCACATGTCTTCCAGAATCGTTAGATTGATGAAGCTTGGCGGGCGGACGCGGTAACGATATGGGTTTGGGCTGCCGTCGCTGATCAAATAAAACCCGAGCTCACCTTTTGGCGCTTCAATGCGGCCGTACGCCTCTCCAACGGGCGGGCGAAAAGCGCGGACTTTGACTTTCGGATTCAGCACCGGTCCAGGTTGAATCTGCGCGAAGGCTTGTTGCAGGATCGAAACGCTCTCGTGCATCTCCAACGCGCGCATCATCAGCCGATCGTAAGTGTCTCCATGTTCACCCAACGGAATCCGGAATTTGAAACGCCGATAAAAACCGTAGCCATCGACCTTGCGGATGTCATAGTTCACACCGCTCGCCCGCACCATTGGGCCGGTGATACCGGAGTTGATCGCCAGTTCCGCGGAAATCTTTCCGACATTTTGGGTGCGGCCGATGACGATTTCGTTGCCTAAAATCAGTTCCTCGAACTCGTCGAGAAATTCCGGGAAGCGATCGACAATCTGTTTCGCCCGGGCGAGCCACTCGTCGCTCGCGTCCAAGCGGCAGCCGCCGAAACGCATGTAGTCGCACATCATCCGTGAACCGGATAAGGACTCGAAAAGATCGAGAATTTTCTCGCGCTCGCGGAACGCGTACATGAGTGGCGTGCCCCACGCGCCCATGTCGCTCAACAAAAACCCGAGAAGCGACGCGTGATTTTGGAGCCGCGTGAGCTCGGCGAGAATGACGCGCAAATATTCGGCGCGCTCAGGAACTTCGATGCCGGCGAGTTTCTCGACGCTGAGCGCGTAGGCCCAGTTGTTGCTCATCGAACAAAAATAGTCGAGCCGATCAGTGTACGGCATCGAGCCGAGATAACTTGTGTGCTCACCGATTTGCTCGTGGTTGCGGTGCAAATAACCAAACACCGGTTTGAGCTTTCGCACGATCTCACCCTCTAGCGCGACATTCATGCGAAAGACGCCATGGGTCGATGGGTGCTGCGGCCCCATCGAGACTTCAAGCAGTTCGCCTTCGAGCCGCGAGGCCATCGTTACGGGCGGCCGCTCCATGGCTTCGATTGTTTCAGTCGTCATGTTCATGTGTGGGTTGTAGCCACCGGCCTGTGGCCGGTTCGCACGTCGCACAGCGACGTGGCTACAGCAGCTCGATTCTCAATAGCGCTCATTGCGGTGCTGCGATTTGTTCGGCGCCATCCAATTGTGGTCGCGGCGGGTAATGCTCCTTCGCTCTCGCCAGCACATCATCGTGTGGCGTCGGTTCCCATTCAAAATCGTCCGGCTGCACATAATCTTTGCGCATCGGATGATCTTCGAACTCGTCCCACATCAAAATCCGTCGCAAATCGGGATGGCCATCAAAATGGATCCCGTAGAGATCATAAATTTCGCGCTCCTGAAATTCCGCGCTGCGCCAGACCGGCGTGAGCGACGACAACCGCGCGCACTCAGCTCGATCAGCGGTGCGCATTCGAATGATCACCGGTCCATGTTTGTGGGTCATCGAATAAAGGTGATAAACCGCCTCGAGATAGCCCGGAATTTTCTCCTCGGTCGTCTGATCAACTTCTTTCTCCACGCCCTCGACGACTGTTTTTACTTTTATCGTTTTCTTCACGACCCGATCGAGCCAATCGACACCCGTGACATTGGAACAGAAATCGAGCCGCAGGGCCGGATCGACGCGCAAAAATCTTGCAGTCGCTACCGCATGCTCGTTATCAATCAAAAGCGAATCCTGCTGCGACGGGCTGCCGTTCGCAACGATTTCAATCTTCGCCCCAGGCACGGCCCCTTCGATGCGGGATTTGATTTGATCTAGAGATTCCATCATCCATGCGCCGTCATCTCGAGCGAAATCGAGGGATCCCGCAGCCTTACCTTCCAGATTGCGCAACGGCATTCCTCGACTCCGCTTCGCTCCACTCGGAATGACAAAGACAGAGTCATCGTTCGATGCGTGGCGGATGAAACACGCCAGCGTTTGCCGGTGGTTCCAGATCATGCACGCCAAATTTCGGCACTGGAAATTCGCTCGGCTGCTCCGGCTTCAAGAATTCGGCCTTGTCAGCGCCAGTCAATTTTTGTTCATCGATCTTGCGTTGCAATTCCATGAACGCGTGCAAGAGCGCTTCGGGCCGCGGTGGACAGCCAGGGATGTAGACATCAACCGGAATGTAGCGGTCGATACCTTTGAGCACGTTGTAGCCTTGCTTAAATGGCCCTCCCGAGATCGCGCAAGCGCCCATGGAGATAACGTATTTTGGATCGGCCATCTGGTTGTAGAGACGCATTGTCACTGTCCCGGCGACGATCATCAGATCAGCCTGGCGGGGAGACGGCCGGAAAACTTCGCCGCCAAATCGGGCAATGTCGTAGCGTGATGCCGCCGTCGCGATCATTTCGATGGCGCAGCAGGCCAGCCCGAATTGCAGCGGCCAGATGGAGTTCTTGCGTCCCCAGTTGTACAGCTCCTGCATCGATGTGACCCAGACTCCCTGCCGTTGCAGTTCAGTGCGTAATGCTTCGTCGATTTGGCTCATGGCCGAGTGAAATGTTAAAAACTTAGAAGGTTAAATCAGATTCGTTGCGTCGCAGCCGCTTTCCCTTTTAGCAATTTAATCTTTTTAACTGTTTTAACCAGCGCTCTAGCGCTCCCATTGCAAACAGCCCTTACCCCACGCCCAAACCAAGCCCTCGATCAGCAGGAATAAGAAAATCAAAATGGCAATGAACGCGCCGAAGGGCAATCCGGTAAAGGCGACCGCAAACGGCACGAGAAAAACGGCCTCCACGTCGAAGATCAAAAAAATGATGGCGTAAAGATAGTACTGCGAGCGGAACTGAATGTGTGCTTCACCAACAGACTCGACGCCGCATTCATATATCGCGTTTTTTTCCACGCCTGGTTTTGGCGGTTGAAAGAATCGCCGCCACACCCATGCCAAAGCGAGCGGGATCAATGGAAAGGCCAGTGCTACACCAACGAAAACAACGATAAACAAATACGGATTCGGCGTCATTCTCGGAGACTAAATCTTAATGCATCGTTGTGGCCTTCGTCGATGCAACGCTAACAGATAGCCACTCTGGACCTGCCTACTCGCTCGATTTCCTGCCAAACCACCGCCGCTTTTTTGGCTTCGCCTCCTCCGGCGATGCGGGTTCCCCGGCTGGTTTTTCTTCTTTTTCAGCCGGTTCCTGTTCTTTTGGCTCTACCCGCTCCGGTTCGATTTGCTCTGCCTCTGGTTCAGCTGGTTTCTTTTTCCGCTTCTTTTTCTCTGTCGCCTTTTCCTCGACTACCTCTGCCATATCAACCCACTCGATGAAAGCCATGCGGGCAGAGTCGCTCTTGCGATAGCCAAGCTTTACAATGCGCGTGTAACCGCCATTGCGTTCCGCTGACTTTGGCGCGATATCGTCGAATAATTTCTTTACCGCATTCTTTTGCCGTAGCGTAGCAAGAGCGGTGCGACGTGCGTGAATCGATCCATTTTTCCCGAGCGTAACCATTCGCTCGGCAAGCGGTCGAACAGCCCTGGCTTTGGCCAGCGTGGTTTTGATACGTTGATGTTCAATCAACGAGCAAATCTGATTCGCCAACAGCGCTTTGCGGTGCTCAGCCGTGCGCCCAAGCTTGATTGTCTTTTTTTGATGCCTCATCGTAGCGAACAATTCTCAACCAAACGTTATTCTGCCGGAGCCGGTGCGCTTGGTCCGGCGCCATCGCCGCTCACTGGCATATCAATCAAACCAGGATCAAATTTCATACCGAGACTCAAACCAAGATGTTGTAGCTTATCCTTGATTTCGTTTAATGATTTCTTGCCAAAATTGCGATACTTGAGCATTTCGGCCTCGGTTTTTTGCGCAAGTTGACCAACGGTGGTGATATTCGCGTTATTAAGGCAATTGGCAGCGCGCACACTCAGTTCGATCTCATTCACACTCATATTGAGCAGTTTCTTTAGCTTGAGATTTTCTTCGCTCACCCCAGCCGGCGTCTGATCGAATTCGAGAACTTCCTCGTTGTAGTGGACAAAGATGTCGAGATGGTGCCGCAAAATGGCGGAGGCCTGGAGCAATGCATCATCCGGCGTCAAACGACCGTCGGTCCAGATTTCCAGAATGAGCTTATCATAATCTGTGCGCTGACCGACACGCGTGTTTTCAATGGCGTACTTGACACGTGTGACCGGTGAAAAGATAGAATCGATGGGGATCAAACCGATGGGCTGATCGGCGCGCTTGTTTTCCTCAGCAGTGGCAAAGCCGCGGCCGACGCGCACGTCAAACTCAGCATCAAATTTGTGTTTTCGATCCAGTGTGCAGATCACTTGCTTCGGATTCAGCACTTCAAAACCCTGAACGGTCTGGATGTCGCCGGCCGTCACTTCGCCTTCCTTGTTTGTAACAAGGGACAGTTTCTTCGGCTCGTGATCCTGAC
Organism: Acidobacteriales bacterium 13_2_20CM_55_8; assembly: GCA_001914815.1. Taxonomy (GTDB): domain Bacteria; phylum Acidobacteriota; class Terriglobia; order Terriglobales; family Acidobacteriaceae; genus 40CM-3-55-5. The sequence goes on from MNDG01000085.1 coordinate 7,969, forward strand.
CGTCCGCTTTGAACCTTACTTTCTTGAGGTTAAGCACGATGTCGGTCACGTCTTCGACGACGCTTGGCAGCGTCGCAAACTCATGTTGCGCGCCTGCAATTTTTACTGCTGTAATGGCCGCGCCTTCCAGAGAGGAAAGCAGAACCCGCCGAAGCGAATTCCCAACGGTGTGACCGTAACCGGCTTCAAACGGCTCGGCGCTAAATTTGGCATAGGTATCTGTGGCCGTGCTCTCGTCTTTGACGAGGGTCTTCGGCATTTCAAAACGACCGTAACGGATTGGCATATGTTCTAAAGATGAAGGAAGAATTATGAATTAAGAAATGACTCAGGGCCTGGCGGCGCTTGATCCTTCTGCCTTCTTACTTCTTCCTTTCGGATGGCCGGGTTTCCCCTGACGAGTGCGGCCTCGCATCCAGCGACGGAGACCCAGGGACCAACGGCGTAATTTCAAAAACTCGCTGCGGAGCTAGGAATAAAGACGAAATCCGCTGTTTTGCAAGCGACACTGACTCGATAGCTTCGCAATAGATTCTTCTCATTAACACCGTGCCTTTGGGCCGGTGAGTCAGCTAGGATGACTAAAAGAGCCGTTTCAACGTCTTAATGCGACATCCGCGACTGATAAGCCGTTGAAAACGGCTGGGTGACTAATCTTACACTAGTGCACCTGCCTCAAGGCAGGTGTTAATGAGAACATCATCCCTGCACGACGTCATCCGGCAGTTCATTTGCGTTTGCCCGTGTTCTGGGAAAATGCGCGGCCAGCAGTTTGCCGATTTCCT
>MNDG01000116.1 GCA_001914815.1 Acidobacteriales bacterium 13_2_20CM_55_8
CTTCGGCAGTATTAATGGTTCGAATCGAACTTACTGAGGAGGCCTCGTTGGCCGCGATGCGTGCCCGCAGCAGGTTCGGGATGGCGATTGCGGCGATAATCAGAATAATCGCCACCACGATCAACAACTCAATTAATGAGAAACCTTTTTTGTTTGCGCATAATCTCCGTTTCTTGACAGGCCGCGAGCGCCCGATGCTATTTATGAGGGCAGTTGGCCCTCCATCCGCGGCAAGACTGAGGAAATGCCCATTCAGTCGGAGTAAGTCTCATTGCTTGCAGCGTTGCTGCAGAGGTCTGGAGTGGGGATGATGAATTCAGTTCTCAGCCCAGATCAACCGTGACCATATAGTGGCACAATCAGTGACAGATTGCGGCAGCGAAACAATTGCAAGTGTTCCATTTCGGCATCAACCATTCCCAATTCGGAACGCTGGCGGGAATTTACAGTCGGAGTTCGTGCTGGAAATTACGATAAAATCAGACGCTCAAGCGTCCAATCTTTTCATTCCACTTTCACCACCATACAGGTGATGTCATCGTGCTGCGGTGTCGCGCCCACAAACTCATCCACATTCGTCATGACGCGGCGCAGCATCTCTTCTGGGGTGATTGCGGCGCCGGCTTCGATCACATTGAGCAGTCGCTGCTCCTCATACTCCTCCAGGCTTTCGTTTTCTGCTTCCACCAAACCGTCAGTGAAGATCACCAGCCAGTCACCTGGCTGCAACACGACGTGTCCCGCTTCATAAGCGGTGTCGGCCTTGATTCCCAGCGGCAAGCCTCCCCTAGTCAGACGTTCTACCAGCCCGGAAGCTCGTCGCAGAATGGGGGTATTGTGACCGGCATTTATGTAGAGGATGGTTCTGCTGACGGCGTCGAATTCCGCTAAAAATGCGGTGGTGAAACGCAATCCGCCTTGGCTGTTGGTGCAGGCGTAGCGGTTCATTCCTGCTATCAACTCGGGTAGTGAGCAGGAGGTGGCCGAAAGCGTTTTAAGGCTAGCCTGGAACGTAGCCATCAGCAGAGCGGCAGGAATACTTTTTCCTGCCACGTCCGCGACGGCCAGCACATATTGAGTTTCGGTCGAAGCCTTGGCGGGCCGGGCAAACACGTCGTAGAAATCTCCTGCAACTGTGTTCGCTGCGCGAGTAGCGAATGCGATCGCTAGGCCCGGCACTTGAGGTGCACTCGCGGGCAGCAGCCAGCTCTGGATGTCACGCGCGATCTCCAGGTCTCGTTTCATCACGACCCGGTCGGCGACTTCCAGCATGAGAAGAATGAACAGCAGCACTCCACCATAGAAGTGGAAGTCGAATTCCACTACTTCAACGCCTGATTTCCCCTGATAACTGAGTCCGCCCGCTGGGAAGATCACAAGCAACACACCCACCAGCAACAGGACGCGCCGTGCCGGAGTTAGTTTCTCCAGGATTGCCCAGATGAATTCCTGTGCAGTATGAAAATAATTATGGCGGCGTGTGCCTTGCGGCGCCCGGGCTTCAAAGTCACGCGAATATAGGCGATAGCTGGCGCGGGCGTCGGCATGGAATTGCGACCAGAGCTGGTTCAATTCCAGTCCTTCCGTTACCCGTTGCCAGAACTTATTTAGCTGTACGAAGACTTCTGGCCGATGACTAGGTTTTGGTGGTGGGATGGTTTGGGAACCAGGCGGCGGAGGCGGAGGGGAATACTCCCAGCTTCGCGGAGACCTCGGCGCGCTTGGTGGATGAACCGGCATCGTAAGGGATTATAGTCGAGCAAAACCTTTCGCGTGATTTTGCAACTATCGGAGCGATTCGCCGAGTTGACTAGAAAAGGGTCAGTTGCGTTCCGGACGGCGTAAGCGAATTTGTCCGAGCTCCGCTATCGTAGTCTTTGCGGAGACCGTGCTTCTGGCGCAGACGTGCCATGAGTTGCGAGAGCCTTTGCCCGTAGGCCTTCGGTAAGAACGCGCGATCCTTATACCGCTGCCGATAGCTGTCGACGAGATGAGGGAACTCTTTCTCGACGAAAGGCAGGAACACCGCTGCAGAGCACGGTTTCAGGAAAAGAGGATTGGCATAAATGTATTTACCGCCAGCCTCGGCGGTGGCCCGGACTAACGCTTCCAGATCGCGGGGAGAGTCAGTGATGCCAGGAACCACGGGAGCACAGATCACTCCGGTGTTCACGCCTTCGAGATTCATTTTACGCACGGTTTCCATTCGCAAATCTGGCCGGGGCGCGCGTGGCTCGAGAATCCGAGCGAGATCAACATCGAGGGTGGTAATGGTTACATTCACAAAAATCTGATTGTTCTCGGCAATCCGCCGCAGCAGGTCGATATCGCGCAAAACCAGGTTGGACTTGGTGACGATGCCCAACTCCAGCCCGGCATGTCGGGATAACTCTTCCAAAATGGCGCGGGTCACTTCCAGACGGCGCTCGATCGGTTGATAGGGATCGGTCGCTGTCCCGATCGCAATTTCTTCCCCCGGTTTTACGCTACTGAGTTCCTGCCTGAGCAATTCAGCCGCGTGCTGTTTGACGAAGATCTTTCGCTCGAAATCGACGCCGTCTCGCAGCTCCATGAATTCGTGGGTATAGCGCGCGTAGCAATATTTGCACGCGAATTCACATCCGCGGTAGGGATTGATTGTCCAGGTAAAGGGCATTCGAGCGGCGGTGCAGCGGTTGAGCAGAGAGCGAACCGGCAAAGTGAAATATTCCACATCGTGCCCTTGTCGGAGGGACTCGCCATGCGCGGCCAGACGCGCAATCCCGACCAATCCGGGACCAGGAGAGTCAGGTAATAGGGGAAGAGTAGCCATGGTGTGTGTTCGCTTTTTATTCGCCTATAATGATAGCGCGGAGAAACGGCTCAGTCAAATAGATTTCCGCTGCATCCTCGGTATGATTGTTCTGGGGTGCTGAAAGTTGCCTTGCCTTCAGCCAGCGTGCGACAGAGCGTTCCTGATTTGTCTACTTCGCTTCGCCCGGCTTCTCCCCCGGAGGTGGGGGGATGGTGATATCTACGGTGGTCACTGGACCAAGTGAGGACAAGGGTTTGTCGAACTCCGATGTGTTCCCTACCACGAGTACCGCCAATTTCTCCTTGTGCAGATACTTGCCTCCAGCGCGTGTCACGTCTGCAGTCTGCACTTTTTCTATTCCCACGCGATATTTCTCAAGAAAGTCTGCGGGATATCCATAGAATTCGTAAGCCATCCGCTCGCGCAGCACTTTCTCAGGAGAATCAAAGTTGAAGACAAACGAATTCAGGATGGAATCTTTGGCACGCTTGATCTCGTCATCAGAGATCGGCTGCTTATTTAGATTATCGATTTCCTCGTAGAGTCCCTGGATTGCCTCTATCGTAGTCTGGCTCTTGGTGCCCATTGAGAGACGCACGATGCCAGGATGATCGAAGGCTGTCCCGATTCCGCCACTGACGGAATAAGCCAAGCCCTTAACCGTACGCAAGTCGCGAAACAAGCGGGAGGAAAATCCGCCGCCGAAAGCCTCGTTAAAAACTTCGATGGCATAGTAATCGGGATTATCGCGCGTGGTTCCCAAGTCGACCATGCGAATCGCGCTCTGATTCACGTCTTCCTTCGGGATCACGTAGTAGCCAGGCTTGGCCGGCTGGAACTGGATTTCGTTTTTTTTCACCGCAGGTCCTTTCGGCCAGCCGGTGAAGGCTTGGCGAAGTTTGGCCTCCATTGCAGAAGAGTCAAAATCGCCCGTTATCCCAAGGATGATGTTGTTGGGATGAACGTGGGCGTGATGCCAGTCGATCAGATCCTGGCGAGTAACCGCAGCCACAGTCGCATACTCTGGAACTCGCGCGTACGAATTTTGTGGCCCATAGGCCAGTTTGACCGCCTCTCGAGCAGCGATGCCGCCGATTTCGTCGTTGCGCCGGGAGATGTTGTCGTATTCTCCTTGTTTGGCGATTTCGATTTTGTCCTCACGGAATTCCGGCTCGTGAAGCAAGTCTGCAACGATTTTGAATACATCGTCGAAGTCGTCTTTGAGGCATGACCAGCCGATGGTAGTGGAATCGACCCCACCACCGGTCTCCACTTTCGCAGCACGAATTTCCAGGAAGTCATCCAGTTGATCGCCGGTCTGGGCCTTGGTTCCACCGGTGCGCCACACTTCGCCGTAGATATTAATCAAGCCAACTTTAGTCGCCGGTTCTTCTCGAGAGCCGCCGCGGACTCTGGCAGTGCCATCGATCAGCGGCAGTTCACGATCTTCCTGGAGGAAGATTACCATGCCATTCGGCAACTGAATTCGCTTCGGCTGCTTTGGTTGGAAGGCGCGCAACGGACGAATCGGAATCTGCCGCCAATCGCTCTGCCCGAGCGTCACAGTCGAAAGAATTGAGATTCCGATTAGCAGAGAAACAAGAACAAAAGAATAAGAGGCGAGACGTTTCATTGCTGGCCTCCCTTGTTCGTCGACGCGGCTGGAATGTTTTCGATAATCCCGACTGTGCGATTGGTGGGAACGAAAATCTGATTGGCGACACGGCGGATATCCGCTTTGGAGACCTTGTCAATGCGATCTACCTGCCGGAACGATTCGCGCCAGTCTCCGTAACGTGCCTGGGCCTGGCCCAACTGAAAGGCGAGTCCTTCATTTTCTGCCAGGCCGCGAACCAGGTTGGCCTTGGCACGGGTTTTGATCATCTTGAGTTCGTCATCCGTAATGTCTTCTTTTTTCAGACGTTCAATTTCCGCGTGGATTGCATCCTCGATTTCGTGGGGCGTGTGTCCGGGCAGAGGAAAGGCAAAAAAAGCGAACAGGTGTGGATATTTGTTTCCGGGAAAGCCGGTGAATCCGGCTGACACCGAAGCGATTTTCTTGTCGCGAACCAGGGCACGGTATAGACGGGAGGTTCGGCCCTCGGACATCAAGTCCGCAATGGCATCGTAAACCGCGTCGTCTTTGTCGAGGTAATCCGGCCGGTGGTAGCCCTCGAGGTAAACCGGTTGGGAGGCTTCGCGGAGAATCACCCGGCGCTCGGAATTTTGAGGGGGCTCACTGGTCGAGACTTCGTCCGGCTGGGCGTGCGAAGGAATCCTGGCGAAATATTTCTCGACTACGGGCATGGCTTCAGACGCTTTCACATCACCGACCACTGCGACCACCATGTTTGAGGGAACGTAGTAATCATTAAAGAAATGCTGCGCATCCGTAGCGGAGAAGTAGTTGAGGTCGGCCAGCCATCCGATGGTCGGGCGATGATACGGATGTGCCTGGAAAGCCGCAGAGATGAACTGCTCCAGCAAACGTCCAATGGGCCGGCTATCTGTGCGCATGCGGCGCTCCTCGATCACCACGTTGCGCTCTTTATAAAATTCGCGCATCACGGGATGGATGAAACGCTCTGACTCGAGATAAGCCCACAATTCGAGACGATTTTCCGGAAAGGAATAGTGATATCCGGTCTCATCGTCGTCGGTAAACGCGTTCAGGCCTTCGCCTCCGTTACGCTCGACGATCTCGCCAAATTCATTAGGTACCACGTACTGGTTGGCTTCCTGCACTGCATCCTGCCAGGCCTTCTCCAGTTGCTTGACCTTGGCATTATCGCGTCCCACCCGTTTGTCGCGCTCGTAACGATAGGCGGCGTAAGCTTTCTCAACTTTTTCCAGGGCAACTTTTTCCGCAGCATAGTTTTTGGTTCCGATCTTGTCGGTACCCTTGAATGCCATGTGCTCAAACATGTGAGCGAGGCCGGTCTCACCCATCGGATCCTGCACCGAGCCAGCGTCCACGTGAGTGAAGAAGGAGAATACCGGCGCTTCGGGACGCTCGCAGATAAGCACGGTCAAGCCATTCGCCAGTTTCTTGACCGTGGTCCGCTTTTCAAATGAAGCGAGATCTTGCGCACCTGCCAGTGAGATTAATACTGAGAATATGATTAGAATTCTGAGCGCACGGTATTTCATCGGCCCTCCACTACAGTTGGATCAATCACAAAGGGAAGAATTTGAAGTTACGTGGGGTGAGGGGAAGTTGTCAATGCAGGCATTTTGAAGAAAACGGACGGCAGCTTACCTAATCGGGCAACTCCCGCATCCAAGCGTCGGGCGCGAGGTGCGCCGTAAAATCAGGGATCGATCGAGTCTGAAAGGAAGCCGGTGTGAGCAAGGATGCCGTGGTTGACATCGAAGGTAAACACCTGAAGCTGTCGAATCTGGACAAGATCCTGTACCCCGCAGCCGGATTCACCAAAGGCCAGGTGATCGACTATTACGTACGCATTGCGCCTGTCTTGATACCGCACATTGCCGGACATCCGCTGACGTTGAAGCGTTATCCAGAAGGCGTGGATCACCCTTTCTTTTTTGAAAAAAATGCGCCGAAACACCGGCCGGATTGGGTGAAGACCGCCCCAATCTGGAGCGAGGGGAACAATCGCTACGTCAATTACATTTTGCCCAACGACTTGCCCACACTGGTTTGGGTGGCCAATTTGGCTTCGATCGAATTACATCCATCGCTTTCGTTGGCTAAAGATATCGATTGTCCCACCATGATGGTTTTCGATCTTGACCCCGGTCCACCGGCGAACATCGTGCAATGCTCGCAAGTCGCCATGTGGCTAAGGACGATTTTTGATCACTTCGGATTACAGAGCTTTCCCAAGACATCCGGCTCTAAAGGCCTTCAGATCTATGTTCCGCTGCACACGCCGACTAGTTACGACGTCACCAAACCCTTTGCCCACGCGATTGCTCGATTGCTGGAAGATGAGCACAGGGATCTGGTCGTCTCCGACATGAAGAAGACTTTGCGAGTTGGCAAAGTGTTGGTTGATTGGAGTCAGAACGATGAACATAAGACCACTGTGAGTATCTATTCGCTGCGGGCGCGGGAACGTCCGACGGTTTCGACGCCGGTCGCATGGGAAGAGGTCGAACTGGCGCTGAAGAAGAAGGATGCGAGCTCGCTCGTCTTCGAAGCCAAGCAAGTTTTGGACCGCGTGGACAAAATGGGCGACCTGTTCGAACCCGTTCGCAAGCTGAGGCAGAGGTTGCCAAAACTGGCTGGCATCGAGGAAGGGAAGCCGGAGCCTATCAAAGTTGGCTTGGAAATAGCTGCCCAGGCGGCGCCCGCACGCAAGATCACAAAACAGCGCGCGAAAACTGTGCATCCGTCGGCCACGCCAAAGAAAAAACGCCGGAAGGTATAATGCGCCTCATCCATTGCAGCGGAGTGATCGATGGCGCAACTGTACGCCGGCACATCGGGATGGGCTTATCCGAGTTGGAAGCCGGATTTTTATCCCGCTAAACTGCCGCAGAAGAATTTCCTGCAATATTACGCGACTCAACTGAATGCCGTAGAGGTGAATTTCACCTTCCGGCAACTGGTGAAAGAGACCACGGCCCAGAAGTGGATCGCTGAAACACCAGCAGGCTTCCGTTTCAGCGTAAAGGCCCACCAGGTCATTACTCACATTAAACGTCTTAAAAAGACTGAAGACTTCATTCCACGATTTCTGAGTACTATCGAGCCTCTCGCGCAGGCTGGGAAGCTGGGACCAGTGCTCTTTCAGTTGCCGCCAAACCTGAAGGCCGACGCGCAGCTTTTGGAGGAATTTTTGGCTGCACTACCCCGCGGGGTCGCTTCGGCATTCGAGTTCCGGCACGTATCATGGTTCACTGATGAAATTTTCGCGCTTTTGAAATCCTGCAATCGCGCGTTATGCGTCGCCGAAACGGAACAGCGGGTCACGCCCGATGTGGTCACGGCCGGTTTTTGCTACTACCGTTATCGCAAACCTTCCTATACGCCCGAAGAGCGGCAGGCCATGGTGAATCGGATTCAGGAACACCGCAGTCAAGGCCGCGATGTGTTTGCCTATTTCAAACACGAGGAGACACCTGAGGGCGCTCTGTACGCAGCGGATATTTTCAAAACCGTGGGAACACCATCTCCCTCGTGACGCGGCCAGCTCGGACCTTACTCGCTACTTTTCCCAGCGTCCGATAATAGGCATCCTCATAGAGTGCCCTCCGAGGTCAATTCACGAGCGGTCTCCGGTTTCCTCGACTATTTAAGAATCGAGAAGGGACTTGCCGCGCTCACGATTTCTGCTTACACCACCGATATAGGACAATTCGTCGGATTTCTAGAAAAGCGCAAGCGGACGCTCCTAAACGCCCGCCGAATTGAGATACAGGAATTTCTGGGGCAGTTATTAGGCAATCAGGTGGATGGACGATCGGTGGGACGCAAGTTGTCGGCGCTGCGGCATCTCTACCGGTATCTTCTGTTGGACAAGTTGATTGCGCACGATCCCACGCTGAATATCGATTCGCCGAAGCAATGGAAAGTTTTGCCCAAGTCGCTGGGGCATGATGAAATTCATGTCATGTTGCGCAACGCGCGGCCGCCTTCCAATCGCAAAAATGCCGAAGCCATAGCCGCACGGGATCGGGCCATGCTGGAGATGTTCTATGCCGGAGCCCTGCGCGTCTCGGAAATTGTCGGCGTCAAATTGGAGGACTTAAAACTCGACTTGGGTTACGTTCTGGTGCGCGGCAAGGGTGACAAGGAACGCATCGTGCCTCTGGGGAAGTCCGCTCAGGATGCGCTGAATGCGTTTATGAAAACCTCGCGTCCAATTCTTGCTGCCGGGAAAAGTTCGCCACTCTTATTTTTTGGACGGGGCACACGCAAACTCAGCCGGCAAAGGGTCTGGCAAATGGTGCGTGCTGCGTCCGCAAATGTAGGGCGTAACGCCAGCCCGCATATGCTGCGCCACAGTTGTGCCACGCACATGGTGGAAAACGGTGCCGACCTTCGTACCGTGCAGACGATTTTGGGCCATGCAGATATTTCGACGACACAGGTATACACACACGTCGCGATGGATCGACTAAAAAGCGTGTACCAGAAGCATCATCCGCGAGCCAAGGCAAGGTAGGAATTGTTGATTGTTGATTAGGCAAGGCAAGGCAGTTTTGTTTCTCAATCAACAATCAGAAATCAAAAATCAACAATGAGCACCCGTTCCCGCACGGTTGTCCAAAAGGCCGCTGACGAGTTCTTGAAAACTCTGGAGCACCGGAATGCCTCCAGGCACACCATCAAGGCTTACAGGGGCGACCTCGACGACTTCGCTGCCTATGCTGGGTCGCGCGATTGGAAAAGCATCGATCACGTGGCCATTCGCGGATTTCTCTCGCAGATGTATGAAAAAGGCTTGAGCAAGACTTCGGTGGCGCGTTCCTTGGCAACGGTGCGTTCACTCTATCGCTGGCTGGCGCAAGAAGGAGTGGTGGAACAGAATCCAGCGGCGCTGGTGACGACTCCGAAGCTGCCTAAAAAACTGCCGCGCGTGCCCACGATAGAAGAAATGAATACGGTGCTCGATGGCGACGTGCCGGATGCAGCAGCTTTTCCGGAGCGCGATCGCCTGATACTCGAGTTGTTGTATGGCTGCGGCATCCGTAATTCGGAACTGACCGGCATCAACCTCGATGACATACGACTGAGCGCCGAAGCCATTCTGATTCGCGGCAAAGGGAAAAAAGAGCGCTACGTCCCTTTCGGTGAATCAGTCAGAGCAGCGCTCGCGGCGTACCTCGCCCTGCGTCAGCGCTTGCTCGGCGGCAAGAAAAACATCTCCGCACTGCTGATCAACCAGCGTGGAGGCCACTTAACCACCCGCAGTGTCGGACGTATCGTCAAGAAAATCGCGGTTGCCAAAGGACTTTCGCCGGACGTTCATCCCCACACCTTACGTCACGCGTTTGGAACCCACATGCTGGAGGAAGGCGCGGATCTGCGCGCCATCCAGGAAATGCTCGGTCACGAGCGTCTTTCAACCACTCAACGATACACACAGCTTTCCATTAAACACGTGCTGCAGGTTTACGATCAGACTCATCCACGGGCGAAGTAGCATTTAGCACTTGGCGCTTAGCACTTAGCCAACCCACCCTTGAACGCACGGTCTTCAGAAGTGACGCAATAGTCTCGAAGGACTAATTGCTAAGTGCCAAGTGCTAAGTGCTGCTTTTTTCCCGCCTCAGCTCTTCCCACATTTCCACGATTCGCTTTTTCAACTCGGCGGTCAGTGTCTCGTAAGCGCTTTCGGATGCTTCTGTCTCGGGAGGAGGGTAAATAGGTTCACCAAACTTTATCCGAAGCGGCGCGAACTTTTGGAAGCGTTTCCCGCGCGGCCAGGCCTGGTGAAAGCCTTCAATCGCAACGGGGACGATCGGCACCTGCCGGTGAATGGATAAAATCGCGGCGCCTTTTTTAAATCTCGTTGGCCTGCCATCAATGCTGCGCTGGCCTTCCGGGTAGAGCATAAGGATGCGACCATGCCGGAATCCAAAAGCCCCGGCTCGCATGGCAGAAATCAGATTCGCATCCGGATCCACCACCACCACGCGCACCGACCGGGCAAGACTACGCATGAATCCTAATCCAAAAATCTCACTGGTTCCCACTGAAAAAAGCTGACGGAATACTGGCCCGGGAAGAACACTGCTGAGAATCACGGGATCAAGGAAACTCTGATGGTTGGAAGAAATGATGTATGGACCGTGGGCGGGAAGGTTTCCCAGTCCGGTCAGGCGCAGGTTGAATCGATCATCCGCAAAAAGTCGAACGATCCGGCTTAGCAGGAACCAGAAAATTTCCGCGACCGGGCGTCGAGCGGCGAGAGCCAGAGCTTCGCGATCGACTGGCTCCTCTTGCAGCAGCGCTCGCCAGCCTGCAGATTGCTCGCGTGGCGATCCCGCAGTTCCTGATGCCGCACTCTCCCGCACCAGGTCAACCAGTTCACGCACCGTATAAATTTCGGACGCCCTCGACTCCTCTACGTTACCGCCCAGTTCTTGCTCCAACGACACCAGAAGTTCGACTCTTTGCATTGAATCGAATCCCAGATCGAGTTCAAGATTGTCCCCAGGACGCAACTCTTCGGATTTGGCCTTGGTTGCTTGCCGGATGATTTCGAGCGCGCGCTGCACTTCAGGCTGCTCTAACCACGCCGCCTCTTCTGCCGTCAGCGGCTTTTCTGAGGCAATCTCGGAATCGTTGGTTAATGCGCTCGCTGCGTTGGCCTGAATTTGCTTTTCGATTTCGAAGCGTTTCAGTTTACGCGTTGTGGTTCGAGGCAAATCCTGCTGCCAGATTTCATAGCTGCCAATCCGTTTGGTGGAGGGCAGTTTCGCGGACAGACTCTCAATGTCGAAACGAATCACTTCCTTGGCATTGACGATCTTGCGCAGTCTGAGCAGCTCAAAGTTAGGAACGATGACCGCATGAAGCCGGTCTGACATGGCGTCCACGGGCCGGGCTTCCAGTCCGATTACGCAAATTTCCTTGATGAAGGGAGAATTCAAATAATGTGCTTCGATCTCTTCCGGATAAATATTCTTGCCATTGCTGAGGACGATGACTTCTTTCATTCGCCCGGTAATAAACAAATTTTCCCGCGTGTCGAAATATCCGATGTCGCCAGTGTGCAGCCAGCCATCTTTCAACACGGCGGAAGTCGCGTCAGGCCGGTTCCAATAACCTTTCATTACGATGGGACCGCGAATCGCAATCTCGCCGACAGACTGGATATCTTCTCCGGCTGGCTGCGGATCGATAATCCGTCCCTCAGAACCCGGCAACGGTCTACCTACGGACCCAATCACGTTGTCGTCGGGTGCAGTAAGGAACGCTCCACCGGTGGTCTCAGTGAGGCCGTAAGCCTGAAGGATGTCGATGCCTAGGGCATGAAATTCTCGCCCCACCTGCGGATCAAACCGGGACCCGCCCGTTATCAGATAACGCATCCTGTCCCCGAAAATCTGATGGATTTGCCCGAAGAAGACACGTCCCGCATTGAGGCCAATCTCGCGCAGCATTCGATTCAACGACATCAATCCACGCACGCCCAATTGCGCGAACTTACCGCGCTGCGAAATTTCTTTGAAAATGCGCTCGTGGATGAGATAGAAAAATTGTGGGACCACGGCAAAGGCTGTGATCCCCCGCTCGCGGAAGGCGCGGAGCAAGTCGTTGGTATTCAGGGTTTCCAGATAAACCACGCGGGCTCCG
>MNDG01000142.1:0-7101 GCA_001914815.1 Acidobacteriales bacterium 13_2_20CM_55_8
TGTATAGCTCATTTTCCCGATCTGAATCTCATCAAGGATGGTTTAGGCAAGGTGGCCTTAATCTGGTTCAGAGTATGCGCCACGAAGCCGACGACATAAAAGACGCCGACGACTAATAGCGCGACAGGTGGGTTGAACAAGATTTTCATTTTGTACGCCTACTCCGCGTGTCCCGGCCTCACCCAACTTACGTCTCGGGACGCATCGCGAGATTTCCAATTTTCAATCTTGTGCCGGGTCAGACCCCCTATCTGTAGAAAAATGGGTACCTGGCCTGGACATAGCCGAAACTTCTCCAAGAGAAATTGCTACTGAGCGTTAAAGAAATCTGCGAAGAGCGAGACAAAAAGTGACGGACGAGTGTCTAATATTAGTAGAGGGACAAAAACTTAACCCTCAATTTTCAGCCAAGGCCCTTATCTAGGGCCACGAACCCCTTCAACCGTTTAGCGCGAAATCGTCTTTAAGGGGGTTCTCCCGTTGTTCCCAGACCACTTTATGTGCGTGGAGGAATTTTCCAGGTTTCTGGGTGTCGCCAAGCCTTGTAAGGACCATACCCGCCTTGATTCGGACGAGGCTTGCCGAGGCCTTCAATGTGGGCAAACCACGAATCGTTGGGTATCGAACCCAACGGGCACCCGTAACATTTTCATTCTCAAATGGCTCTTCTCCTTTGAGCACAGTTTGAGCACACTTCCCTTCTTTGGGAGCGACCGGGCAAAACACATGGACTATCCGATGGAGCACATCTGACCCTTGAACCGACTTCTGAAACCTCAACAACTCGCTGACCTGCTCGAAGTATCAATTTCGTTTGTTTACGACCGAACCCGACAGAATGCAAACGACCCGATTCCTCATTTCAAGCTGGGGAAGTATGTCCGATTTGATCTCGAACAAGTGCAAGAATGGCTACGGGAACGAACCAGATGAACACGGAAATCTTGACAGATGCCAAGCGGTTGGCATATATATTCCCTCATGCGCAAAGACCCTGCGGCGGTGGCTCTCGGACGGAAGGGAGGCCGTGCTCGGATGAGAAGGATGACAGCCGAAGAACGGACCGACCTTGCGCGCCAGGCAGCCAATGCCCGTTGGGAGAAAAAGAAGGGAAAGAGCGAGTCACGAAAAGGAGGACGTACATGACTCGCAGCAGTTTTCAGAAGGGATATGTTTTTTCCCGCACGACGGAGCATGGCAAGGTTCATGTCATCCGTTATCGGGTTCGCTCCGTAGACGGAAGGTGGAAGCACAAAGCTGAAACCGTAAACTCGCCTCGACGCAAGGACGCTGAGAAAATCCCCGCCGAACGTCTTAGGGAAGTGAACAGGGGTCTAAAGCTACCTGTTGAGACGAGCTTTGAACAGTTCTCAGGCGACCATTGGGAGACATACGTCTCTCAGAACCTCAAACCATCAACCCAAGCGTCTCACCGCTCGAATGTCCGAACTCATCTGCTGCGGTGCTGTTGCAGAAGATGCTCAACCTCGCAGTTGCTCTGGAATTACTGAACGCGAATCCTATTCAACGTGTTCCGAAACCCAGAACAGCGCGGGCTGAGAAGCCTTCCCTTTCCCCGGCTCAAGTCAAATCCATTGCGGACAATATGCCAGAACGTCTCAAGGCTCTCGTTGTCCTCTTGTACTTGACGGGTCTCAGGATTGGTGAGGCTTTAGCTCTGAAGTGGTCGGATGTGGACTTCGAGCACTCGAAACTCTACATCCGCCGTTCGGTCTGGCATGGGAAGGAGCAGACTCCGAAGAGTCGGGGGAGTATTCGCGCCAAACATCTTCTAGATGGGTTGCAACGAGTGCTCCAACGGCATCAGGAGTTGTCCGTTCGGACAGACCCGGAGGGCTACGTGTTTGCTAATGGCGGTGGGCGTTCCTATGACCCAGACGACTTGCGGAAGCGTGCGCTCTACCCTGCAATGGACAAAGCAGGAGTTAAGCGCAACACAGCCGGAGCGTATGGGTTCCATTTGTTCCGGCATTCCGCCGGGTCCCAGATGCACGCGGTCACAGGCGACCTGAAGCAGACACAGGGCTTTCTTGGGCACAGCGGGATTGGGATTACAAGTGACGTTTACGTCCACTTGAAACCCGACTCCGAAATCGGGTCTGTTGAGAAGCTGGAAGAGTCGTTCTTCGGCGAGTTGTGCTCAACTGTGCTCAAAACCGGACGTGAGCGTCAATCTGGGTTGGTGAATTGAGAGGCTTGTCGCTGAATCGTATTGCTCATAACCGCATAAAAGCTGAAGGGGTTACCGACCGCTTTGGTCAGCAACCCCGTTTGGTTGCGGGGGGTGGATTTGAACCACCGACCTTTGGGTTATGAGCCCAACGAGCTACCAGACTGCTCCACCCCGCTTTTTTATTCTAGCATCAATTCTTTAGCTTGTGGCGCTCGCAGGCGGCTACGAGTTTTGTGGGATCGATCGCCTCGCTATCGATCTGTTCTTCCAGGATTGTGCCGTCTTTGCCGATCAGGAAATTTACCCGGCGGGCGGCTTTGTATTTGTCGGTGTAGATTCCGTATTTGTGAGTGACTTCTCCGCCCCAATCGCTTAGCAGGGGGAAGGTGACGCCGATCTGGTCGGCGAAGGCTTTATTGGCGAAGGGGCTATCCATGCTTACACCCAGGACCTGGGTGTCGGAAGCTTCCAGTTTTTGCAAATTCTTCTGGAAGTTTTTCATTTGCTCGGTTCAACCACCGGTGAAGGCGAAAACATAAAACGCCAGCACGACGTTTTTCTTGCCGCGATAGTCGCTCAGGTTGACGTCTTTCAAATCGTTGCCGGTGAAGTATTGCAGTTTGAAATCCGGGGCGGCATCGCCGACCTTTAACTTCGGAGGCGGTGGCGCGGGCTTTTTCTCGTCAGCTTGAAGTTGCGGCGACATTAGTACTGCCAGCAGCATTAGCGCTGTCAGGGTGCTCGATACAGCCTTTCGCATAGGGAATCTCCGATCAGAGTGGCTTATGAAAAGCTTAGTCTTTCGGGTGTGGAGGGTCAACCAACTCGGCATTGTTTTAGTTGCGGATACGACGTACATTTTTGTTGCAGCAGTCAGCATTCAACAATCAGCTTCAGCACTTGGCACTTGGCAATTAGCATTTGGGCAGTTTAGGGACTTGCCGCTCCAAACTAAAAACGGCTGACATCGCAAAAAGGAAACAATCATCAATCGACAATCAACAATCATCAATCAACCATCAGCAATCGCATTCAGCCGCGAACCATCCGCCCATGAGCTTGCTTACTCTCAATGACATTTTCTCCGCAGTAGTCGAGCGCGACGAACCTCGCGTGATGATGCACCGCGAAGCGGGCCGCTGGCTTCCCATTTCTTCCCGGGAGCTGTATCAAAAAGTTGCCGGCGTCAGCCGCGCTCTGACATCGTGGGGCATTTCCAAGGGGGATCGAGTTGCGATTCTTAGCGAGAACCGGCCGGAGTGGACGATTGCGGACTTCGCTTCCCTGCTGCTGGGCGCGGTTGTGGTTCCGATTTATACCACGCTGACGGCGGAGCAGACGGCCTACATCCTGCGCGACTCCGGGGCGCGGATGGTTTTTGTTTCCAACGGACAACATCTGCAGAAAGTCCTCAGCATTCAAGATCAGACAGTGGTGGAAAAAGTTGTGGTCATGGACAAGGTTGACTGGACGCGCGCGTCGCTCATGTCCGATCTGATGCGGGAGGGTGGCCCCTACGGCCAACTGCAATCCGACGCTGCGGGTCGCGCCATTCAACCCGACGCTCTGGCTACCATTATTTACACCTCGGGAACCACGGGCACGCCGAAGGGGGTGATGCTGACGCATGGCAACATAGCCTCGAATCTGTCGTGCTCGCTTTCGGACTTTGGCATTCAGCGCGGAATGACCAGCATGTCATTTCTTCCTCTGTCGCATGTCACGGCGCGGCACGTGGATTTCGTCATGCTTTATCACGGAGTCACGATTGCGTATGTGCCCTCGGTGGAGCAGCTCCCGCAGGCGCTGCTGGAAGTGCGGCCAACTATCTTTGTCGGCGTGCCGCGAGTTTATGAGAAGGTCCACACCAAAGTAGATTTGCAAGCCAGGGGATTTCCCAAACGAAATATTTATCAATGGGCTCTCCGCGTGGGCCTCGACCACGAAGCTGAGATTCTCGTCGGACAAACTCCGCAGGCTATTTCATGGAAACTCGCCAACCGTTTGGTTTACTCCAAGGTGCGAGCGGGGATGGGCGGGCGCGCGCAACTTTTCATCTCCGGAGGCGCGCCTCTGGGACGCGAACTGGCCGAGTGGTATGCCCTCATCGGGATTCGCATTCATGAAGGCTATGGTCTGACCGAGACGTCGCCGGTGATCGCCGTCAATAATCCCAAAGCGCACAAACTCGGCACGGTCGGCAAGCCGCTAAAGAATGTGGAAGTGCGCATCGCTGAGGATGGCGAGATCCTGGTTCGCGGACCATCCGTTTTCAACGCCTACTGGAACATGCCGGAAGAAACGCGAAATGCTTTCATGGATGGCTGGTTCAAGACCGGGGACATCGGCAATCTCGATGCCGACGGCTTTCTCTCCGTCACTGACCGGAAGAAAGACCTGATCAAAACGTCGGGCGGAAAATTCATCGCTCCGCAACCAATCGAGAACTCGCTCAAGCACAATGCCCTGGTCGCGGAGGCCGTGGTATTCGGCGACAAGCGCAAGTTCCCTGCTGTCCTGATCTCGCCATACTTCCCTTTGTTGGAGGGCTGGGCCCGCAGCAACAATGTGGAGTTCTCATCGCATCAGGAACTCGTCGAACATCCTAAAGTGCGCGCGCTGTACGAAGGAATCGTGGGGGACTTGAATCAGGATCTAGCCCGCTTCGAGCAGCTCAAGAAAGTGTTGTTGATCGCAGAAGAATTTTCCGCGGAGAGCGGGACGCTAACCGCAAGCATGAAATTGCGACGAAGGGTGGTGGAGGAGCGGTATCGGCAGAGGATTGAAGAATTGTACGCGCAGGCGGAGACGTCTGGCGCTGTCGCCACGCGGGATTAAGCGATAAGATAGGTCAAGTGAGGTGGGCATGGCAGAGATTACACCGCAGATGTCCGAAGTACTCGAGAAGGCGCTGGCGTTGTCCACACAGGAACGCGGTCTGGTGATCGACCGTTTAATTGCCAGCCTCGACGAAGCGCCGGCTGAAGATGGGTGTAGAAGAGGCTTGGGCGGAGGAGATCAAGCGGCGGGTCGATGATATTCAGTCTGGGAAAGCGAAAATGATTTCATACGGGGAAATACGACGACGCCACGCGGCCCGGCTGCTTAATCGCGGGAAATAAGCATTCTACTGATTCACAATTTGTTCTAGTTAGCGGGCACGAACGCAGGCGCTGGAGTGCCGAAAAACCTCTTGGTTAACTCTGGGAGGCCCTTTCGAGCTTCGAATCGACCCAATGCTTCCAATTGGTCGATTCCTTTCGCCGAATCCAAAGCAAACCTGCCTTTGCTCACGGGCGGACTAATCCTCAGGATCTTTTCGTGGCCTAAGAACATTGCCGCGGTTCCCATCGACCCGAATGACTGCCCGAGCAGAGCACAATCGAGAGCACGTCGTGCCCATTGGAGTTCGCCAGAACCCCCGTGCGTAAATCCGAAATCTCGTGGGTACAGCCAAGACTGAGCACTTCAATCTCTGTTCGGGGAATATTCAGCAATGTTAATGCTTCAACAACAGCCAGACCCGTCGGATTATTTGCCCATATTCCTCCATCGATAAGAAGCATCTGCTGCTCCGAGCGGTGCGTGGGAAAATAAGTCGGTGCCGCGCTGGTAGCCAGAGCAACATCCACAGCGCGTACTTTGTAGTCGATCTGAAGTCTTGGATGATGCCGCCGTTATAAACGTGGATCTCGCTCGCACTCAGATTAAATGCCGGGATCAGAAGACGGTTCGCTGAATCACCAATTTTCTTGTCTCCAAATTCTTGCTGCAACGATGCTCGTAGGAAATCCGAGGGATATTTGTGTTTCAGTTTGTCTCTTAGCCAATAGCCGCAGCGAGAAAGCGTAGTGCCCGACCGCTGAAATATTTGCGGACCATAGAGCCGATAGAAATCCAATAGCTCAAGTGCGGTGGAACCCAACCCTAGGCCTAAGGCAATGATTCCTCCGGTAGACGTTCGAGCAATTAGATCGAAGTAGGAAGCGAGCGGAAGCGGGACTGTCTCCTGGACTGCGGTAAGAAACGCAGCCTCAAAAAACACCTTTATGCCGCCTCCATCTAAAGATAGGATTCTGAAACACAAGGCCTAGGCACTCCTTGCCCGTGAAACTCGATACTCCCCGCCGCCATGCCAGGCCAGTAGCCAACCACATTTCATAGTAGAAGAGCCATTCAGCGGCCCACGGAACTATGGTCGAAGAAAGAGTCATGGATGGGCGCCACTCTTCGTTCGCGTACAGGCAGAGACAGCCCTCGCGGTATATATGGACGATCTTAAAATCTTCTTTCGTGACTTGCAGCTGGGGGTGCCTGACCCAAACCTGTGGGGAATGGTGACGGCGGTAGGTAGTCTCGATCGTATATGTAACGCTTAATGGCGTAGGGATCAGCTGCCCCGTCCAACTCATGCCAGCGTCGGAGCGGACCAGTTGGAAGTTCGGATAACGATGCTGCATGTCTCGAATCTGATCCGATACAGTGAGATCATGTCGCCTTATTCTACTTGCCATGGTATGTGTGCTTAGGAACCCGCACCACATGCGGGGCCTCAACATGTGTCAGGATTCCGGCACCCGCAATTCCGAGCGCTTGGTGTTCCCGTGCTTGGTTGAAATTGCGAATCTGCTCTTCGATAACAACTCCAGTAACATCCTCGCCAAAGAGCTTCTCCAAAATGGCCTTGATGGCCGGGATGCCCTTGGCATGTTGAAGTTGTCGCCAGCTGACACTAAATTCTTTCATGAACGTCAGAAATGCCAAATACCGCTGAGGCTGGTTCCAACTTTCACTAAAGTCTTCCTTATCGTTCATCGGGTTTAGTACGATTAGACGCTTCCCGCTCGTGGCCGGAACACTGCGCAGAATGCCATCAATGATATTCCCGACAGCTTCGGCGACTGACA
>MNDG01000142.1:7111-8583 GCA_001914815.1 Acidobacteriales bacterium 13_2_20CM_55_8
CGTCTCGCGCTCTTTTGAGCAATTGAACTGCAAGTTTAAGGGGCGCCTTTTCGGAGACGGCCTCAACTCCGGGTAGAGATTCGGCTTTCGCGAGGATGGATGACTCGGCGGTGTAGCAGTGGTCATCCTGGGGCGCGAACGTGGTGCTATCATCTGGGCAGTGACTCGACGAGTAAAACGGGAGGAGTGGTTACAGGACATCGAAGTTCGACAACGGAATGTCGTCTTTCCCGATACCGTCAATAATGAAGCGCGGTTCTGGCGCAACATCATTGAGGGCAAGCAAAAGTTCAGCACGGTTCAAATGGTAGGTATCGGGCTGATGGTGCTGACGATAGGACTGCTTGCTTTCATGATCACGTTCGATTGGACTAATCCTCTCAATCCCGGATTTTCTCGCTGGAATTTGTTGAATGGTGCTATCAGTTGGCTAATCGGGTTTGGCGTTTTGGGTCTTTTCCTTGCAGCCTTTCGTTTGAGTCAGCGACGGAAACGGTGAGCGCGGGATTGGCTAACTTCGTCCCGCCAAAAGCGAACCCCGGGGGCTAAAGCCCGTCTTGATCGAGGCTTAACGGCACAGCTTAAGCCGTGTCCTTCCCAACCACTGCTGACAACTTCGCCTGAAAGCGCCGTAGGCTGCTCACTCCATCAATCGACACGCCTTATAGGCATGATACGTACATTTCTGTACGTATACTAGTCAGCCGAGGCACCGGCACCCGAGCATTTCCCAGCCCCCCTCGCCCTTCATTACAATAGGATCATGACAGACGCATTGATCATAGCCGGACGAGAGTTTCGATCGCGGCTGATTGTCGGCACCGGAAAGTACAAATCGTTTCAGGAGAACGCGCGAGCGCTCGAGGCTAGTGGAGCGGAGATGGTGACGGTCGCGGTGCGGCGCGTCAATCTGGATCGCAGTAAGGAGTCGTTGCTCGACTACATCGATCCCAAGAAATATTTTTTGTTGCCGAATACTGCGGGATGCTACACGGCGGATGAGGCCATCCGCGCGGCGCGGCTGGGACGCGAAGTTGGATTGTCGGATTGGGTGAAGCTGGAAGTGATTGGGGATCAGGCGACGCTTTATCCCGATGTGCAGGCGACGCTTGAAGCGACGCGGGTGCTGGTGAAGGAAGGATTCACGGTGCTGCCGTATACGTCCGATGATGTGGTGTTTGCCAAACGTTTGCTGGACGCGGGCGCGAGCGCGATCATGCCGCTGGGAGCGCCGATTGGCAGCGGACTGGGAATTCAGAACGCGGCGAATATCCAAATTTTGCGGGAGATGATTACAGGCGTGCCGCTGATTCTCGATGCGGGGGTGGGGACGGCGTCCGATGCGACGATTGCGATGGAGCTGGGGGCGGACGCGGTGCTGATGAATACGGGCATTGCCGGGGCGCAGGATCCGGTGCGCATGGCGGAGGCCATGAAGCATGCGGTGATCGCGGGGCGCGAAGCTTATCTTG
>MNDG01000151.1:0-7629 GCA_001914815.1 Acidobacteriales bacterium 13_2_20CM_55_8
TCGGTTTCCCGCAGTAATGACGGTGGATGTCTTTTCCCCATCACTGCTCCTTCGCATTCGCGAATACAGGAATCGGTGTAGAGGCACAAACGAGCGATTCCATAACGCTTGCCAACGATTCAGATGGGTTTTTTGACGGGCGACGTAGAAATTGGGATGTCATACTTAAGGCCTTTAGCATATGAAATTGGAGGATTTTACGGGCAGTCATATTGGGATATTAGAACCATAGGGGGCCTTCGGACTCTTTGAAGTAAAGACTTCGCTATCGCCAACAATGATGATTGCAGCGCAAGCATTCAAATTTCACATGATTCATCTTCATCAGCTCCCGGTCTCTGAGCACAATTCGAGCATCTAAAGCAATAACAGCTAAACTGAACATGAAGAAACAAAAAACGAAGATTCCGCCAGCGTTGCACAAACTCCTAGTCGCACTTGGACGGGAGGGTGGCCTTAAGAGCGGAAAAGCCCGGATGACAAATTTCACTTCCCAACAGCGCACTGAGATCGCCCGGAATGCTGCTAGGGCGAGATGGAAAGGTCACGAAAAACAGGGGTAGATTCCCTGCCCTTGAAAGCTGTGCCTATTTTTGTGCCCACCACGGAACTAGCTGGAGTCAGTTACAGTGACATGCCTGTAAGCTAACCTCATTACAATGCTCCTCTAGGTGACTCCGTATCGCTCCGCACTACTCCTTGTAACTTATTCATTCCTCGTGGGGCAACTCCTTTTAAGGCATGGGTCGCTGGTTCGAGTCCAGCCGCGCTCACCAGATTGGTCCAGGCACTGTTCCCGCAGGTGCCGGAATTTATTCACGCCGCTTGCAGAGGTCGATTGAGAAGCTGTTCGATTTTCTGAAGCACCAGCGCCGGCTCTTGACCCTTCTGCACAAACGCATCGATATTCGCCAGGTCCTGCTCGGGGACGTGCGGCACTCCCGACAACATCAGGATCGGAACACTCGGCTTGATGTGCTTCATCGCAGCGGCTACTTGACCGCCGTCAATGGCCGGCATCGCGTAATCCAGCAAAACCAAATCTATCGGGCGGATGGCAAAAAGCTGCAACCCCTCTTCCGGACTGTAGGCGGTTTCTACGGAATACTTCGCATTGTGCAAATATAAACCCCAGCCCGCAGCCGAGGTTTCGTAGTCGTCAATTACCAGGATAGTTTTGCGATCATCCACGCGGAGAGCCTCTTCCCAGCACAGAGATACAGCACTGGCCCGAAAGTATAGCCTCAAGTGCTCGTTCCAGCAACTTAGGTTTGGCCCACGGCTTTCATCGCTGACGGCGGCTCTGCACCGTGCCGGATACTCTCTTCTTTACGTGCCTCACGCTGTGACCTCCTACCAAATGAACCAGCTCTTCCGCCAGATTTTTGGTGTGGTCTCCGGCTCTTTCGAAGGCCTGCGCCATGAATAAGAGATGGGTCACCTCGTAGCTCCTTCTGCCCGCTCCCTTCTCCAAATACTCAGTGAAAATAGAATGGCAGACTTGATTTATTTTGGAATCCATCCTCAGGACCGATTCCGCGAGTTCGAGATCCCGGCTCAGAAATCCCTGGTGAACCCGCGCCAGCATTTCCTGCAAGGTTTCAGCCATGCTGGTCAGATAACTGGCTTCTCTGGAATTTAGCGGCGACGGCAGATTTTGAATTCGCCGGGCGACCACATCAGGTCGCCAACACGTTCCAGATCG
This sequence comes from Acidobacteriales bacterium 13_2_20CM_55_8, assembly GCA_001914815.1. Classification (GTDB taxonomy): domain Bacteria; phylum Acidobacteriota; class Terriglobia; order Terriglobales; family Acidobacteriaceae; genus 40CM-3-55-5. The sequence goes on from MNDG01000151.1 coordinate 1,706, forward strand.
ATAGTGAACTTCATGCAACCAAGCAGCTCGCGGGCTTCCGGTTCCGTTACCTCAGTGATGGCTGCCGGCATAGACTCGTCGATCTGACGCTCGATCTGATCCAGTTCTTTCTCGCATTGTTGCACTGCGATGAATGCCATTTGAGACTTGGTCGCAATGTAATCCTGGACGTTGAAGGCTGCATCTCTTGCAATCAAGCAGGCTCGGAGCGCAATTTCTGTCGACCCCCTGGCCGACTCCCATTTTGCGGCGCTTTTTCTCCTCATAACCCCTTCAACGACGCTCAACATTTAACAAAGCTGTCGGCGTGTGATCTTCGAATCGGCCGGGGCAGCGATGGACAAGTGAACAAAAGAGTGCGGGCGGCGAAGTTTGACGTCGGACGTCCGCACCCAAACGGACAGGTTGAGCGTGGATCATAAGATGCTACGTTTCAACCAGGTTTCAAAAACGTGAATATTTTGTGAATCACACTGCTACCACGAATTGCCTGACTGCGCAATTCTGCGTGCACTTCATGATTCTTTGATGGCGTCGATACATAGAAAGTGGAAATCGGTCAGCGACGAAATATATTTCTTCTTCTTGGGGATATCACCCATGCCAGCATCGGCATTTCGTCCTCAAGGACATTCGCGCAATTTCTACAGCCTGTGCTGTAGGAATTAATTGCTCTCAAAACGGCAGAATCTCTACTTTTGAGAGTGGATGTCTTCGTAACTTCTTGTCATTTCAGCCTGGCAACGCAAATGCAAATACCATCTGTTGCAGCTTGGGACAGAGTAGAAGGGAGGCAAACTTGACCGATACCCCTTGGAAGCATCTTTGCGAAGCCATCATGAAAGAACAGGATCCGCAGAAATTGCTGGCCTTGGTCGATGAATTGAATCGTGAGCTCGAGCAGCAAACCAACCTGCTACGCGGCGGAGACGCTCCGACCAGGCAAAGTGGAATGGGAGTTTGACGATGGACTACTTGCTGATGGTCCCATTTGCGGGTGTGATCGCTTTCGACCGGATGGCGCACGCAGCCGCAGAAATGGGCGAACGATGGCGCAAATTTGTTTCTCATCGAGTGCAACGATTCTTCCCCCCAACCCGTCGGTCCGCGTGATTCCCGCCGCTCCACACACTTTTCAAGCAACCAGTAACATAGCTGAAACACGTTAAGCCATGGCTCGAGTGGCGGCATGTGCTCGGTTGCCCCTCACGTTGACGCGCACATCGTAACCCTCCGCTGGCGCGCTTCCCCCCGGGTCGCGTATATTGAACGCCCTTACTGATCCGCCGTCGTCATCCGCGATCTACAAAGTCTGGAGGATTTGCGCCAGGTCGAAACCCTTGAACAGGAAGTTTGGGGTCTCTCCGACCGGGATGTGCTGCCTCTGACCATGACTGTGGCCGCGAAAGAAGCAGGCAGCATTTGGCTGGGAGCATTCGACGGACCACACTTAGTTGGTTTCGCTTTCGGTTTTTTAGGAATGGAACACGGTCAACTGATGGTGCATTCTCATATGTTGGCGGTGCGCGACCAATATCGCAACCTGGATTTAGGCTACAAACTTAAGCTCGCACAACGGGAACGTGCTTTGAGCATGCGCATCTCCGCGATGACCTGGACGTTCGATCCCTTGCAAAGCAGAAACGCTCACCTGAACTTCGGCAAACTAGGCGTGGTTTCCGATATCTACAAGATCGATTTCTACGGGCCCGAAACTTCCAGCGTTCTCCATCGCAACAGCACCGATCGTTTATGGGTGAAGTGGCCAATGGCCAGCCGCCGCGTGCAGGACCGCCTGCAGGGAAAGGACAAGCGGGCTGAGATTCTGGACGTGCTTCCCCGGCTGCTGCCCCTAATCCGTTTTAACGGAGACGGCAAGCCCGCGAGAACCGATCTTTCCGCCGCCCTTACCCGACAAAGGATTGCAATTGAGATTCCGAGTGATATCCATTCCATCGAACAGAAAGATCCGGAACTGGCTCGAGAATGGCGACTGGCGACCCGCTGGGCCTTCACCGAAGCTCTGAAAGCCGGATTCTTCGTGGCCGAGTTCTGCCGAACAATTCGCGGGAAACAGGGACCGGGAACCTACCTCTTGGAGAGAGGCAAGGTCGAAGAGTTTGTGCCGGACATCAATCACACCTGGTAGCCGTCCGCTGAATTCTTTCACATGCATTAGACTCGCTGCTGGGTGCCGAGTTTGCTGACGATATCCAATCCGATCATCCTCTATGACGGTATTTGCGGACTCTGCAATCGCCTCAATCAGTTTGTCCTCAAGCGCAACAAGACCGACCGCTTCCGGTTTGCCGCTTTGCAGAGTGAATTCGCGGGCAATGTCCTCCAAAGACACGGAGTCAACCCAGAGGCTTTGGATACGATGTACCTGCTGCTGAACTATTCGCAGCCCGACGAACGTCTGGCAGCCCGCTCCGACGCTGCGGTTCAGATACTCACAGAACTGGGCGGAATCTGGCGCGCTATCGCCTCGATCGTGCAACTGTTGCCGCGCTGGTTCCGAGACAAAGCCTACAACCTGATCGCGCGCAACCGTTATCAGCTTTTTGGCAAATTCCAGACCTGCCAGATTCCAGACGAAAGATACCGCAGCAAGTTCCTCGACCTCTAAAGATCTTCTTTCGCGAACCCCACCGCATTCCACGGTACAATCCGCAAGTTGCAGCACGCCCAACCCGGGAGAACCGCATGGCAGAGACGGCCTCCGTCAACATCGATTCCACTCTCAATGAGCAGCGAAAATTCGAGTGTCCGGATCATTTCCGCCAGCAGGCGCACATCCAGAGTCTCGAAGAATACGAGCGCATCTATCGCGAATCTGTCGAGCAGCCGGAAAAGTTCTGGGGACGCATCGCGGAAGAACTGCACTGGTTCAAAAAATGGGACAAAGTTCTAGAGTGGAATAATCCCTGGGCCAAATGGTTCGTGGGTGGCCAGATTAATCTTTCGTACAACTGCCTCGATCGTCACGTGCAGACCTGGCGCAAGAACAAAGCCGCCATCATCTGGGAAAGTGAGCCCGGAGAGGTTCGCACTCTCACCTACCAGCAACTGCATCGCGAAGTAAAAAAGTTCGCGAATGTGCTCGAGTCGCTGGGGGTGAAGAAAGGCGACCGCGTCGCTATCTACATGGGAATGACGCCCGAGTTACCAATCGCTATGCTCGCCTGCGCCCGCATAGGCGCGCCTCACACTGTGGTGTTCGGTGGATTCTCCTCCAACGCGTTAATTGATCGCATTCACGATTCCGAGGCTGTGGCCGTCATCACGCAAGATGGTTCCTATCGTCGCGGTTCCGAGGTAAAACTTTTTCCAGCAGTGGAAGAAGCGCTGAAGTCATGCCCAACGGTGAAACATGTTGTCGTCTACAAACGCACCGGCACTCCCATCAACATGCAGTCAGGCCGCGACCACTGGTGGCACGAGCTGATGGCCAAAGCTTCGGATGATTGTCCCGCCGAGCCGCTCGACGCCGAACATCCTCTTTATATCCTCTACACGTCAGGCACCACTGGCAAACCCAAAGGTGTAGTTCACACTACCGGCGGATATTCGGTCGCCACCTATCTCACCACCAAGTGGGTATTCGATCTCAAAGAAGAAGACACGTACTGGTGCACCGCCGACATCGGTTGGGTCACCGGCCACAGCTACATCGTCTATGGACCGCTGCAAAATGGCGCTACCACTTTAATGTACGAAGGCGCGTCCAACTTTCCTGAACCCGACCGCTTCTGGAGCATTATCGATCGCCACCAGGTAAATGTCTTGTACACCGCGCCCACCGCCATTCGCACATTCATTAAATGGGGCGACGAGTGGCCGAAGAAACATAAACTCGACAGTCTGCGAGTGCTGGGCACAGTCGGCGAACCGATCAATCCAGAAGCTTGGATGTGGTATCGCGAAGTCATTGGCCACAACCGTTGCCCGATCGTGGACACATGGTGGCAAACCGAGACCGGACAGATCATGATCACTCCGCTGCCCGGCGCAATTGCCGCCAAGCCGGGCTCGGCCACGCGACCATTTCCCGGCATCGTTCCCGAAGTCGTCACCATGGACGGCAAGCCCGTCCCTCTCGGCTCGGGCGGATTCCTGATCCTCAAGCAACCCTGGCCGGGAATGCTGCGCACCATCTATGGCGATCCCGACCGCTACGTGAAGCAATACTGGTCGCAGATTCCCGGGGTCTACTTCACCGGCGACGGCGCGCGCAAAGATAAAGACGGCTATTTCTGGATCATGGGACGCGTCGACGACGTCATCAACGTTTCCGGACATCGCCTGAGCACCATGGAAGTCGAGTCCGCGCTGGTTGCTCACGAAGCTGTCGCGGAAGCGGCCGTGGTCGGCCGTCCCGACGAATTGAAAGGCCAGGCGATCTCTGCGTTCGTAACTTTGGAGCAGGGAAGAAAGCCTACTCCCGAGTTAAAGGAAGAGCTCCGCCGCTGGGTCGCAAAAGAAATCGGCGCACTCGCACGACCGGATGACATTCGTTTCACCGATACGCTCCCCAAAACCCGGAGCGGAAAAATCATGCGCCGCCTGCTGCGCGAGTTGGCCAACAACGGCGAAGTGAAAGGCGATACCACCACGCTCGAAGACCTGAGTGTGATCGCCCGATTGCAAGAACAGGAAGAAGCTTGAAGTTGTCTCTTGCGGCTTGCGCGCGCTTGACACGTTCCAGGCTCGAGACTAGGATGCGCACCGGCCTGCGTCGCAGGCTAATTCACGAGGAGGCTCAATGAAACAGCTACTACTCTGGGCGGGAATTCTGGTGCTTGCGCTGCAGCCTGCGATGGCACAGATGTGCAACATGGCAGGCAAGGAAAAAGGTAAAAAAGGTGGAAGTGTCGAGGAGCAGATCAAAAGTCTTTCGGACCAAGGGAGAGAAGCCGCATTGAAGGGCGACGTCTCATTCCTCGAAACCAACACTACCGACGATTACACCACGGTCGGGGGCATGGGTACTGTCATGTCAAAGTCCGATGCCATCCAGATGCGCAAGAGTGGTGACGTCAAATATTCCTCCATCGATGTATCGGACCAGAAGGTGCGAGTTTACGGGAACACCGCCGTGTTGACCGCCACTGCCGACCTCAAGGGCACCGTTAAAGATAAAGACATCAGCGGAAAGTACCGCATCGGTCAAGTGTGGGTGAAACAGGGTGGAAAATGGAAAATCGCCCATATGCAGTCAACTAAGGTGCAGGAAGGTTCCTAACATTTTTTTGTGCGCGGCAGCCGAGAGTTGCCGCGCACAAGTGCGTCCCCAAGGCGGTAATGGGTCAGTTTGAGTCTCATGATATCCCTCTGGCGCGAATCCGATTGCGATCATCGCCCTGGATGCTGTGCCATCCTTTCAGCTTGACGGTCCCTAGAACGGAACCAGAACTCGACGACCAACGTGTTGATGGAGAAGCCAATCCAGAACGCGATCCCGAAAAACTGCTTTGGCTCAAGATGTGTCAGACGGCTGGTGGCAAAGAATATGCCCATCACCGGACGCGTAGTGACGATTCCAAGAAGAATCGCTATTGCCCGTATCATCCATCGCCGCTTCAAAAGCAACTCGCCGCGTCGCCCATGAAGGTAGGCACAGAACAACGAGATCAGAAAAAGCGTGTTAAAGAGCAGGACCGCCGAGCGCTCCACCCATCCGCCCACGGAATAAACGCTCATCGCGTAAGCGGTAAGTCCGACTACCGCGCCGAGCGGGAACAGCAGACGCTCTGGCCAAACCGTATCGGCAGAGGCGCGGAAAACGATAAAGGGCGATACCAGGACAAAAATCAATGCGGGGAGAATGTGCGCCAGCGTGAGTGTCGCGTGCGACCCGAATGCCGCATCGAGCGCGGCGAACTGTGGCGGGGCGGAGTGCGGCGGATAAGCGAGCGCAAACA
>MNDG01000151.1:7668-56783 GCA_001914815.1 Acidobacteriales bacterium 13_2_20CM_55_8
CCGCCTGTGCGTCCATGTTCACGCCCTCTTCAGGTCCCATCACATTTGGATTCCCTGACACTCCGGCTGAAAGTTGCGCCAACGCGAAGGACTGCCCATTTAGTGCTCGCGCTCGTGACGAAGGTTTTTAACCCGGCGCCTTCAGAATAAAGTACGTTATTCCCGGCGCATGGCAAGCTGTCTTTCATCCGGAGTCATTGCCTTCCAGAGAATTTCCAAGTCCTGCTGGATGCGGCTGTTCCCCGGATCTCCATGCAGGGCGCGGGCGAACCATCGGTAAGCGGTGGGCAGGTCGCGGGTAGCGCAATGTCCGGTGAAGTACATCGTGCCAAGCATGGCTTGGGCTTTGGAGTTCGAATGTTGAGCGGCAGTTTGCAAATACTTCTGCGCTCGATCGCAATTTTCCGGAACACCTGTGCCGTAGAGATATTTCTCTCCATCGGCAATTAGTCTTTCGTCAGAGGTGTCGGAAGAAGTTGCTGGTTGAATTTCCTTTTTTGGAGATTTTGGGACGGCCGCGCGCGGCTTGGTGTTTTTCACTGGAACAGTGTCAGTTTCAGCCGCCGCCTGGTCTGGTTTCGCGGAGGATTCTTCCGCATTAGAACCTTCACCGGATTGCGACTCCGCGGATTCCGCCGCTTTACTTTGCGAAGCGGTTGCATTCGAGGTTGTAGCGGCCGAAGCTGGAGCTGACGAAGCTGGAGTCGAAGTCTCCGCCGCTGGCGGTTGCTTTGCCGGGTCGGTTTTCTCCGGCGCAGTGGTGGAACGCTCATCTTGTGGCGTGATGGTATGTGAATCTGTTGCCGATGCCGGCGGTGGTTCGGTTGGTGTCTGCGACGAGGAATTCGTGGAACTGGATGGCGCGATGATCGCTTGCACCCGATGCAACGCTTCCGCCGCCCGCGGATAAATCTCTGCCCGCCAACGCCAGCCCGCGTAGACGACTCCGGCGAGCAGCAACAGCAAAACTATCGACATGCTCTTATGTCCCGAGGACGGTTCTTCATCCTCGAGCAGGTAATCAAGATCGCGAGCCGGTTCGTCCCCCAGGCCCAAAAACGACGGACCACTCACCGGCTGCGATCGTTCGCGCGGTGCACTTGTGCGTGAGCTTTGACTGGAAGCCCTCTCACTCGGACGGACTGAAGGTTCATCCCCCAATCCCAAAATCGAGGGCGTTCGTCCGTGGGGCGAATCTGTCCGTAACCTTTGACTTGGACTCTGCTGCAACGGCGCCTGACGAATTGGCGGAGCCGGAATTGCCGAAGGTGGAATTGCCGGGGAGGAAGCGGGAACCGAAACCGGCACCGTCAGTTGCGTTCCGCACATTCCGCAAAAGCGGTGCTGCTCTTTATTTTCAAACCCGCATTTAGGACACCGTGGCAGCATAAAACGTGAATTCCTGTATTCTCTTGGATGTCAAATCCTAGCTTCCCGTTGGGCTGATTACAGGCCTCTCTCTCTCTCACTTTACACCCTCTTTGCAACGTGTTACCCTCAATGAAGTTACAAAGAAAAAATCGAAACTGACGACAGGAGTGCACCAGCTTAGTGTTAGCCAGAGAGCAGAAGAAGTCCCTCATTGACCAGTACGGTACGCATCCCACCGACACGGGCAGTCCAGAAGTCCAAATCGCGCTGTTAAGCGAGCGCATTGGTCACCTGACGGAACACTTCAAAACGCACCTGAAAGACCATGGTTCACGCCGCGGTCTTCTCATGCTGGTCAGCAAGCGACGCCGCCTGCTGGATTACCTCAAGACATACGATTCCGAACGCTACAAGACCGTCGTTCAGAAGCTTGGGCTGCGTAAGTAATTTCCCATTCAGCGTGTGCTGAAGATATTTGCAGCTTCCAGAGGTGCGTTTCCGGCCATCTCCAAACTCTCTACTGGCCCTCCAGGATCTCTCCTCCTGCCCAGAAGGAACATGAATTATGACGCATGAAGTAATTGTTGATCTAGCCGGCGGTAAACGAATCTCATTTGAAACCGGAAAATTGGCCAGGCAGGCTCATGGCGCAGTAGTGGTGCGCATGGGCGATAATGTCGTTCTTGCCACTGCCACCGCCAACCCCGATCCTCGCGAAGGCATTGACTTCTTCCCCTTGACGGTCGATTACCGCGAATACACCTATGCTGGCGGACGCATTCCCGGCGGATTCATAAAGCGTGAAGGACGTCCCAGCGAGCGCGAAATCCTTACCAGTCGCCAGATTGACCGCCCGGTTCGCCCTCTTTTCCCCGAAGGCTTCCGCTGCGAAACTCAGGTGATTGCATTCGTTCTCTCCGCCGATACCGAGAACGATCCGGATGTGGCCGGCATCAATGGTGCCTCCGCTGCACTGACAATTTCCGATATTCCATTCAACGGCCCCATCGGCGCAGTGCGCGTCGGCCTGGTCAGTGGCCAATTCATCATCAATCCAACCTACAGCGAAATGCGCGACAGCCTGATCAACATCATGGTGGTCGGCACCGCGGATGGCATTGTGATGATCGAGTCCGGCGCCAAAGAAGTAAAAGAAGAGACGGTGGTCGACGCCATCGAGTTCGCCCACACTGAAATCAAGAAAATCTGCGCCTCCATCAATGACCTTCGGAAAAAAGCCGGTAAGCCCAAGCGGGAAGTTACCGCGCCCGAATTTGATGAGCGTTATTACAGCGATCTCAAATCGCGCATCGGCGCCGATCTTACCGAGCGCCTCGATACAGAGAAGCATCCGAAAGCAGAAAGTTACACGCTGGTCAGGGAATTGAAAAAAGTGCTAGTGGCTGCTCTTCCGGAAGAAGATGAAGCCGCGCAGACCAAGGTCAAAACCTACTACGAAATTCTGCGAGAGAGAATCTTCCGCGAGGCCGTGATCAACCAGAAACGCCGTCCCGATGGACGCGCCTTCGATCAGATCCGCGCCATCTCCATCGAGGTCGGTGTCCTGCCGCGCACCCACGGTTCCGCAATTTTCACTCGCGGCGAAACCCAAGCGTTAGTTACCACCACCCTCGGCACCAGCGACGACATGCAACGCCTGGAAGTCTTCGAAGGCGAAGCCAAAAAACGCTTCATGCTCCACTACAACTTTCCGCCGTTTTCTGTGGGGGAAGTGGCATTTTTGCGTGGGGCAGGGCGTCGAGAGATTGGACACGGGGCGCTGGCCGAACGATCGGTTTCCGCAGTGCTGCCGCCGGAAGATAAGTGGCCATACGCGATGCGCGTGGTCTCGGACATTCTTGAATCGAACGGGTCGTCATCGATGGCGACGGTTTGCGGGGCCTCGCTTTCGTTGATGGATGCGGGCGTTCCCTTGAAGGCTCCGGTCGCAGGTGTGGCAATGGGACTGGTGAAGGAAGGCGAGAAGTACGCCATCCTGACGGACATCGCCGGCGCTGAAGATCACTACGGCGATATGGACTTCAAAGTTGCAGGCACCAGGGATGGCATCACTGCCTTGCAGATGGACATCAAGGTCGGGGGCATCACGGCGCAGATCATGCGTGAGGCTCTCGCCCAGGCGCAGCGCGCCCGTATGTTCCTGCTCGACAAGATGAACGAAGCTTTGTCCACGGGGCGGGAAAAAGTTTCGGCGTTTGCGCCGCGTATTTATACCCTTCAAATTCCAGTGGACAAGATTCGCGACGTGATCGGACCGGGCGGCAAAATGATTCGCAGCATCATCGAGCAGACCGGTGTGAAGATCGACGTGGAGGATTCGGGCAAAATCAACGTCGCTTCCAATGACGAAGCTTCTGCCGCGAAAGCTCTGCAGATTATCGGTGATCTCACCGCGACCGCCGAAGTAGGGAAAACCTATCTTGGCAAGGTTTCGCGCCTGGCTGATTTCGGCGCCTTCGTTGAAATCCTTCCCGGACTGGACGGCCTGCTGCACATCAGCGAAGTGGCCGAGCACCGTATCAAGGACGTCCGCGATGAACTGAAAGAGGGCGATCAGGTACTGGTGAAAGTACTGGCCGTCGAAGGCAACCGCATTCGGCTGTCGCGCAAAGCCATCCTCAAAGAGCAGCGGGCAAAAATGGGCGGAGGTGAAGCGGCACCCGAAACTGCAGCTGCAGCCATCACCATCGAGGGCGGCGGCGACTTTCCTGACGAGCCCGAACCCAATTTTAATCGTGACGCCCCACAAACCGGATCCGGCGATCGTCCTGATCGTGGTCCAGACCGCGGAGGACGTGGCGGCCGTCCCGGTGGCGGTGGCGGCGGAGGACGTCGTCGTGGGCGCGGGCATAACGGACGGGGTGGACATGGTGGACCGCCGCGTCACTAAGGCGTGAAACCAGTAAAGTCGACAGGCGAGTCGCCTGTCGCTACGCAATCGAACTTACACGGCAGAGGTTTGTTACGCAGTGCACGCGTTTAGCTGTGTTGACGGCCGTGTTCGCAATCGCGACCGTCGTGTTTCCATCGGCCTTTGCCCAAGACAGAGGGCGCGAGGGATCCTCAGAAAAGGCGCACTGTAAACAACTGAAAGAGCGTCATAAGCTCGAGGCTAGAGAGCTTCGCGACCGACAACGGGATGAACTTGCCAGATGTCGTCCCTTATCCAGCGCAAGGTGTGAAGAGCTGAAGGAACGGCAGAAGCGGGAAGTCAAGGAATGGAAGGAACGTACCAAGGACCAGCTAAAGGATTGTAAAGAAGAGAGAAAAGATGACAAAAAGGAACGTAAAGAATACGAAAAGGACAAAGACAAGCATTTCTAGCGCGGTCTAAAATAATTTCGCCTACCGGGAAACCTGTAGGAGGGGGCTGGAATCCAAGGTACGGCGCTTTTATGCAAACCTTATTTCCCCCGATTGAAGAACGCAGACCGCGAAGTGCTGGTATCCAGATTGAAGCCGCTTACGATTGCGACGGTTCCCGCTGTCATCAACCGGTATTCAGACAAGACGGCACCCTGAACTACGTCGCCCCCCATTGCCATTTAGTGGAGTGGAATTCCAAGGGACCAACGTATTACCCGATATTTTGCGATTTTCCCGAGAACAGCGAGCCGACATCGCCTGTCAGAAGGGACGATTCACTGTTCGCGAACTATCCCCCATTTTAGGTAGCGACGGCGTCCCGCCAGCGCTACTCGTTGCTTCATGGACAAGAAAGAAATTAACTCTCCGAAACTGACTGCCAACTTCCTGATCTGGATCTGCGGAGTCGGCGCTCTGCTGCTGGTAGCTTTCCTGGCACACTTCGTCTGGAAGATCCTGTAAGGGTCGAGCGCAACCCTATTTATGTTCGATGAAGTCCTTGAGGTGTTTGGCAACCGCCTCAGCCATGGATTGCTGGTTCTTGTTGCCGCCTCTCTGTTTGTTCACCGAGTATGCCCAAAGCATCTTGCTTGAACTGATTTCAATGTATTGGACAGAAACGCTTCCTTTGTCCTCAATCCCTGCGCAAGAAGCGAACAGGCAACGAGTGATTTTGGCTCCGGTGGATTCCTGTTTGACCTCGACCGGTGCGGCTTTTAGCAAGTAGGCAGCTTTAGTCTGGTCCATGACGATATCGATGGGAACGCCCTTCTTCGCCATCGCCGCACCGAGGTAAGTTTCAAAACCATTTTGCGGTGCAATATAGACCGCGGGCCGCTGTGTCTGAGCGACACTCGGCAGCGACGCGACCAACAACGTCAGAAGTAATCCAGTTTTTTTCATTTTCCGCACGCCTCCACGGCAAGCCTATGACGGAGTGTGCCGATCGACAAAGTTACGCAGGTAATTGACAGGGGATCTCGTCGGTGGGGCCACTCGGCGAGGGGATGCGGAGAGCAGAAGGGGGACATTGTACGAGAAGTTCTACCGTGGAACTCCCGTGCACAATGCCCCCGATCAGACGACTAAATTCTCTCTAGTCACTGCTTCTCTTTTTCCGCTATTTTGGTTTTACTGCTGGCTTTTACCAGAGGTGCTTTAGCGGCACTTGCCTTCGCATTGACTGCCGCGGTTCCCTTCGGTCTCCAGAAATCCGGGGAAGCCGAAGCCACCTGCTCTGGTGCATTGCTGGCATCGGCCAAGAACCGGCTGATCACGGTTTCTGTGTTAGAGACCGCTTCGGCATTCGTTTTGAGAAACTTCTGATAGCCATCTTCTCCCAACGTTTGCTGAATCGGTGGGATCGAATCAAATCCCGCTAAAGAACTCTGCAGGGTCGTGACATAAAAGACGGTGCCTTCCTGGCCGGCCACCGCTTGGGAGACTAAGACTGTTAGCGGGGGTGAGGCCTTTTCGCGCGCCGCTTTCACATCTTTGAGAAGCGCCTCGAAGTTCGCAACCTGGCCTGGCCGGACGTGAACGACGTTGGTGCGCAACCAGCGGGATTCTCCGAGCAGCTTCGCCATAGCCGCGGGATCGGCCGGCGGGTTGCTGCTCAGATCGAAGCGCCGGCGACGGAATTCGGACCGTGAACTTACCAGGCACTGACTGAAATCCTGGAACAACTTGTCAGTTGCCGCTTTCCCGTACGCTTTTTGTATCGCCCCGTAAAATGTGCCAAAGGCTTTTTCTACTTCGCCATAGGTATGGCGCATGCTGATAAAGCTGACACGATCTCCTACACCGTAAACCGTCTCCGTGGCGAGCCAGGCATCGCCATTGTTCTGCCGATTAGCCGCCGCGACTTTCTTGGTGATGGCGTCGAAGTCCGCGCGTTTTTCTGGTTTGACCTGGACAGTAAACACGTCAAGATATTCTTCCGCCGCTGGCTGAGCTTGACCGACTGCCAGCACCGCGAGCAACACGACTGCGACCGCGGTCCATATGGCTTTCCGCTGCATAGCATCCTCCTTCTGATTGGACGTTTCCCGAGAGAGGGGCAACGTACACGCAGGCGGGGCGGACGTCAAGTGAGAGTTCGTGGATTTCCGTGCTCCTCGAACTCTTGGGATACCGCGTGGAAGTTGGCGCAGAGACTAGAAACCAGAAACCGGACACCCGAAACTCGAGTTTGCTTCAGGCGCGTACTGCTGGAGCCACGGCTCGCTTAGGAAGCATTTCCCCGATGCGGCGAATCTGGGCGCCTACGCCGCGCAGTTTTTCCTCGATGTGTTCGTAGCCGCGGTCGATGTGATAGACGCGGTCGATAATGGATTCGCCTTCCGCGACCAGGGCGGCCAACACCAGCGATGCGGATGCGCGCAAGTCGGAAGCCAGCACGGCGGCGGCGCTGAGCGGAGATTTGCCTTGAACCACGGCGCGCCGTCCTTCAATTTTGATCTTCGCTCCCATGCGCACTAGTTCCTGGGCGTGCACGAAACGGTTCTCGAAAATATTTTCTGTGATGATGGATGTTCCCTCCGCTTGCGTGGCCAGAACCATATATTGTGCCTGCACGTCGGTAGGGAATCCGGGATACTCCTCGGTGACGATGTCGGAGGCTTTCAGCGGCGCATCGCCCATCACGCGTACCGAATCCGCGCTGTGGACAGTTTTCACGCCGGCTTCTTCCAGCTTCTGCAACAAAGCGTCAAGATGACGAGGATCGCACCCCGTCACATTCAAATCGCCTCCAGTCAATGCTCCGGCAATGATGAAAGTGGCGGCCTCGATGCGGTCAGGAATAATGCGATGCCGGGCGCCATGGAGTTTGCTCACACCTTTCACACGAATCGTGGCAGTGCCAGCACCTTCAATATGAGCGCCCATTTTGTTGAGCAGTTCGGCCAGATCGGCGACTTCCGGTTCGCGCGCACAATTCTGCATAACAGTTTCACCGTCGGCGAGCGACGCTGCCATCAGTAAGTCTTCGGTGCCAGTCACGGTAATTTTGTCGAAGACGATTTCCGCGCCGCGCAGACGTTTCGCGCTGGCTTCCACATAGCCGTGATCCTGAGTTATGGCTGCGCCCAGCCGCTCCAGTCCCTTGATGTGCAGATCGATGGGGCGAGATCCAATGGCGCAGCCTCCCGGCAGTGAAACGCGGGCGCGTCCGCAGCGCGCTACCAGCGGACCGAGGACAAGAGTCGAGGCGCGCATGGTCTTGACCAGTTCGTAGGAGGCCTCGGGTGACGTCAGATTGCGGCAGCAGAGCGTGGTGCGATGCTGGGCGCGACCGTACCCGAGTTCGACTTCAGCCCCCATCGCTGCCAGCAGCTTGCGCGTCGTCTCTATATCGCGCACCTGCGGAATGTTTTCCAGGATGACGGGCTCGTCCGTGAGAATGGCGGCGGCCATAGCCGGCAAGGCGGCATTCTTAGCCCCGCTGACGCGAACTATCCCCAGCAGCGGATTTCCGCCGCGGATCACGAATTTGTCCATATCTAAATAATTCCTTGCGTAAGCCCCATCGCTCCCATTCTAGCGGGGAATAAGGTGGACAACAGTGAGGAAATTATTAATCGGGAGGGCATGGCTGGGTGTCGTTGTCGTTCGTCGCCGGCCGTTCGCTTACCATCAAGGACCCACGGCCAACGCCAACGACGGCTTCCTACAAACTTCGCGCTGCGGCAATGGCATGACGGACATGGCCATTCGCAGCCTTCAACGCCCGTTGAGCTTCGGCGCGGCTGACCTGTGCTTCTGACATCACCAATGCCAAGGGAATGCTGTTTCCGGACCTTCTAAGCGCCTTTTGCGCGGCTTTTCTGCCCAGGCCGGTGGTAAGTTGCAGGATTCTCAAGGCGCGATCCGCTAGCTTTTCATTTTTCTGATGTAGGTTGACCATCAGATTGCCATAAACGTAGCCCAGGCGAATCATGGCTCCGCTGGAAAGCATATTCAGGACCATCTTTTGCGCGGTGCCCGCTTTCATGCGCGTGGATCCGGAGATGACCTCGGGACCAACCTCAGTAACGATTGCCAGGTCCGCGGCTTTTTCCAGGGGAGAATTGCGGTTGCAGGTGACGGCGATGGTCTGCGCCCCATGCCGGCGAGCGTAGGCAATGGCGGCCACCGTGAATGGAGTGCGTCCGCTGGCGGCGATGCCCACCACTACATCATTTTTCCCTGGCTTTTTCTTCGCGATCTCGCGCTCCCCGAGCTTAGGAGAGTCCTCGTCGGTTTCTACTGCCGCGCCCAGAGCTCTTAACCCTCCGGCGATGATGAACTGCACTGTTTGGCGATGAGTGTCGAATGTAGGCGGACACTCGGCGGCATCGAGTGCAGCGATGCGTCCGCTCGTGCCAGTGCCGACGTAAATGAGACGGCCGCCTCGTTGCAGAGCAGATGCGATGATGTCGATGGCACGTGCGATCTGTGGCAGGACACGCTTTACCGCGGCAGCGACTCTGGCATCTTCGGAATTCATGATGCGCGCCAGTTGCAGCGATGGTTTCAGATCCAGGTCCGCCGAAGCCGGATTCGCTTTTTCAGTGACGAGACCGACTAAGTCGGTGCGTTGCTTTTTTACTGAACCTCTCAACGGCCTGCCTCCAGCGCTTCGACGACCGCATCATGAAATTTTGGACGGATCTCTTGAATGGCTTTATTGCTGGCATCGGGCCAGGTTCGATTGGTAAGCAAGGCGACTGAGAGCTGGCGTTCAGCATCGATCCACAGTGAGGTGCCGGTGTAGCCGAGATGTCCGAAAGAATGCGGAGAAAAATATTTTCCGGACTGCGAGGGGGAGGAAGGCGTGTCCCATCCAAGCGCGCGAGAGGTACCTGCGGGTGACGGTTCGCGGCGGGTGAAGACGGCCAGCGTTTCCGGATGAAGGATGGGTTGTCCTCCGTTCAACATGGCATTGGCAAAGACGGCGACGTCGTGTGCTGGGGCAAATACGCCGGCTTGAGCGGCCACGCCTCCCAGCACACTGGCATTCTCGTCATAAACTTCTCCTTGAATGATGCGGTGGCGGAAAGAGCGGTCATCGACTGTGGGCAGAATCGAAGGTCGCCAAGCCGGAGGCGGATTGAAAGCTGTGTGGGCCATGCCCAGTGGGCCGAATACCTCGCGTTGGCAGAATCGGTCAAGAGGTTCGTCCGCAATGCGTTCGAGCGCAATTCCAAGAATGATAAAACCGATGTCACTGTAGGTGGCCTGGGTGCCTGGATCCGCTACTAACGGCATCACAAAGGCCGCATCCAGCAACTGATCTTTCGTAGGAGCTCTCCGGAACAGTTTTTCATATGCCGGCAACCCCGACGAATGGGCCAGCAGCATGTGCAAAGTTACTTCGCGGCGGCGCTCATCTTGTCCAGCGAATTCCGGCACAACGGAAACGACATGCATTTCCAAATCCAGCAAACCGCGCTGGTAAAGAATCATGGCGACGGTAGTAGTGGCTACGACCTTAGAAACCGAAGCCAGATCAAAGATGCTGGCGCTGGTCACTTCCGGAGACTGCGGATCATATGTAAAGCTGCCAATGGCCTTCAGTGCGACCAGTTTTCCTTGACGTGTTACCGCGACCGAGGCAGCGGGGAAAGCGTGCTGTGCAATGGCTTGTTGCAATACCTCAAAGGCAGGCGAGAAGACCGCGTCCTGCTGCTCGTAAGCAGGAGCAGGAAAATGCGCGGAAGTCCTGGATGCGGTATTCAGGGAGGAGGGACTCTCTGACAAAGGTTTAGTTTGTTCGATGTTCGGTTTATAGCAAAGTTCGCAGAGCGGGTAAAGGTGACTTTGCGAAACCCAGCAATTAGCATTTAGCACTTAGCATCTGGCCAAATGGGGCCTGGTGCTCGATACGCAAAAAATACCATGGGCTGGCTAAATGCTAACTGCCAAGTGCTAAGTGCCGAATTTTCAAGCCGCGTCAAAACAGTATTCGGATAAACGATGAATCAGTGGTACACACGGTACCCCCTCCTTGAGGTTCTTGAGTAATCGGGCGGCGGTTGTGTAGAGTCGGGATATCCGCATAATCAGGGCAAATTCGCGAATCCAGCGGTCCGCATCCTGCCTGCTCGCTACCGCATTTTTGTTCAGCAGCCTCATTTTTTCTGCTAGTGCGCACGCGGCCACGGCCGGCAAACCAGGTCCCCCAAACCGGCTCGGTGTCCTCGATTCCATCGTGCAGAACGCAATCCGCCAAGGCCAGATGCCGGGTGCAGTGTTGTTGGTGTGGCACAACGGGCAGGTGATGTACCGCAAGGCGTTTGGCAACCGGTCTCTCGAACCGCGACGCGAAACGATGACGCTGGATACGATTTTCGATCTCGCCTCTCTCACCAAAGTGGTGGCTACAACGACCGCAATCATGCAACTGATGGAGCGCGGCCAGGTGCGATTAAATGATCCCGTGGCCAAGTACATTCCCGAGTTCGCGCAAAACGGCAAAGAAGATATTACGGTCCGCAATTTGCTTACGCATTATTCCGGTCTGCGGGGAGATCTCGACTTGGCGCAGGCTTGGCAGGGACACGATACGGCGTTTTCCATGGCTTTCGCCGAAACGCCAGCCATCCCCCCGGGTTCCCGTTTTCTCTATAGCGATATCAACTTCATTGTCCTGGGCGCGTTGATCGAACGCGTGTCCGGAACATCGGAGGATGACTACTGCCTGAAGAACATCTTCACTCCGTTGGGGATGACGCATACTCGCTACCTTCCGCCAGCGGCTTGGAAGTCCGCAATTGCGCCAACTGAGTATGACGAGCAGGGCAAGATGTTGCACGGAATTGTACACGACCCCACCGCACGCCGTATGGGAGGCGTTGCCGGACACGCGGGGTTGTTTTCTACGGTAGGAGATTTGTCGAAATTTGCCCAGGCTTTGCTGAAGGGCAGCGCGGTATTGCCTGCGCTGATGGTGGAGAAGATGACTACACCGCAGCAGCCGCCCACATCTGACAGTCTGCGTGGCTTTGGCTGGGACATCGATTCTCCTTTGTCGAGTAATCGCGGCGAACTCCTGCCAGTAGGTTCGTTTGGGCACACGGGATGGACCGGCACTTCAATTTGGATCGATCCCACCACCCGCACTTACATCATCTTGCTCACCAATTCCATTCATCCGCGCGGGAAGGGAAATGTGATTGCGCTGCGCGCGAAGATTGCCACTGCCGTAGTCGCGGCCCTGCCACTGACCGTCAGTGAAAAAGAACAGCTGCGATTGAAAAGTATTACCGGCTATAACGAGACCCAGACTGCGGCCCGCCGATTGTCCGTACGCAATGGCTCGGTGCAAACCGGAATCGACGTCTTGGAAGCGCACAACTTCGACGTGCTGCGAGGTGCTACCGCCAAGAACAAAATCGGGCTGCTGACCAATCAGACCGGAGTCGACTCTCAGGGACGCCGCACCATTGACGTCCTGGCCGAGGTTCCCGGAGTTTCTTTGGACGCCATATTCAGCCCCGAGCACGGGGTCACTGGCACCCTCGATACCACCGAGGTAGGGAACTCGAAAGACGCTGCCACCGGAATTCCGGTGTACAGCGTCTATGGCGCTACCGATGCTGCCAGACGTCCCTCGCCCGAGGTTCTCAAGAATCTGGACGCGGTAGTGGTGGATATTCAGGATGCAGGCGTGCGTTTCTACACTTACGAAACTACTTTAGGTTATTTTTTGGAAGCCGCGGCCAAGGCCGGAATTGAGATCATCGTGCTGGACCGTCCTAATCCCATCACGGGTTCGTTCGTGCAAGGGCCGATGCCCGATCCCGGTCGCGAGAGTTTCGTGAACTACGCCGCCGTGCCGGTGCGTCACGGCATGACAATCGGCGAATTGACTCAGATGTTTAACGCCGAGCGCAACATCAACGCCCGGCTGCAAGTCGTGGCCATGGATGGATGGATACGCGGCGACTGGTTTGATTCGACGGGCGTGAACTGGATCAATCCCTCACCTAATCTGCGCAGCCTCACCGAAGCCACGCTTTACCCCGGGGTGGCTCTGATTGAAGGCACCAACGTTTCGGTTGGGCGCGGAACCGACACTCCCTTTGAGATCGTGGGCGCTCCGTGGATCAATGGCCGCGAACTGACGCAGTATTTGAACGCCAGAAATATCTCCGGCGTTCGTTTTGTGCCGGTAACCTTCACTCCCAACGCCAGCACTTATGCGGCCGAAAAGTGTGCCGGGGTGAACATCGTTGTTACGGACCGCAATGCCTTGGACGCTCCTCAACTGGGCATCGAATTGCCGTCGGCTTTACACAAACTGTATCCCCAACAATTTCACATGGAACGCATGATTGAGTTGCTGGTGAATCAGACGGTGTCTGACGCCATCTCTCAAGGACAAGATGCACGTCGCATTGCGGAGGACTGGCGCGAGCCGCTGGAGAAATTCCAAAAGCTGCGACAGAAATACCTAATCTACAAGTAGACGATCGGCGCCCGACTCGCCAGCAGTTCAATTACAATGTCTGCACACCTGTCCGAACATTTTCCGAGCCCCGGGGAGTCGTGTAATGGATGCTGGACCCTCTAACCTCGCCAATCCCTTCTACCGTTGTGCCGGTCCCAACTGCGGTGTGCAGAAAGGCTCAACTGACCGCTGGTGGCTGATGTGGACATCCTTTGGCGAATACAACCGGCCGCTGCTTTACCTTTGCGCGTGGGACGAGGAGATTGCACAGAAAGAAGGTACGCTCCACCTGTGCGGCGAACGATGCGCCCAGCGGTTGCAGTCACAATTCATGGGAAACGTAAGAGAAAGCCAGTTCAAACGGACCGGCGCATAGCATCGCGGTCAGTCCCCATCCCACGAAACCTTTTCGCATCGTGGCGGCATCCTACCTTCATCGGAAACTAATTGCGGTCTATACTCAGTTGCTGTTTTCGGCTGCCGCCGCCTTTGATTTGGTGGGGAGGTCTTCCATGCACACGATCGCGATTGTACTTCTGCTCTCCTCGTTGGTGTTGGCTCAAGCCAGCCCTGCTGCTCATCCAAGTAGCGCGACGACTTCATCGTCGCCCGTCACTTCGGCCAGCACGAATGAGCTCATCATTCCTGCCGGCACAAAAGTTCCACTGGCACTCAAGCATGCGGTTTCGACCAAGAGCGCGCGCGAAGGAGACTCAGTGTACGCGGAGACCACTTTTCCCGTGGTGCTGGATAATCGTGTCCTGATTCCGGCTGGGACATACGTGCAGGGACGGATCACCCACGTGCAGCGTGCAGGACGAATCAAAGGGCGGGCTGAAGTTTTGATGCATTTCACCACGCTCATCTATCCCAGCGGCTACACCGTGCTGCTGCCGGGGGCGGTGGAAAATGTGCCCGGGGCCGAGAAGACATCCATCAAGGGCGAGGAAGGCACCATCCGCCAAGACAGGCAAACGGGTCAGAAGGTTGGGACAGTCGCTCAAAGCGCCGGCACAGGTGCGGTGATTGGCGGCTTAAGTGGCGGAGGAAAAGGAGCCGCCATCGGTGCGGCTGCGGGAGGGGTAGTGGGGACCGCCATAGCCCTGCTGTCACGTGGCAACGACGTGAAACTGGATGCCGGCACGACTGTGGAGATGGTTTTTCAGCGCGCCGTTCCACTGGATCCGAATCGGATTCCCCCGCCCGTAAGGTAGGTGGCCCCGCGTGCGACGATGTCTCGCGACTGCCGGCGGGACGCCGCGTTACTTTAGCGCGAACATGGCATTCACATGGGCCGTAACCTGGATGTTCTGAGGGCTGAACTCGGCGGTGGGCGCGGCAAGTTTGGCGGCAGCGCCCATACTCTCCATCACACGTGCATTCATGGGAGCCACAATCCGCACATTCTCGAAAGTATCAACTGAAGCGTAAGAAAGTTCTCCCAGGCTGCGCCCTCCGGCACGAGCCACGGCATTTGCCGACTCACGGGCGCGGCGGTAGGCGTCTTCGACGGCGCGGGTCTTGGCGGCATCGATGTCGTCGAGGGTATAGCTGACTGTCTGATTTTCCGTGATATCAGTGTCGGCAAGTTGCTGCACGATGGGCGCGATCTTGGAAAAATCTTTCAATTTCAACGATACATTCGTGTTCACACGGTATCCCACCAGTTTCCGCTTGGCAGTCCTGAAATCGTAAACCGGCTGCAGAGAAAAGAATCCAATTTCGGCGGCTTTGGGTTCGATTCCATTGGAGCGCAGGATCTGGCGGATCTGCTCGGCTGACTTAGAGGCGCGATCATAGGCTGCCCGCGAACTTTCTTCTTGGGCAGAAATGTTGAATTGCACCAGCGCGGTGTCGGGATTCGCTTCAAACTTGCCGTCAGCGCCGACGAATACGGTGTTGGGCTGGGCGGTAACTGTTGGCCGATCCTGCGCCAGGCCGAACGCGCCAGTCAGGATTACAAGTGACATCCATGCCATAGAAGTTTTCATGATTTCTCCCCCGACAAGACCAATAGATTTATACGCCCGAAATGCTGTTACTCAAAGAACGCGAACATTGCTGGAACTTGGGCCGGACTAGTGGAGTGAAAAAGAAAGGGCGCGGATCTGGGAATCCATGCCCGTTCTTTCGTCAGAATCGGCTCTCTGGTCAAGTGGAATTGATGCAATTTTCCCGGCAAACTGTCTGGCATAGTTGAAGCGGAGTCTAAGAGGAGCTTTTGGCGGCAGTGGATAAGGGGAAACGATAGATCCGCGAATCGATTTCCTTGCGTAGATCTTCCCAGATGTTCTCCGGCATGGAAAGGAACTTCTTCACCACTTCTGGATCGAACTGGCGCCCCGACCAGCGTTGGATTTCTTCCCGAGCTGCGGTGAGCGTTTGGGCGGGCCGATAGGGACGATCGGAAGTTATAGCATCCAGAGTATCGGCTACGGCAAACATGCGGGCGCCCAGGGGGATTTCTTCTCCCTTTAGTCCACGAGGATAGCCAGTTCCATCAAAACGTTCCTGGTGGGCATAGACGATTTCTGCCGCCTCCTGGAGGAACGGAATTCTTTTCACGATCTGGTAGCCATGGTAAGAATGTTCGCGCATGAGCGCGACTTCCTTAGGGTCCAAAGCACCAGGCTTGCGCAGAATGGCATCCGGGATGGCCATCTTGCCGATGTCATGCAAAAACGCCCCACGGGCAATTACCCGAATCTGGTCGGCGCTTAATCCCATCGTCTTGGCGATAGCGATGGTGAAGGCGGTAACTCGTTTGGAATGTCCCTCGGTCTCGGCATCTTTGAGGTCGAGGGCACCGCCCAGCGCTTCCAGAGTGATGTCGTAGGAGCGCTCCAGATCGGCCATGGCCTTGCGCAACTGTTCGGTGCGGGCGGCGACCAGCGTTTCAAGATTGGTCTGGTAAGCGCGGTTTTCCAGCTTGAGGCGGCGGTTCTCCATCGCGCGCCGCACCGTGGCGAGTAGTTGTTCGCGCTCGAAAGGCTTCAGCAGGTAGTCATAAGCCCCGTTGCGTATAGCGGCGAGGGCCACGGAAATATCGTGGACCGCGGTCACCATGACCACGGGCATGTCTGGGAATCTTTCTTTGGTGCGCTCGAGCAAGCCAATGCCGTCGAGGTCGGCCATCATCAGGTCGGAGAGCATCAGTTCAAACTCTTCGCCGGAATCGAGTAGGGCGATTGCTTCAAGGCCGGACGCGGCCTGCCGACACTTATAGTTGGCGTGGGTCAGCATCGACGAGACAATCTCGCGGATAGTCTCCTCGTCGTCGACAACCAGGATTCGCTCGGCTGGCATGGGCTGGTTCAGTGTAGCGTCATTCTATCCTACTTCTCAGATTCCGAAAGTAACCATTTGGGCGGCGAAAACCGCCGGGTAAGGCCACCGGGCATGGTATCAAGAGGCGAGCGCAGCCTTCTTAATCGCGAGGAATATGCCTGCCTGGTGGACCTGGTTCACGGTCGGGGACATCGCTGTCCCTAAGCTGATGGCGCAGGAGTCTCTCGCCCTGATCATCCTCATAGCCAGCCTCCTCGTGTTTCGCACCTTTCGCGAGCGTTATCTGCTGGTTTGGATTGTGGGATGGATGGCGTATTTCGGTTCCCGCTGGACACTACGGGGTGGCGGAGACCATGTTCCGAGCTACTTGACAGCAATTTCCCAGGCGGAATTCATTCTTGCGGTATGCCTCTTCGCTGCTGCAGTCCTGGTGTATACCCACGCCCGTAAGTTGTTGCTGCCTCTACTGCTGATTTCAACCACGGTCATCACCTACGCGGTGCTTCGGGTTCTATGGTGGCCGGATTCGATTATTCTGCGCGTGGCGCTCGAGGTCTCCTATCGAATTATCGCGTTGGCCGCAGCCGTTCAGTTGCTGCGCTTTCGCTGGGCACGATGGGAAATTGGTCCCTGGATACTGAGCGTAAGTCTGCTGTGGTTGCATCTGGACTGGGCGCCGGTGAATGTCTATCTTCCACCGGGCCTTGCTCCCATCGCAGACCTGATTTTTAGTTTGGGAATTCTGCTGATTGTCTTTGACGAGTCCAAGGGGCGCACCCGGCGCTTGCGCGCAATCAACACTGTGATGACCAGCATTGCTGGCGCGCAGCAACATGGGCCGATGATGGTGACCTCCCTCGACCAGCTTAAGCGGCTGATGCGTTCGAATGCTGCCTGGGTCTATCTGCTCGAAGGCGACGATCTGGTAGTGGCACAACAGATCGGGCTTTCAGAAGAATTTGTGGACGACCATGATTCGTCCGCCCTGGATGAAACTCTGGGACCTGTTCTGCGCGAAGGCAAGCCAACGGTGATTAAGGCTTCTACTGCCGGCGAGAGTATGCGGGCATTCCTGGAGAGCGAACGCTTTCACCATGTTGTGGTAGTGCCCGTGCAGGGAAAGAAATCCTCCGTCGGCACTCTTATGTTTGGACGCCGTCATTCGTTCATTTATACCTCGGAAGAGATGGAATTTCTCGCGACCTGTGCGCAGCAATTGGGGTTCGCGGTAGAGAATGTGCGGCTTCTGGAACAAATCCTGCGCGCGCAGCGGCAGTGGACGAATACCTTCGATTCCATCCAGGATTTTGTCCTGCTGCATGATTCCGAATTTCGGGTGGTGAAGGCGAACCACGCATTGCTCCAACGCCTGGGCCGCGCTCCCGCCGACGTCGTGGGCAATCTGTGCGAGGCGGTCCTGCCGCGAACTCGTGAAGCTTGGACCGCATGTCCCTACTGCAAAACAAATGACGAGGGTTTTCACGAGGGCGTCGATCCCTGCTTCGGCGGCTTTTCCATGGTTTCCACGTCTTCGTTCACCGACCAGGGAAGCAAGCAACGAGGCACCATCCACGTGGTCCGGGATACCACCGACGGGCGCGTGGCGGAAGAAAAGTACCGGCTGCTGTTCGAACAAGTGCAGGAAGGAGTATTCGTTGTCACCCACGATGGCAAACTGTTGGACTGCAACGACGCTTTCGTGCGCATGCTGGGGCACAGCAACCGTGAAGAACTGATGGCGCTGAACATTGATACCGAGCTCTACGTTTCGGTTGAACAGCGTGATGCTTTTCGCCGCGAGGTCGAGTTACACAACTACGTCCGTAACTTTGAAGTTACGCTTCGACGCAAGGATGGAGTGCTGCTGACTGCCATGGAAAGCAGCTTTGCCACGCGGGATGCCAGCGGCAAAATCGAACGCTACCAAGGTTTTCTGCTTGACATGACGGAGAAGAAGCGCGCCGAAGATGAAATCCGGCGGCGCAATCGCGAATTGAATGCTTTGAATGCGATGGCCGTGATTGCGACTCAGTCATTCGATCTGGACGAGATCTTGAATTTGACCCTGCGCCAGGTGATTTCTTTGCTGGGAGCGGAAACCGGCTCCATTTACCTGAGCGAGAGCGAGGAACCGACTTTCCGCCGCCGCGCCGGTTGGGGCCAGCGCAGTGCCGACCGCGCTCGCCTTTCGGAAGTCAAGTTGCCGGATGGTTTTGGCGATCTGGTCACCCGTTCTCGGACGGAAGTAATCACACCCGAATACTTGCCACTGTGGAGCAAAGACAAACCCATGGGAATTATGGGTATCAGCAGCCGCGAGAGCCGGGAGTACACCAGCAACGATGAAAACCTGCTGGTGGCAATTGGGCGGCAGTTGTCCACTACTATCGAAAAGGTCCGTCTATATGAAGAGACCTGCCGTGCGTATGAAGAGTTGAGGACCGCTCAGGAGCAGTTGCTGCAGAGTGAAAAAATGTCGGCTGTAGGACAGCTAATCGCTGGAGTCGCGCATGAGCTCAATAATCCTCTGACGGCGATTTTGGGTTATGCCCAGCTTCTGGAAGGCGAGGGACTGGAAGAGCGAGCTTCAGATTTTGTGCGTAAGCTTTTCAAACAGGCACAGCGCACCCATCGCGTCGTGCAGAACCTGCTCTCGTTTGCCCGGCAGCGCAAACCGCAGAAACAGGAAGTGGATATTCGCAAAGTGCTGGACGAGACTCTGGCCCTGCGGGATTACGATCTGAAAGTAAACAACATCACGCTGGAGCGCGAGATCGAAGCGGCGATTTCAGCAGTGACCGCCGACCCTCACCAATTGGAACAAGTATTTCTCAACATCATCAACAACGCCGTAGACGCCCTGCTGGAAGCCGGTAAGGGAGGCACGTTAAAAGTGTGCATCTACGCAAAAGACGGAAACGTTTATACGGAATTCCACGATTCCGGAGCGGGCATCAAGGAACCGAACCGCATTTTTGATCCGTTCTATACCACCAAGAGCGTTGGGAAAGGCACCGGTCTGGGACTGAGCATCTGCTACGGAATTGTGAAGGAACATGGAGGCGATATTACCGCCCGCAATCGGCCGGAAGGAGGCGCGATTATCGAAGTACGGCTTCCGTCCGCGGGTCGCACGCCGGCTGGGGAACAAAACTTGCCGGTTCCGAGACATGAACTTGCCATCGAAGGTCGGATATTGCTGGTGGAGGATGAAGAGGCCGTGCTGGAGTTTGAGCGCGATGTGCTGACCGGCGCTGGAGCACAGGTAGTTACGGTAATGAGTGGCGAGGATATGAAATCGCGCCTGCAAAGCGAAACCTTTGATGCGCTCATCCTGAACGGAAAAATGCTGGGCGGATGGTGTGCGCAAGAGGCGTACCGCTGGACTTTGCAGAATTGTCCTGCCCTGGAGAAGCACATGCTGTTCACTTTTTCCAGCGTGCTAGAACCCGAAATCCGCAGTTTTCTGCAGGAACAAAATCTGCCCTACCTGGTGAAACCTTTCGAAGTCGCCGACCTGATTGCGCAAGCTCGACGCTTGTCGCAAAAGGCACAAGCCGCAAGCGCCGGCTAGGAAATAGTTTTGTCGCCCCTCTTATAAACTTTCCCGCAACGTTTTCGCAAAATCACGCAGAGCCGGTTCGTTGCGCCGGTACCACATCCATTGGCCAAGTTTCTTGCCTTCCACCAGGCCCGCCTTCATCAAAATGGACATATGATGAGAAATGGTGGGCTGCGAAAGGTGAACGCGTGCTTCGATATCGGAAGCGCAAAGGCCGACGTCCTTATCAATCGAACAGGCTCCGCGCTCCTTGAGCGCTTGCAGGATTTTCCGCCGGGTGGGGTCGGCGACGGCATGCAAAATCCGATTTAGGGTCTCCTCCGGCGTGCTCATGGCAAGATAGGAATAAAATGTGAATTGACGCCTGTCAATATAAAAGAAGGACTGGGTTTAGGAGTCCTATGCTATTTGAAGGCAAAGATCGCAGGGAACTGCAGCAGGCGATGAAAAGCGCGGGGCGTTTGCCTCCGGGACAATCGCTCACTTTGAAATGGCCAGTCCTTCATTATGGTTCGGTGCCGCGTTTTGATCCGAAAACCTGGGATTTTCGTGTCTATGGACTGGTAGAGTCGCCGCTCAAGCTCCCATGGAACGAATTTAATGCTCTGCCCAAGGTTCAGCGCACCAGCGATTTTCATTGTGTAACGCGATGGAGCCGATTCGAGAACCATTGGGACGGAGTTGCATTTCAGGAGTTGCTGCGCCGGGTTAAACCGAAATCGGAAGCCGCGTACGTGCTGATCCATGCTGAGCAGGCCTTCACCGCCAATGCGCCACTGGCCGATCTCGATCGCGAGGAAGTTTTGCTGACGACCCGTCATGACGGCGAGCCGTTATCCCCCGAGCACGGATATCCTTTGCGTTTGATCGTGCCGCACCTCTATGCCTGGAAATCAGTGAAGTGGGTTCGCGGCTTGGAATTCCTCGATCATGATCAGGCGGGATTCTGGGAGCAGAACGGATATCACATGTATGGAGATCCGTGGAAGGAACAGAGATTCAGCAGATAGTTGAGCACTATCCGCGAACTGTCATCCTGAGCGGATTTTTAGCGAAGGATCTTACGAAGCGATTGAATCGGCAAATCCGCATACGAGATATTAGTTGAGCAGCAGGCCCGAGTCATCGGCGAGATTTTCGCAAAGGATCTTTCTACTTCTTCAAGATCGGATTGTAGCCATCGCTTACCAGCTTGGCGCGGATGTTTTCGGCATCCTTGATATCGGGGAAGGGGCCGACCTGAATATGGAAAAGCTTGTCGGTAGGTGTGTTGTTGGCAAATGCGGCGTACTGCTTTTTCTTTAGCGCCTCGACCAGTGCTTCAGCATCTTCTTGCTTGCTCACTGCGGCGACCTGCACGTAATAGCCATTCAACGCGGGCGGAGCGGGATTCGCAGGATCGATTTTTGCCTCGGAGGCCGCGGCTCCCGCGTCTTGAGTATTGCTTCCGCGATCGTTGGTGGCTAACTGGGTATCGCTGCTGTTTTGTCCAACTGTTTTGTAAAACGTCAGATCAGCAGACGGACTGGGATTGGCATTGGGGGACCGGACAGCCGGCGAACGCAGTGGACCACTCGCAGTAGTGGTCGAGGGAACAGAATCACTGCCCGCCGCCTTGACCGAGGTTCTTCCGAATGAGAATCCCATACCAAAAAAAACTGCGCACAGAGCCACTAGCCCAAAAAACAGGACCAGCATCTTGCCAGTACCCAAAGTGATTTCCGTGTCTTGCGAAGCCGCGATTGCCATTTTTACCTCGTCTTAATTCCAGCCGGAGAAGTCAGCCCTTGGCGACAGTTGGAGAACCGTCTCCGGCGGATTTGCCCAACATTTTCTGAACGCCGGAGAAGATGTCCACCGGGACGGGGAACACCACAGTAGTGTTCTTCTCCACACCGATTTCCGTCAAAGTCTGCAGATAGCGTAACTGCACGCTGACCGGTTCTGTCGCCAGTAGTTTTGCGGCGTCGACCAGGCGCTGAGCCGCCGAAAACTCGCCTTCCGCGTGAATAATCTTGGAACGCTTTTCACGTTCGGCCTCAGCCTGTTTGGCCATGGCGCGAAGCATGGTTTCCGGCATGTCTACCTGTTTGACTTCCACATTCGCCACCTTCACGCCCCAGGGCGCGGTGTGGGTATCAAGAATGCTTTGTAGGCGAAGATTAATTTTTTCACGATGCGCCAGCAGTTCATCCAATTCTTGCTCGCCGAGCACGGAGCGCAATGTGGTTTGCGCAAATTGCGAAGTCTGGTAGACGTAATTCGATACCTCCACCACCGCTTTGTTCGGGTCAATCACGCGCAAAAAGATAACAGCGTTGACTTTCAACGTAACGTTGTCGCGGGTGATGATGTCCTGCGGGGGCACTTCGAGAGCTTCCTGGCGCAACGAAATGCGCACCATGCGGTCTATCGGAGCGAACACCAGGATGATGCCTGGCCCTTTTGCATTCGGCAAAAGCCGTCCCAGCCGGAAGATGACACCGCGTTCGTACTCGGCCAGAATCTTGATTGAGCTCAAGAGGTATAGACCGAAAATAATGATTGCGATGGTAGTCAATGAAAGGCCCATCTGCGCCTCCGCGCCTGATTGTCAGGGATGCTGCTGCCGCGAATTGTAACGCAATTCCAGTGCCGGTTGAGGCATTTCGATGTAAGACGGTGTTGTCTCTGGAGATGCGGGAATACGCCTTTAAACCACGATTGCTGCGGGAGTTCTCTGCGCTGAAGATGCAGGATCAACCTGAATTTTCAACCCATCGACTTGCCGCACAACCACGGTTTGTCCAGCAGGAATGTTGGTGGAAGAGACGGCATCCCAGACTTCACCGTGAATGAAGACTTTGCCCTGCGGAGAAAGCGGCGTCTGCGCGATTCCAATTTCTCCGACCAAGCCCTGAGCGCCTGTGACAATCTTGTTGGCCCGGGCTTTCAGTACAATGCTCATCAGAAATACGGTGATGATTGCCAGCGGAATGCTGACCGCCAAGGCGGTCAGGAGGTGAACCCGCATTTCAGGAATAGGCGCGTCCACCAGGAGCAGCGCTCCTAAGACCATGGTGACAATTCCGCCGATCGCCAACACACCGTGAGTTGCGAACTTGGCTTCCATTGCAAAAAGAATAAAGGACGCCAGTATCAGCACCACGGCTGCGAAGCGCGTGGGCAGCAGGTTGAGGGCAAATACCGCCAGCAAGATAAAAACCACACCGACTGTTCCGGGCACCACCGCACCAGGATGATTGAACTCCGCATAGAGCGCCAAGGCGCCGATGGCGAGCAGGATGAATGCGATGTTGGGATCCATGATGAAAGCCAGGATGCGTTGTTTCAGAGTCATATCGAAGGTGCGCACCGGCTCGCCAACCAGGCTGAGAGTTTCAGTCTGGCCATTGAATCGCTTCACGGTTTTTCCCTGCATTTGCCTGAACAGGTCTTCTTCACTGGGAGCAATGTAGTCGATCAGCTTTTGAGATAAGGCCTCCTGCTCGGTGAAAGACTTGGACTGACGCACCGCCGTTTCAGCGATCTCAACGTTGCGGCCGCGCTTGGAAACCACGGAACGCATCAGCGCGGCAGAATCGTTTTCCAGTTTTTGCTTCATCACGTCGTCTATCTTGCCGCCGCCGATGGTGACAGGATGAGCCGCTCCCGTGTTGGTCCCCGGAGCCATGGCCGCTACGTCCGCGCTTTCCAGGATGAAGAACCCCGCCGATGCGGCACGGCTTCCCCCCGGCGTGACATAAATGATGACAGGAACTGGCGCTGCAGTGATTTTCTCGATGATGTTGCGCGTGGATTCGAGAAGACCGCCGGGAGTGTTCAATTCAATCAACAGCGCCCGGTCTTTATTCCGTTGAGCTTCAGCCAGGGCGCGGCCTATGTACTCATCCGTGATGGGATGAATCGTGTCGTTGACTACGATCTTCAAGATTTCCGCGGAAGCGGGGCAGGGAAGTCCGCACAGCAAGAAACCAACAATGAACGCGGAAAACCAGTCCGACCTGGTGTTACGTTTCATGACTTTGGACCAGAGTAAGCCAATGGATGCGCAACTACAACCGTAGTAATGTTCGAAGCATTAGTCACAGTCATCCTACCCGCTGTTTGGGACGTTCGGAATGCGTCGATTCCAGATCGTCCCAACCCGGCAATCGGGTATCGCCGGTAATCAACCGCGCGCCTCGCTCGTAAGTGAAATACGACCACGCCCACTGGATCAATACGATCAGCCGATTGCGGAATCCGATGAGAAAGAAAATATGAATGAAAAGCCAGGACAGCCAGGCGATGAAGCCGGAAACATGGAATTTCCCGAAGTCAGCGACGGCGGCGGCGCGACCGATAGTGGCGAGACTGCCTTTGTCTACGTAGTGAAAGTTCTGCCGGGGCTTACGTTGCAGATCGCGTTGAATGTTTCTCGCCGTTGCCGTTCCTTCCTGCATGGCTACCGGCGCGACTCCGGGAAGCAGCTTACCGTGTTCATCTTTGAGGGCAGCCAAGTCGCCAATGACAAAGACTTCCGGATGCCCAGCAATACTCAAGTCGGGATTCACCAGCACTCGCCCGGCGCGATCGACGGGAACGCCCAACTTTTTTCCCAGAGGAGATGCTGCGACGCCGGCGGCCCACAAAATACCTGCCGCTGGAATACGAGCTTCGCCTATCCGAACCTCTGCCGGTTCGATGCCAGTAACTAAAGTGGAGGTATGGACCTCTACTCCAAGGCGTTGCAATTGCCCCGCAGCGCTTTGCGACAAGTCTTCCGGATAAGCGGGCAGAATGCGGGGACCGCCTTCGAGCAGCAGAATGCGCGTACGTTTGGGGTCGATGGAGCGGAATTCGTTGGCCAGGACGCGGCGGGCAATTTCGGCCAGTGTGCCCGCTAGTTCCACTCCCGTCGGTCCGCCGCCAACCACCACGAAGTTTAGCGGCAGTTCCTCTTCGCCGTTAGCGGCGCGGCGCTCAGCCAATTCATAGGCAAGCAAAATCCGGCGGCGAAGTTCCAGCGCGTCCTCAATGGTTTTGAGGCCAGGAGCGAAGGGTTCCCACTCATCATGGCCGAAGTAGGCATGGCTCGCGCCCGCAGCCACTATCAGATAGTCGTAGGGAATTTCTTCACCGGAGAGTCTGACCACGCGCCGCGAGAGATCGAAGTCTTCAACTTCAGCAAGCAGGACTTGGATATTAGGACAGCCGCGAAGAATCCAACGAAGAGGCGCAGCAATTTCCCCAGGAGAGAGTCCCGCCGTCGCCACCTGGTAGAGCAGAGGTTGAAAGGTATGGTGATTCTTGCGGTCAATCAGCGTAATGCGAACCGGGGAGCGGGCCAGCTTCCGTGCAGCCATGAGGCCACCAAAGCCGCCGCCGATGATGACCACGTGCGGTGTGATTTTCTCCATAGGCTCCAGTTAAAACCCCTATTCATAAGATTCGGGGGAATGCGGAAGGAACCCGGAATTTCTGATGGCTCCCGTAGTGCCGGCTCTGGGACTTGGCGGTGTTTCGTCCCTCCGGGACTCTAGTCCCTTTGGCGCGGTCCCAGGGCTAAAAGCGCTGGGCTAAATTGTGCCGTCCCTTCGGGACTGCTGCAAGCTGGCACTCGGCTGGCGTTTTCCCCAAGAGGCCTCTCGGGGAGATCGCTTCAGCTCCGCCCACAACCGCGACTAACCGGGGCGCCTGGCACAGCGGTCGCCCTTGACATATCGCGCTCCATCTATATCATAAGTAAGTATTTACTTACTTATGGCGACAGCTCAAGTTCGCTATTCAGCGGCCGACCGCCGGGTACAGATTTTGGAGGCGGCGACCCAGCTTTTCGCCCGGCAGGGATTCCAAGGGACCACGACGAAACAAATTTCCGAACATACGGGTGTGACCGAGGCTCTTATTTTCCGCCATTTTGCATCCAAAGATGAGCTTTATTGGGCAGTCATCGAGCGCAAAATCACAGCCGCCGCGCCCGGCGAACATATGCGAGAACGGCTCAGCGCGGGCGGCACAGATCTGGAAATACTCTCTGGGATCGCTACCCAGATTTTGGAGCGACGAGCCAAAGACCAGACTCTATCTCGTTTACTGCTGTACAGCGCACTCGAAAACCACCGCCTCTCTCACCGCTTCTTCCGCACTTATGTAGCGGAATCCTACGAGGTGCTGGCGGATTACATTCGCGGACGCAGTGCGGATGGGAAATTCCGGGCCGTGGATCCCTTGCTTGCGGCCCGAGGTTTCCTGGGAATGGTGATCTATCATTCCTGGATTCAGGAATTATTTGGGGGGAAACGTTATCAGAATTTTTCCGTCCAACAAGTAAGCAAGACACTAGCCCAGCTATGGCTGCAAGGCATGCTGTCTGCCTCTGAGATTGCATCCTCACAACGGGCAGAGAAATTCAATAACGGCAATAGTAGTAATGATCGCAATCGCAGAAAACAGGAACATAGCAATCATGTTGGCTAAGACACTTCGTCGCGGTGCATCGGCGGTTCTCGCATGCGCTGTTCTCATGTTATTGAACTCATGCACCGGCACCAAAGCGGCTCCGCCGCGCAATCCCTCGGTGCCGGTTATGGCGGCAGAGGTCGAGCAGAAGAACGTTCCATTGCAGGTCAAGGCCATCGGCTCAGTCGAAGCGTATTCGAATGTCTCCATCAAAACCCAGATCACCGGCGAACTGACGGGCGTGTTCTTCAAAGAAGGTGACGATGTTAAGAAAGGCCAACTCCTGTTCACCCTCGACAAGCGGCCGCTGGAAGCAGATCTAAGAAGAGCAGAGGGCACATTGGCGAAAGATCAGGCCCAGGCTGCCAACGCCCAAACCCAGGCTCGCCGCTACGAAGCGTTGTGGAATTCAGGAGTAGTGTCCCGAGAGGAGTACGACCAGATGCGGGCCAATGCCGACGCTCTCGAGGCAGCGGTTCGCGCTGACAAAGCTGCAGTCGAGAACGCTCGCGTCCAAATTCAGTACTGCTCGATCTATTCGCCAATTAACGGGCGCACAGGTCCGCTAATGATCCATCGCGGCAACATGATCAAAGCCAATGACACTCCCTTTCTGGTCAGCATCAACCAAGTGCAGCCGATTTACGCCACCTTTACCGTGCCGGAGCAGTATCTGGGTGAAATAAAGAAATACGCCAGTGGCGGCAAACTTCCAATCAAGGCTTACATCCCCAACGACACCCGAGGGCCATCGATCGGCCGGCTCAGTTTTATCGACAATACTGTGGACCAAGCCACGGGCACCATCAAAATAAAAGGAGAGTTTGCCAATCCCGACCGCCGCCTATGGCCGGGGCAATTTGTGGACGTAGTCTTAACCCTTGCCGATCAGCCCAACACCATTGTCGTTCCTTCGCAAGCCATTCAAAACGGACAGCAGGGACAATTCGTTTTCGTAGTTAAACCCGACATGACGGTGGAAACACGCCCCGTGATTGTGAGCCGAAGCAGTGATGGACAAGCCGTCGTCGACAAGGGCCTCACTCCCGGAGAGCGAGTGGTGACGGATGGGCAATTACGATTGGTGCCGGGAGCCAAAGTTGAATTGAAGCAGGCTGCCGTCACTCCATCTACAACCGGTAACAGCACAGGGACTGCGCAGAATTCCCAGAATCCCCGAGCGCGGGGAGAGTAGTCATGAACGTCGCCGAACTCTTCATTCGCCGGCCCGTGATGACCACCCTGGTCATGCTCGGGATCCTGATGTTCGGGGTCATGGGCTATCGCTTGTTGCCGGTGAGCGATTTGCCCAATGTAGACTTTCCTACGATTTTGGTTTCGGCGAGCCTTCCCGGAGCGACGCCGGACACCATGGCTTCCGCAGTGGCCATGCCGCTGGAGAAGCAATTTTCCACCATCGCCGGCGTGGACTCGATGACCTCCTCGAGTTCGCAGGGCTCCACACAGATCACGCTGCAGTTCAACCTGAGCCGCAGTCTGGATGCCGCCGCTCAGGACGTTCAGTCCATGATTGCGAAGGCGGCGCGAGATCTTCCGCAGAACTTGCCCAGTCCGCCTTCGTATCAGAAGGTGAATCCGGCGGACTCGCCGATTCTTTACTTGTCGCTCAGTTCGCCCACTCTGCGTCTCTCCGATGTGGACGAGTACGCGGAAACACTGATGGCACAGCGCATCTCGATGGTGAGTGGCGTTGCCCAGGTCAGTGTCTTTGGCGCACAAAAGTATGCGGTTCACGCCAAACTCGATCCCAAGGCTTTAGCCAGCCGTCAGATTGGAATCGATGAAGTCACTACCGCGATTCAGAACGGCAATGTGAATCTGCCCACCGGGACGCTTTACGGCACCCATCAGGCTTTCGTGGTTCAAGCCAGTGGTCAGCTCAAGAAGGCGATTGATTACGAGCCGCTCATTGTGGCCTATCGCAACGGCGCTCCAGTTCGGCTCAAGGACTTGGGTTCGGTGGTGGATGGAGTTGAAAACGATAAGACAGCGAGTTGGTTTTACGACTCCAAGGGTTTGCGCCGCGCGATCATTCTGGCGATTCAACGCCAGCCCGGCACCAATACCGTCGAAGTCGTAGATTCGATCAAGGCACTGCTGCCCAGTTTTCGTACCGTAATGCCGCCGTCGGTGGACGTGGCCACTCTCTATGACCGATCGGTCTCGATCCGCTCGTCAGTGAATGACGTCAAGTTCACGTTGTTTCTGGCGCTGGTCCTGGTGATTCTCGTCATCTTCCTGTTCCTTCGAAATCTGTCGGCCACGGCGATTCCGAGCATGGCGCTGCCCATGTCCATTGTGGGCACGTTCGCCATCATGTATTTGCTGGGATACTCGCTCGACAATCTCTCACTCATGGCATTGACGCTCTCCGTGGGCTTTGTGGTGGACGACGCCATCGTAATGCTGGAAAACATTGTGCGCCACATGGAAATGGGGGAGCCTCCCATGCAGGCCGCTTTCAGTGGCGCGCGCGAAATCGGTTTTACCATTATTTCCATGACCCTGTCGCTGGCCGCGGTATTTATCCCAGTGCTGTTCGTGGGAGGCATTCTCGGACGCTTACTGCATGAGTTTGCTGTCACCATTGGCGCGGCGATTCTTGTTTCCGGTGTAGTGTCACTCAGTCTCACTCCCATGTTATGCAGCCGATTCTTGCGAGCCTCGAAGGAAGCCGAGACCCATCACGGACGTCTGTGGTCGTTCTTTGAGCGATTTTTCGATGGCATGCTGCGGGTTTACGACCGCACACTGCAATTCACGCTGCGACACAGAGTCGCGACCATGGCAGTTTCGGCCGCCGTCGCGGTGGCGACGATTTATATGTTCATTGTGATTCCGAAAGGTTTCTTGCCGGATGAAGACCAGGGCCAGATCTTCATCTTCACCGAAGGTCCTCAAGGTATTTCTTTCGACAGCATGGTCGAACATCAGTTGGCATTGACTCAAGTCGTGGCTCAGCAGCCCTGGGTGGATTCATTCATGTCGACGGCCGCTGGAGGCAACGCGGGCCGAATTTTTCTTCGCATGAAGCCGCGCAACGAGCGCAAGTCGGCGATGGAGATCATTCAGGAGTTGCGTCCCAAGCTGGCTTCCGTTCCGGGGATCAATGCCTTTCCCCAGTTGCTGCCCCCGATCCGCATTGGCGGCCAGCTCACAAAGAGCCAATACCAGTTCACTCTGCAGTCGCCGGATACCGACGAACTCTATCAAAACGAGCCCAAGCTAGAAAACCGGCTTCGAAGCGATCCCCAACTCCGGACACTACTGCAAGACGTGACCAGTGATTTGCAGATCAAGAACCCACAGGTCAACGTAGACATCGATCGCGACAAAGCGTCCAGTCTCGGGGTTAGTGCCCAACAGGTAGAAGACGCGCTCTACTCCGCTTACGGGCAGCGACAAGTCTCGACCATTTACGCGCCGAATAATGCTTATCGCGTCATCACTGAATTAGAAAATCAATATCAGCTCGATCCGTCCGCATTATCGATGCTCTATGTTCGTTCTACCAACGGACAACTGGTGCCGTTGAACGCAGTCGCCAAACTCACGCGGACCGTGGGGCCGCTGACCATCAATCACTTGGGACAATTGCCCGCGGTGACGGTTTCGTTCAATTTGCGTCCGGGAGTGTCGTTGGGAGACGCGGTCAACGCCGTCAACAAGGCCGCCCGGGAAATGCTTCCCGCAACCGTCAGCACCAGCTTTCAGGGCACGGCACAAGCCTTTGAATCCTCGATCAGCGGCTTAGGGCTGCTGTTGTTGATGGCGATCCTGGTCATCTACCTGGTGCTGGGTATTTTGTATGAGAGCTTCATTCACCCGATAACGATTCTTTCCGGTTTGCCGTCCGCCGGTTTTGGAGCGCTGCTCACGCTGATGATCTTCCATCTCGATCTAAATCTCTACGCATTCGTGGGCGTCATCATGTTGGTGGGCATCGTGAAGAAAAATGCCATCATGATGATCGACGTGGCGCTGGAGAAACAGCGGGAAAGCGGCGAATCGGCGAAGGAAGCCATCTATCAAGGCGCACTGCTCCGTTTCCGGCCGATCATGATGACCACCATGGCGGCGCTCATGGGTACCTTGCCAATCGCGCTGGGATTCGGCGCGGGAGCGGAGTCCAGGCGCCCGCTCGGTCTGGCCGTCGTCGGAGGATTGGTCTTCTCGCAGTTGCTGACTCTTTACATCACACCTGTTTTCTATACTTACATGGAATCCTTCCAGAACTGGTTGAGGTCATTTCGGAAGCGAAAGACGGTTCCGGAAAGCGCCTTCGAGCGCGAGCCGGTATTCGCCGGGAAATCCGGCAGTAAGATCGCTTGATCCTTTTCATTTCGCCCCATCGGGAAAATTCGTCTTTTCCGAAGTTTCGCGAATTTCGATTAACCTGGTGGAACTTAGCACCTATCCCTATCTCATAAATGGCCTGTGTGGAAATTGCTGGTGAAGTGGGGATTTTTCAACAGCAAATGGAGGGCACAATACAATCACCTCGGACGAGGATCAATTGGTTATGTCGTTGGTGAGGACCGGGGCTTTCTGGGTAGTGATTTTGCCCGTTCTCTGCGTCGCACAGCTTGAGCCCGCAGGCTGCCGTTCGTACGAACCCGCCCTCGTAGCACTTCACGGCACACTACATCGCAAGACTTTTGCAGGGCCGCCGAACTATCGTGACATTCGCAAGGGCGACAAGGCCGAAACGTACTGGCTGCTGAATCTGGATTCGCCAATTTGTGTGAGTCAGGACAAGGCCGAACCTGACCTCAATCCCAGCCAGAAAAATGTCCGTAGAGTGCAACTGGTGCTCAATCCAGGAGACTACAAGCGATTTAAGGTGCTATTTGGCAAAAGAGGTGTTGCGACAGGTTCTCTGTTCGGGGCGCACGGGACACCACCACACGTCTGTTTTGCTGACCGTCACGAGTCTCGAACAACAGCACTGGAAATAAACGACTCCTCAACTGTCGAAAACAAGCGCTTACGCTCACGATCCGGTTAAAGAGTGTATGGGCGATTTTTCGCTAACAGCCGCATAGTTCGCCTCGACCGGCAGCCGAATGCGAAGCCTTTGGACTTATAATCGCGACGATGGGTAGCTCTCCTTCAAAGGATTTGCTTGACCGGCACGCTTTTCGTCTGGATCGGCAGGATCCTTATCTTCGCGTTCTATGTATCAACATCTTCGTCCGTGACCAGGATCGAAGTTTGCGCTTTTACGTGGACCAGCTTGGATTTGGCCTGGTTGTCGATGAGAGCTATGAATCCGGTGGCCGTTGGGTGGCAGTCGCGCCTCCAGATGGAAATACCGTTCTCGCGCTTGTTACTCCCAAACGCAATACCGGAGAATACAAGCTGATTGGCCGCTCCCAACACGCTGTTCTTGTTACCGATGACGTCATGGCCAAATTCGTCGAGTGGCAGAAGCGCGGGGTCCGCTTTCACCATCCGCCACAGACTACCTTGTGGGGCGGAATCTTCACCCGCTTTGACGATCTGGACGGCAACTCTTTCATGCTGGTGGGACGGGATGACTTCGTTCGCGAAATCGACGCACAGCGCCGGGCGGCTGCGGAGAAGCTGGAGGCTGAACGACGCACAGCCCAGGAACTGGAAATCGCAAAACAAGTGCAGGCAAGACTATTTCCCCAAAAGCTGCCGATGCTCAATACTCTCGAATATGCGGGTATGTGCATTCAGGCGCGTGAAGTCGGGGGCGACTATTACGATTTTTTAAACCTAGGCCAAGAGCGGATTGGACTAGTGATGGCTGATACTTCAGGGAAAGGGATCGGTGCGGCTCTGTTGATGGCTAACTTGCAAGCAAATTTGCGAAGCCAGAGTGCAATCGCTTTGGATCAACCCGAACGTTTCTTGCGATCAGTTAACCAACTCTTCTACGAAAACACGACCGACAGCGCCTATGCCACGCTCTTCTTTGCGGAATACGACGATAAGGCGAGACGCTTGCGCTATGCGAATTGTGGGCACTATCCACCTCTTCTGCTACGGAGAGATGACAGTCTTGAACGACTCGATTCCACTTGCACTGTTCTCGGGCTGTTCACGGAGTGGGACTGCTTAACTCGGGAAAGCCAACTCTTTCCGGGAGACACACTGGTACTGTACACGGACGGGATAACAGACTCGTTCAATGAAGCCGGAGAGGAATTTGGAGAGCAACGCCTGATCGAAGCGTTGCGGCGACATCGTGAACTGTCTCCGCAGGTCATGCTTGTTGCCATTGTGGATGAAGTTCGGCACTTCAGCCCTCACGAACAGCAAGACGATATAACTCTAATAGTTGCCACGTGCAGGACGAATTAGAGATTCGCCGACTTTTCCGACCGTCCCAGGTAGTTTCCGAGTGACGGGCAGATCGAAAGCAATCCGCCTTCGACGAAAACTGGTCTTGAGCTCTAGGTGGGTATGGTTTATGTAATCAGGCGCTTAAACCACTTATCGAATCCAACACTTCCGGGCCATTTATGAGATAGCTTCTAGTTCCAGGCCAGCGACTTGATCGGAAATCCATCGCAAACCGTTGAACGTCGGGTATCAGGGTCCACAGAGGTTCGCATACCCCCTGCCTGGTTCCGTCTATTCATACCGTCGGTCGCAGACCTCATCTTCATCGTTCTTCTCATCGCGCTGACCTACGGAGCGCTGGCGCCGCGTCTGCTGAAAGATGCCGGGACCGGCTGGCATATTCGCAATGGACAACAAATCCTGCTCACGCATTCAATCACTCGCATTGATACGTTTTCGTACACCATGCACGGCCAACCTTGGTATGCCTGGGAATGGTTATACGACGTGCTGATCGCAGCGATTTACCAGGCTCTTGGATTGAATGGCGTCGTGTTCTTTACCGCAGCTGTGATTGCCGCCACATTCGCGCTCGTGCTTCGGCTCACTTTGCGCCAGGGAGGAGGCCTGCCTGTAGCGGTGATCCTGTTGTTATTGGCGGTGGGCGCTTCCACCATCCATTTTTTTGCGCGGCCCCACGTGTTGAGTTGGCTTCTGACAGTAATTTGGTTTCAGTTGCTGGACACGTCAGAAACCGCTTCAGAAACTGCGGCTCATCCTGAGCAGGACCGCCGCTTGCTCTGGTTGCCAGTGATCATGCTGCTCTGGACTAATCTTCACGGCGGATTTCTGCTCGGTATCGCACTGTGTGGACTCTACCTGATCGCGGGGTTGATCCGATCCTTCTCAAATAGAGAAGATCGCCCGAAGATCGGACGATGGCTGAAACGTTTGGCGATCGCGAGCCTGCTTTCAGTCTTGGCTACGTTTGTAAACCCCTACGGTTACAAACTGCATGTCCACATTTGTTCATATCTTTTCAACCGCTTCTTAATGAATCACATTGACGAATTTCTCTCGCCAAACTTTCATGGCGTGGCCCAGCAATGTTTCGCGGCGATGTTGCTGATCACAGCGGCAGCGGTGGCCACGAAGCGCCAAAAGCTGCGGCTCTCGCACTTGCTGGTGATAATTTTCGCGGCCTATAGCGGCTTGTACGCGTCGCGTAATCTGTCGGTCTCGTCGATTCTTTTAACGCTGATCGTAGCGCCAATCCTGTCGGCATCCATCTTCGACACTGACGCCTTGCAAAAGATGACGTCGTGGCTGCGAGGACTGATTTCGCGTGGCAGTGCATTTGCGTCTCGCATGACTGACATGGAGTTGCGATTCCGGGGCCATTTCTGGCCCGCGATGGCAGTGCTCCTGGGGCTCCTGGTTTGCATACAATATGGAAGGCTGGGTACCCAGCAGGTCATGGACGCGCAGTTCGACGCCAAACGTTTTCCAGTGCAGGCTGTCGAAGTGATTGCCCAGCGCGGCATCAATGACCCCATCTTCGCACCCGACTACTGGGGAGGGTATTTGATCTACCGTTTTTTCCCCGAGGCGAGAGTCTTTGTGGACGATCGCCACGATCTGTATGGCGACGACTTCTTAAAGGATTACTTAAAGGTGATGCATGTGCAGCCGGACTGGGAAAAATTCCTGAACGAGCGACGGGTCCATTTGGTGC
This sequence comes from Acidobacteriales bacterium 13_2_20CM_55_8, assembly GCA_001914815.1. Lineage (GTDB taxonomy): Bacteria > Acidobacteriota > Terriglobia > Terriglobales > Acidobacteriaceae > 40CM-3-55-5. Next base: position 42,226 of record MNDG01000151.1, read on the forward strand.
TGGCGCCAGCAGGAGGTTCGTTAGCCAACATCCTGAAAGAAACGCCGGTGTGGAAGGTGACCTATGAGGACAGCACTGCAGTGCTTTTTCAGAGAGCCATGTAAATAATTTCAGATCTCAGCAAAGCGGTTGAGGCATTGGAAATCTGAAAATCAAAAATCAACAATCAAAAATCGTACTTCGTAAATCGTACTTCGTAAATCGCAATTCGCCCTACCTGGTGTCGATATTAAATCCCAGAATTGCATTCACTTCGACCGGCTGATCTCCCCGCAACACAGGACGGAATTTCCAGTTGGGCAACGAAGCCAGAACCTTGCCGGTCATCTCGCCGCCACCGGGTTCGAGTACCTGAGGATTTCGTAACAATCCAGAGCGATCGAGAATGCACGCGATCACCAGTCGTGAGCGCTGCAAGTCCGATGGAACTTCGGCGCGCATCGGCTCGGGAGCGGTGAGGTCGCCCGCGTAAGCGTGGGCCGCAGAGGTGGGATCGGCAAACTGCATGACTGCAGTTCCCAAGCCGGTCTCGATGTAGATGGTGTATACCTTATCGCCCTTGAGCGCGCCGTAGAAGTTGAACGCGCCACCAGAACGTGAAGTGGCAACGACCGTGATCCCAGAACCATGACGATCTGTGCTGGAGGAGCGGCCGCCGCCCGCACCCTGGTCTCCGTCAGAACCGAAACTGGGAAGCGTAACGATGTTGCTGCCTCCGCGCACCGAAACTCCGGGAACCACCGGTTTCCCATTGGTTCCGCTGCCCGCGCCGCCCGTGCCGGGATAAGGTGAAATCCCGCTATGCGCGGACACATCCGAACCGCGACCGGTGCCAGCTTTCGCCGCGCCCGAACCTTCGCCGGAAAATCCGCTGCCTGATCCATTACCGCGGCCAATGCTAGAGCCGCCACCGGAACCACCCAGTCCCGGCTTTTCTCCTCCCGAAGGAGACATTGCCAAAGAGCCAGCTCCGCCACTGCCAGGCACGCCAACCTTTGATCCAGGTTGATTAGAAACGACCACGCCTGTGCCCGCGTTACTGCCGCCGCTCGCGGCAGGCGCCGCAGCTGCGATCCCCAGATCCAGGGCACCACCGCGTCCCAAGCCGCGATTTCCGCTTCCTTGCCCGCCGACAGAAGTGGACGCCGAGACTGAGGGAGGGGGTGGTATCACGCTTGTGCCTCCAGCTAAGCCGCCGCTCGATTGATGTTGCAACGAGGCGCTGCCTAGCTGAACTGGAGGCGGTATCACTGCCGCGTTGCCCAAGCTTCCAATATTGCGGTGCTCCCCTGAACTCTCGCCCATTTGAATTGGCGGGGGCACAACTTGCTTACGCAATTCGCCAGCGCCGAAGCCTGGTCCCGAAGCAATCTCGTGAGTAATCTGCGGCGGTGGTGCCACGATGGTTGGTACCGGCAGCGTAAGCTGCGGATTCAAATTCGAGACTTGCTCAGGAGCCGAGACCGGGGGTGGAATGACCTCTGCAGCGTGTGAACCTGGCAGCCGCAGCGAAGCCAGGTCGCGTTGAGCCGCGGGCGCAGGCGGAATTACCGCAGCGTCAAGCGTAGGTGTGCTCTGAATCTTGTCACGATCAATCTGCGGCGGCGGGGCCACGGCGGCCGCAGACATCGCCGGAAGCCGGGCAGAAGATTTCAAGCCTTCTGCAGGCGCCGGACCAGGAATCGTCTTGAAGGCCAACAAATTGGCCACGGCTGAATCGGAACGCGGCAAATTCAACTTCGGCGCGTCCACGACTTTTTCTCGAAGCGAATTTCCACGTGCAACGCGGATAGTTTGGGTGCGATGATGGGCTTCCTGTCCGCCGGCACGTCCGGAGCGTCCGGATTGTGCGCCGCCAGCGTCTTCGGCCCGCGGCAGTTCTTCCCCCGAAAAATAAATAATGTCGTACTTGGGGAGCGGCGGAGGTGTGTAGGGACGCATCCTCGCCAGCTTCGCGGGCACGACGATCACAGCGATCAGAAGTGCGGCTTCCAGTACCCAAGAGACCATCATGCCCCGATAAGGGAATAATCCGCTACGCGCCTCCCCTGCCAGGCGTTCTCCCGACCTCCCCATTGCGGGCCGGATCGCGGTGACGAATTCCTGCCACGGCGATGACCATTCCACTAGAAGTTTGGGTGCGTCGTTCACTCTGTGCTTGCCTCCCGGGCCTGTCCCAAAACGATCTCGATCTCATCTCCAATCGAAGTTCCCGTGGAGTGCAAAATATTGCGGGGTAACTCGATTACCGAGGCTGCTTGCATGCGTACCGCAGCAACTCGCCAGGGCTTCAAATCCTGTTCCAGATGAACCACGGTCTTTTCCTCATCCAGATAGAGCACATCGATCGGAAAGCGCATGGCGAAGGTATGAACTCCGCGAGACGGAACAATCCACAAGCCTCGTCCCGCATGGAAACTTCGGGCTTCGGTGCACATCAGGCCGCGAAGACGTGACCAATGGGTTGCGGCGATCGACAACTGGGTGGCGAGATAAGCCTGGCGCGTCCGATTGAAAGCATATCCTGTGGAGTCCGGTTCCGGCATCACAACCCCCTGGTTCGGCCCTGGAACATCTGATTCTGTAGCAATTGACTCACCGTCCCATCTCTGGCAGCAGGGTTCTAATTAACTGGATTACCGCCGGACCTAATGTGACAAAGATGATAGACGGTAGAACGAAAACCACCAAGGGGATAACCATCTTAATCGTGGTCTTCGCGGCCTGCTCTTCTGCTCTTTGCCGGCGTTCCGTCCGCAGCGAATCCGAATGCACTCTCAACGCCTTGGCAACGCTGGTCCCGAAGCGGTCAGTTTGCACCAGAGTGCCCACCAGAGCGCGGACATCGTCTACGCCGGTCCGCTCCGTCAGATTGCGCAGCGCCTCGACTCTTGGTTTGCCGGCCCGCATCTCCAGGTTCACCAAATGAAACTCATCACTCAAATCGGGGTGAGCATGATGTAGATCGGCGCCTACCCGCATCATCGCCTGGTCTAATGCCAACCCGGCTTCGACGCAGATGACGGTCAGGTCCAGTGCATCTGGTAGTGCGAGAGTAATGCGCCGCTGCCGATCCCGGATCATGCGCTTCAACACGAATCTTGGCAGGAAGAAGCAAAAGGCGGTAACGCTCACCATCAGAAGCACAGAATCAAAGCCGGCAGCCGCAATCACCGCAACCAATCCGATGAGTGCCAGCAGCACGCGGCTGCCGACATACATAGTGAGGTGGCGCGGCTCGCGATAACCGGCCTGGATAAGCCATGCTCGAGTTCTGGAGACTTCCGAGGGCGACAATGGCAGAGCCCGGCTTAAAGGATCGAGCGCCTGTTCCAACCGCTCTTTGAATGCCGGTTTCTCCTGCGGCTCAGCTTTCTGCCATCCCAGCGCGCGCAAACGCGAGCCCAACACGGAAGACGGAGCATAGGCGGCCGCCCCGAAAGAAAACACTGCCAGGGCGATGGTGAAGAACAATACGATTGCCAGCAGCAATGCCATGTCTTAGACCTGAATCCGAATGATTCTTCGGATGATGAAATATCCCACGGTTTGAAGCGTCAGGCCTGCGACGATCAGGGTATGGCCGATGGGATCTGCAAATAGCGGCCGAATGAAGGTCGGATTCATAATCAACATCGTGACGACGATAATTGGCGGCAATCCCATCAACAGCATCATGGTTAGGCGGCCTTGCGCTGTATACACGCGTACTTGACGCATGATCTTGAAACGTTCCCGGATGAGATAAGACAAGTTATCCAGAATCTCGGCCAGGTTGCCGCCGGTTTCCCGCTGCAACATGACAGCGGTGACGAAGAACTTCACGTCCACCAGAGGCATGCGCTCAGTAAGGTTCAGCAATGCATCGCGAACCGGCAGTCCGAATTTTTGCTCCTCAAACAGCTTGCGAAATTCGGAAGCGATGGGTTCTGAAATCTCATTCGAGATCAGTTCAAGAGCCGTGGTGAAGGCGTGCCCGGCGCGCACCGCCCGTGCCAGCGTATCGATGGCTTCGGGGAACAATTCCTCAAATTTCTGAAATCGCCGGGCGCGCCGGAAGGACGCATATGAATACGGCAGCACGGCGCCAACAATCATTCCCAACCAGGCAAACTGCGGAAATGGACTTAGGATCAATACAAGTAGCGCCAGCCCCACACCGCTGAGCACACACAGCATCAGAATAGTGCCTGCGCGGGTCTTCAGGTCCGCCTGGGAGAGGAGCGTCTGGAGATTGGTAATTCTGGCGGATCGGCGCAACAGGCTGTCGAGCGCCGGGATCTCACTCAACATTTCGTCGCGCAGCAACGCCAGTTCTTCGCTGGGTTGGCGTTCGGCGGCCTTCTCCACACTGGCCAAACGTTCACGCAGCAGGCGGGCGCGAGCGCTGCGCCGGTCAAGCAGGGAACCAATGACGAAGGTGGCGAGCGAAACAACCACGAATACGGCTATGGCGATCAGGGTCAACATACCGGTTGGGAGCGAAGCTCCGCTTCCGCCTCTTAAACCTCCATCCGAGATTCAAATAACGCAGGACGCAGGCGGCAACCGGCGGTCGCCAGGCGATCGGCGAACTTGGGCCTGATTCCGGTGGCATGGAAAGTTCCACGCACTTTGCCGCTCTCATCAACTCCTATCCGTTCGAATACGAAAATATCCTGCATGGAAATGACTTCGCCTTCCACGCCCGTGACTTCACAGATCGCGATCACCTTTCGTGAGCCATCGGAAAGGCGCGCGATTTGTACCACGGTGTGAATGGCCGAAGCGATCTGGTGCCGGACCGCCCGCTCCGGAATATTTAAGTTGGCCATGGAGAACATGCTCTCGATACGCGCCAGCGCGTCGCGTTGCGAGTTGGCGTGGACTGTGGTCAAGGAGCCTTCGTGACCCGTGTTCATCGCTTGCAACATGTCAAATGCTTCTTCGCCGCGGACCTCGCCCACCACAATGCGGTCGGGACGCATACGCAGACTGTTGATCACCAGTTGGCGTTGCCTTACTGCGCCCTTACCTTCGATGTTGGGCGGTCGCGTCTCCAGCCTGACTACGTGCTCCTGTTTCAATTGCAGTTCGGCAGCATCCTCGATGGTCACGATGCGCTCATTATTCGGAATGTAACCGGAGAGGACGTTCAGCAGTGTGGTCTTACCGGCGCCAGTTCCACCCGAGATCAGAATATTCAGCCGGCCCTTTACCATGGTCGAGAGCAGCTCCAGCATGGGTTCGGTGAGAGTCTTGTTCTCGATCATGTTGCGCGCCGTAACCGGATCCCGGCCGAAGCGCCGGATAGAGAGACATGGACCATCAATGGCCAGCGGAGGAATGATGGCGTTCACACGCGAGCCGTCCGCCAAACGCGCATCCACCATGGGAGACGATTCATCCACCCGCCGTCCCACGCGCGAGACGATGCGGTCGATGATCTGCATGAGGTGCTGGTCATCCTTGAAACTGAGGCCAGTGGTCTCCAGTTTGCCGCCGCGTTCCACATACACACGGTTGTAACGGTTTACCAGAATGTCAGTGATGCTGGGGTCCTTGAGCAACGGCTCCAGCGGACCCAGTCCAAAGATTTCATCCAGAATCTCGCGGGCCAACCGCTCGCGCTCGGCGAAGCTGAGCGGCACAGCTTCGCTGTTCACAGTGTTGCGAATCAGTACCAATACTTCTTCGCGAGCGGCATCGCCCGGCGTCCGGCCCAGCTTCTCCAGATCCAGACGATCGAGAATCTTGCGATGGAGATCGGCTTTTACCTGCTGATATTCGCTTCTTTCGAAGGTTTGCAAATTTGCCATGATTATGTCTGACTAAAATTAAACCGTCTTAAACAACGACCACGCCGTGCGCTTCACATCCGCATCATTTTCAGTGAGGCGAGCCGCAAGACCGGTAAAGGAACGCGCAATGTCGGTATGATTTTGCTGCATCAGCGGAATTCCGCGATCGATGGCTGTGGAGACCGCGAAATATTGATTAGGTATCTTCCACAGCAGCTTCACCCCGGCCGCAGCTTCAGCGTCGGCTTCACTGAACCCCGGAATCTTACGAAAACGATTGAGTACGAGTTGCACGCGCTCGCGGCCGCCAGTTTCTCCTAAATACTGCTGCACTCGGGCCGCGCTCCACAGCGACGCAACATCGGCATGAGTCACCAGCAACACGGTTTCGGAAAGATTCGACACCAGCCGAGTAGTCCCGTCCATGCGCGAAGACGCATCCACAACGACATAACGGAAGTGACTCATCAGCATGTCGAACAGCCGGGCAAATTCCGCGGTTGAAGGTTCCAAACCCACCGGGGTATTTGCTCCGGCCAGCAATTGCAGGCCGCCGCTGTGCCGGGTCATAAAACTTTCCAGCAGCGAACTGTCGAGACGGTGAAGATTACGGATGGCGTCGGCTACGCTGAACAGCGGCTTGAGATTCATGTGCAGCGCGGCGTGACCGAGTTGCGCGATGTCCACCAGCGCGACATTGCCATGGGCGGACTGCAAGGCCAGGGCGAGGTTAACGGCGATGGTGGTGGCGCCGCTGCCTCCCTTGGCGTTCACGATTGTAAAAACTTTGCCGCGCGCTCCCTCCCGATGTACTTTTCGCTGCGCAGTCGCCAGTCGGACAAAAGCTTCCAGAAGATCGGTGGTAGTAGTAGGCCGTTCAATAAACTCGCGCGCTCCCGACCGCATAGCGTTCACAATCACCTGGGCCTGAGACATACTGCCAATGGCAAACAATGCAGAGTCGGGCAGTTCCTGATGAAGTAGTTCGATCGCCCGAAGAGCGAGTGCCCCGGTGTCAGCAGGAATGTCCACCAGAATCACCTCGGGGTTTGCCGTCTGAATCCTGCGCACGACTGGATCGGTAGCGGCGACCGGATAGCTGGGACAAGTGTGCACCGCCCGCGCTACGCTGGTGCCGTCCACGAGAACCTGCAGCACGGCACGCTGTTCGCTGTCTGACGCGACGATCACCACAGAAAGTTCGGGCATTGATCCTGCTTGGGCCCCTACCGATTTCTTACTTCACCGACTTGCCGGAGTTGCTCTCTTTTTCACAACTCCTGTCTTCTATTTGCCGCTGCCCGAGGGCTTTGTTCCATCGAATTTGTTCTTATCCAAAAACGGTTTCGGATTCGCGGGTGTCGCCGGCGGCTGACTGCTCGGCGAGACGCGGCGCACAGTGCACAGAACCATGAGCTCGGCGTTGCTCTTTTGCGTGCTCCTGCTCTTGAAAAAATTGCCCAGGATTGGAATGTCACCCAGTCCCGGAATCTTGTTGTAGATGTTGGTGACACGATTGTCCATCAAACCGGCAATCACGAAGCTCTGGCCATCCTGCAACTCGAATTCAGTGTCCGCCCTGCGAGTGCTGAGCGCGGGCACATTGAAGCCGGAAATGGTAAGCCCATTGGCGAAATCCAGGGTGCTGACTTCGGGAACCACCTTCAAGTGTATGTTGCCGCTCGGCATGATAACTGGAGTGAATTTCAGGCGGACTCCGAATTCCCTGAATTGAATGGTTATCGCGTTGACACCGTTGCCAGGTTGCACAACGGGGAAGGGAAATTCACCTCCTGCCAGAAAGCTTGCTTCTTTGCCATTGACCGCGATCAGGTTGGGTTCAGCCAGGATCTGCAGCAGATTCTTCTGTTGCAGTGCTTTAATGACCGCGCCGATGTTGACGTCCGTGCGAGTCACAAAAACATTGAGAAAGTCGCTGATATTTACCGTGGACGGCGATACCGTCGTGGTGGTGACGCCCCCGGTTGTACTTGTGGTCGGTGTCGGGCGAGTGGTTGTAATGCTCCCAAATTGCCCTGTCTGGGTTTGTGCAATAGTGTTCCCCAGTCCTGGGGCAAAGAGATTGATCCCAAGCTGAGTCGTCGCCGTGCGATCCACTTCCGCGAACTTCACTTCAAGTAGAACTTCCTGGGCGCCCACGGGACCGAAAGTCAGCACGTTCACCACGTTTTTGGAGTAGGCATCAGCGATCATGCCGGCGCGTTTGGCTACGTCTTCAGTGGAGACGTGGCCAGAGAGCACGATCGCCGAGCGGGAAGGCGTGACCGCGATTTGCTCATCCGGGAAAACGCGTTTTTCTTCTTCGGCGGCAGCGCTGACGTCCACATCCACACGCAGATCGAAGCTGCGCGAACGTTCCAGTTCATCCCAGATCAACAAGGAGACCTCGCCCGGAGTGCGGCCGTGTACCAGGATCTGGGTCGGAGCTACCACCAGCGGATCCGCGATTGTGGCGTCGGTTACGGAAACCCGTTTGATCCTTTCCGTGGTGTTGATCAGCAGCGACTTCCCTACCATCACCCGCAATGGCGCGGCACTTTGATTCTCAGGCTGTGCCGCCTGAGATGCGGTCATAGGAGACTGAGCAGCTGGTTGTTCCGCACCGGGTTGCACGTTGGGAGTTAAGCTCGAAGGTGGTTGTTCCTGGGATCCGGCAACTACCGCCGAGCCCAGCAGCCAGACCGCCAAAGTCTTCAGCGCCAGGGTACAAACTTTCATTTCTCCAGCCTCCCGGTTACGGGAGCAAATCAACATATTCTCGGACCTCGGAAGTTTCAATGGGGGCTCAGAACTTGGTCACGTCCATTTTGTTGCCGCGAATCACCTCGACCGTATAAAAAGCAGGCGCAGGAGGTATTTCCACCGTCTTGCGTTTAGGGCGTTCACGGACAACAGGCGTGGGAGCAGAAATGTTCTTATACAAGCTGTTGCTTTTCACCGTCGCCAAATCTTGCTGCTTGGTGTCCAGGGGATTGCGCAGCGCTAACTGAATGCGTCCTTGGGTACTGGCGAGGGTCAGCTTCTGTGCGTCATCGGGCGAAACCAGCAGTGTGATGACCGGAGTCATCTGTGGATCGCCGGCCGAATTGCGTTCCAGCCGCTGGCCGGTGGCAATCACGGCGACGTTCTCGAGCACTGTAGTTGTCTGTTGCTCGGTTGCGCCCGACGGATTTCCTGTCAGCAAAACGTCTACTCGGGTGCCCGGCAAAACGAAACCAGCTACCGAAACGACTTCGTTAACCCGCACTGAGACTGCGCGCATTCCAGGCGGAATTAGCGACGGCAGACCGTAACCGGCATTCTCACCGGCCAGTTTCAGGGGCAGGACAAATTCTCCCTTGGCAATCGGCAGCACCACTCCGCGGCCTACGACAGAAGATTTCTGATGAAAGCAGCTCGGGGGCAGATCGCCGGAGGGGAAACGAACCACCTTGACATCTTTGTCCTCGATCTTGGCCCCAACCTGAATGTCGCCAGTTGCGATTACTACATCCACACCAGGCGCATTGTTGGACCCTGTCCTCGACTGCAGGTTGCGGTAAACGGCGAAGCTGGCAAAGGCGCCCAGTGCCAGGGCGACGACTCCAATTAACAAAAGCCTGCTGCGATTCATTAGCTACTCCTCAGAAATCTAGTTCAGTGCCTTGGGCGCAAAAAGGACCGCCAGCCGCTGCAATATGGCCGGTGGGCGAGCCCTCGATCTCAGGTTAGGGCGCAGCCGCGCGTGACGCGTCACACGGCAAACCGATCCCAGCTTCGCTCCGGTTTCGCTACTGAATCGAACTAGCGACGGAAGAGAATACGTTGTTGGCGTTGGATCCGATAAGCCGGATCGTGCCCACCACAATCACTAGGATCACTGCCAGCATTACGGCGTATTCCGCGATATCCTGTCCTTCGTCTTCCCACCACAGCCTATAAAGAATCTGTTTCACTCTAAATTCTTCTCCTGGAAAATCAGGCAATAGATAGTCCTACCCGATCTTGTGCAATTTTGTGCGCATCGGCGACCTCGTACCGCAATTTCTTCTGTTTGCTGAATCAATGGCTTGCGAAAGGGAAAGGAGACGGTCTCAAGTCCCTCGCCCATAATACCCGACGCGTCCCCGGTCGAGGGACAAATTCTTGCACATTGTATCCCGGATGCCGCCCCGATGCTTTGGCGGGCGCGGTGAGGATTCGGTCCAGAAGGATGCTACCGTTTTCAGAGGACCTCGGCAAAGAAATATCTGCCGCATTATACCCGGGAAACGCAGCAAAGCATTGGCTTTCACTAGAAACTACTTATTGAACCGCGCTGGCAACGGAGGAAAATACGTTGCCTGCACTGGAGCCGATAAGTCGAATCGTACCTACAGCAATGGCTAGGATCACGGCCAGCATGATGGCATACTCCGCGATGTCTTGTCCGGCTTCGCCCCGCCACAGTTTGTGCACTGCTCCCATTGTCTTCATCCTCGTAACAGCAAAGAAATTACACAGGGGGAGAGATGCACAACAGACCAGCCGTTCCACTTCGTTGCCTTGGCCGGCCTTGAATATGCCCGGCTATGATATCTCAGGAGCTCAACCGAAGCGAGATATATATTGCAGAGTGCTAGCTCCGCCAAGAGGTTAGCTGCTGCCCTTGCTAGCGCTCTTGAGTCAATATGACGGCTTGAGAGTCGGCATAAATTTGCTTCCAGCCCGCCTGGGACCGTAGCGCAGTTATCAGAGGTGCATCGGGAGGTAGGATTACGGTACGGATTTGCCAGTGCTGGATCGGACCCTTCCAGCCATCCGTGAGGTGGTAAGTGGCATAGAAATCATCCATAAAGGAACCGCCGTACAGGTCGGTGCGCCCGTCAATAAAAACGCGGTATTCGGGATACAGTTCGCCGATGAAATAGCCACCCCAGTTGTAGTTGTTCAATACTGGCCCGGGTGGTCGCTGCCTCGCTAGAAAGGAAACCGCTGCTGCAGGAAAGTGCTCGGCTTCGGTTTCTGATTGACGGCTTATCACGGTTCGAACCTGTGCGATGGTGAAGACGACAAAGGTCGTCAATATAGTTGCATTCACTAGCATGCGGCGTGACCACAAAGAACTTGACCGCGACCCGACCCATGAGGCGGCGCCACGTTGTTCCAGCCAGGATTGTATCGATCCGCTGAGGATGGGTACGGCGACGAGTACATAAATCGGGATATGGCGCACCGAGCGCAGGGCCAACCACATGGTCGCTAGCAGCAAAAGAAGGTCTCGGGCGCGCACCCGTCGCGAGGAAAGTCCCAGGGCGAGAAAAGTAGCCAGGAGCATGCAGAGAAAAGGCAATTCTTTGGCTTGATGAAAATTCGGCGAAAACCATTCGTCGACATAATTCTGTATGGCGCTGGAACGGATGGTTTCCAGTGGATACCAATACATAGGCATCCCATTCGGATTCAGAGGCACCACCGCCAGGCATGCGACCAGAGCCAACACCAACCTGCGGAGATGCGGAGCAGACTGCGTCCAGCCCCCGAAACCAAACACTACTTCCAGCACCTCACCGGCTAGAAACAGGATCATCAGACCGATTCCAACAAAGTATCCTCCGTGTGAATTCACCCAGAGTAGTGTCAGCGGCGGCACCGTCCACCACAGCAGCCGCGGATGTTTGTCTGAACGCTCTAGTATGAAGAGAAAGATGCTGGCCAATAGCAGCGAGAACATTTGTGGGCGTACTCCCCAAATAGGAGCCGAAGCTGCAGCGCCCCATATCGTGAATATCCCGGCAACATAAGGCTGACCCGGACTTCGCAAGTAAACCAGCAGAGAACTAACGGCGATGATTACCGAGAACCCGACAATCAATCCTCCCCAACCCGCCAGACGATACACACCGTACATCGCAACCTCGGATAGCCACTCGTGGTTAATCCATGGTTGGCCCGCACGAGTAAAGGAGTAAGGGTCCGCGTGAAACACCTGATGATTCTGAATGATCAGTTGACCGGTGCGTAGATGCCACCACACATCGGGGTCGGCTACACCCCGGGCCGCCATGGCGAAGAGGCCAAGCACCAGAACGGCAACAAAAATCCGGCGCGTTTCGAGGAGAGAATTCACCTGCGCTGGATAATACCCCAGCCGGAACACAAGGTAGAATCGGCTGGCCTAAAGATTGATTCATGAAGCCGGAGAAATATAAAAAGCTTTTGCTGCTTTTTTTGGCGGGAATGCTTTCCCTGCATATCGTCGTAGCCTGGCGTTCGCGGGATTTAGTTCGCAAGGGCTACCCCGACTTCACGGCTCTCTATTCGGCAGGAAAAATTGTGCGGGAAGGTTTAGGCAAGCAGCTGTACGACAGTCAGACTCAGTATCGTATCCAGCAGGAATTTGCCGCCGGAGTCAGCATTCGGCAAGGCCCTCTGCCTTACATTCACCCGCCTTGGGAAGCTCTTATTTTCGCGCCCTTCACGTGGTTTTCTTATCCCGTGGCTTATCTGCTTTGGGATGCGGTGAACGTGCTGATTCTCTTATCACTCCCGCTTTTGCTGCGGAACCAGTTGTTCCAACTGAAGCATGTGTCCGCCCTGTTTTGGCTATTCGTCTCCCTAGCTTTTTATCCTATGTTTTTTGATTTATTGCAGGGGCAGGACATTCTTCCGCTCTTACTGTTTTTTACTCTCGCTTTCGTATCTCTAAAGCAGAACAATGATTTGGCTGCCGGTTGCTGGCTGGGCCTCGGACTCTTCCGGTTCCATCTGGTGTTGCCTCTGATGTTGATCCTGCTGCTTCACAAACGACTAAAAGCGTTGCTCGGATTTGTATCAGTAGCAGTTGTTCTGACAGTGGTTTCAATCGCCGTTATTGGTTGGAACGGGGTGTTGAGCTATCCAGCATTTGTGTGGCACATCGAGACCGTGATGGGACACGGAGCGATCGTCCCAGTAGATATGCCGAATCTGCGCGGCCTGCTCCATACCTTTCTCGCCGCTCGCAGTTCGAAACTCGTTATTCAACTTGTGGTGGCGATGTTGTCAGTTGCTTTGTTCATCTTCGCATCGGCGAAATGGAAAGTTGCAAGAGAGGGAACAGTATTTGATCTGGGATTCGCTTTAGCGCTGGTTACTACGATTCTTGTGAGTTATCACGCCAACACCTATGACCTCAGCTTGCTGTTTTTGCCTGTTATCCTGCTGGCGAATCATCTCGCAGGCGCCGATGTGAAGGGTGGATGGAATCGGATAACACTCGTGGGACCAATGTTGCTGCTGTTCGTAAGTCCGATCCAGATGCTTCTGCTGCAAAAATATGGGAAGTTGAGTTTGCTCGCTCCGGTATTGCTGCTGTGGGCGTGGGGATTGGCCAGGGAAATCTCAAGGATTGGACGTCCCCGCGAGATTCCCACGACCCAAGCTGTCTGACTCCGCTGCGGTCGGTAGGATCACAGGCTTGTTTCTCTTGGCAAGCCCTCGCCAAAGCACTACTCCCAGCATGGGCAGATAGATGAATACCACCGTCCATCGCCCGACCTCAGTGAAGCTGTGCGGAGTGTGATACCAGCGCCAGATGCCCGCTCCGTAACTGAAAAATGCTGTGGCCAGGATCTCGCGTCGAGATTTTGGAATCAGCCACAGAATGAAAGCGTCAAAAAACCATCTCTCCGGCATGATCGCCGCCAACAATAAAAAAATCGCGTCCCGATCGCGATAACGCCACAACGCAAGTGCCAGCAAAGGCCCGGGCAAAACCAGCAAGGGGATGAAGTGCTCGTAATATCCCAGTTGCCCAAACCATAAGAATGGCCACCGCGGCATTACCACCAGGCTCAGCAGTACAACCACTACGCAGCCGATAACTCCGCGGCGAGTAAGATGGGTGAGAGCAACCGGCAAACCAATCTGCGGCTTGACCATCGTTACCGGGAGAAGGAGAGGAAAGAAAGCGCTGGCCACAATCAACGGTGACCACTGCGCGGTCAGAATCCCTGCCCAGTAGGGATATGCAAGAAATACGAGCAACCGGTGATAGCCGTAGCGTGTGAGCCCGAAAGCCAGCAGCGCTGAACTGATGCCGTAGAAGGCGCCGGCCGCGACTTCGGGACGCATCCACACGAATGGCAATCCGAATAAAGCCGCCGTCATCGGATACTGCTCAAGCGGTGTGTCGTACGGATTTTTCCCTGCCAGGAGATACTTCGCAGCCCGAATGGCCCAACTGAAGTCTGCCGCGCCCTGGTGAAAGTGAGTCAGCAGGAACCAACAAAACATGCCGCTAGCAATTCCGATGACGGTCGAAACCAGAATTCGTAGTCTCACGGGAAAGGTCGTTCGCAAAAAGATTGTTCGCGATAAGTTGTAACATGGGGCGATTTCGTTTCGGCCACACTATTGTTAAAGAATCCCAAAGTAGGTTTGGTGATCGCGCTGCTGATGGCGGCGAGCATGTGGTTGTACGTGCAGTATGTCCTGGTCCCTTATCAGCGGGCAGATGCGGCGGCGCACGGCCGGCCGCGCGGCAATCTTTCGGACCTCTATCCGCGCTGGCTGGGCGCGCGCGAGTTGCTACTTCATCATCGTGATCCGTACAGCAGCGATGTCACGCGGGAAATCCAGGCCGGCTACTACGGACGTCCTCTCGACCCCGCTCGTCCCGAAGATCCGAAAGATCAGCAAGGTTTTGCTTACCCGATGTATGTTGTCTTTCTGCTCGCCCCGACTATCACGCTGCCGTTTTCGGCGGTGCAAGCCGGCTTCCGCTGGCTATTGCTGATCCTGACGATCGCCACGGTT
>MNDG01000042.1 GCA_001914815.1 Acidobacteriales bacterium 13_2_20CM_55_8
CTTTGGTGACGGCAGGGGGTCGGCCCTGCCGTTTTTCGTTGGGCAATAAGGGGTTGACGGGTTTGCTGAATCCCGCGCCAGTCTTATAGAATCTAATGGTTCGGAGCAAGATTTGGAGACCCATGAAGGCAGCTATTCATCCCGCATACCACGAAATCCGGGTGCAGTGCGCGTGTGGACATGGTTTCGTCACCCGCTCCACCCATAAGGGCGATATTCACGTAGAAATCTGCTCCAATTGCCATCCCTTCTTTACCGGCAAACAGAAGTTGCTCGACACCGCCGGCCGCGTGGAGCGGTTCCGCCGCAAGTACGCGAAGAAAGAAACGGATAAGAAGTAAGTTTCGCAGAGGGATTTTTGAGTTGAAAGCCTCCGTTTGGAGGCTTTTTTCTTTGCAGGTTTGTCGCAGTTTGGGGACTCACTCTTTCGATTCCTGCGAATTACACCTACCAAGCTGGGTAGAATAAGCCTGTGCGCAAGTATTGGGACAGTCCGGTCAAGGCCGCGGGCCAGGGCGCCCGCGCCACACAAGGCAGTAGCGCTGTGCCTACGCAGGTGCGGATTGGCGGAGCGGAGATCGCTCCGGCCACTGTGCTGGCCCCTATGGCGGGCGTCACTGACACCGTCTTCCGTCGCTTCATCCGCAATCTTGGTGGCTGCGGGCTGATTATGACCGAGTTCACTTCAGCCGACGGCGTCCTCCGCGCCAAGGATAAGAAGGCGCAACGCTACCTGCATTTTTATGAAGACGAGCATCCCATCTCGGCGCAGCTTTTCGGTAGCGATCCCCAGGTGATGGCCGAGGCTTCCCGCATGGTTGAGGGTTTCGGCTTTGACCTTGTTGACCTGAATCTGGGATGTCCGGCGAAAAAAGTAGTGAAGTGCAACGGAGGTTCCGGCTTATTGCGTGACTTGCCTGCCATCCAGCGAATTTTTGAGGCAGTGCGCGCGGCGGTGAAGATTCCCTTCACAGTGAAGTTTCGCGCGGGATGGGACGAACAGGAGATCGTCTGCGTGGAACTGGCCAAAATCGCGGAGGACTGCGGACTGTGCGCTGTGGCGTTGCACGCCCGTACCCGTGAACAAGGCTACAGCGGCCAGGCGCGCTGGGACTGGATCGCTGCGGTAAAACAAGCAGTGAAGATTCCAGTAATCGGTAACGGTGACATCCGCTCGCCCGAGGACGCTTGCGCCATGGTGAGTCAAACCGGATGCGATGCCGTGATGATCGGACGTACGGCGCCCTCGAATCCGTGGATCTTCCGGCAGATCGCTGAATATGCGGTGACTGGACGATACGACGAGCCCGCCGAAGAAGACCGCTACCAGATGATTCGAACTTACTTCCAGATGCTGATTGAAGAAGAGATGCTCGGGGCCGAAGGCAAGATGAAGCAGTTCGCCTCCTGGTTCACCCACGGAGTGCCCGGCGGAGCGGGGCTGCGCAAAGCGATCTACGAGTCAAAGGGCGCACCGGAGATCTTGTCACGTGTAGAAGAGTTCTTCGAGGCGAGATTGTGTGCCGCGGGCGGCCTCGCGCTGCAAACTGATGATGTCATCCCTTTGGGTTGAGGATCCAAACTTTCCCGTTGGGCCGACCGTTCTCAAGATAAACAAAAAGCCATCTCACGGGCGGACACAGAAAGACAGCAGCAATCCAGACCGCGAATCCCCACGAGCCGTTATGACTTTGCCGCGCGGTCATCGGGAAACTGCGACAGAAGACGCACGAGCTGACTCTGGCGGGATGTGGACGTCTTTGCGTAAATACTTGCGCTCTGTGTCTTTACAGTATTTCGGCTTACTCCGATCTCTTGGGAAACCTCTGACAGAGACTTTCCATCACCCAGCAATAGCGCCAAACGACATTCGGCGGGGGTAAGACCAAACAGCAAGTGCAAAATCTCATTGCGCGGTCGTATGCGTTGGGCAGGGTCAATCACGAAGGCGACCGCTGCTGCCGAGTCTTGTCCGCTAAGGTACAGGCCCCGGACCGGTATCACCACAATTCGGAGAGGAGGTCCCGATTTCCGGGAAATAAATGCTGTTCCCCCGTCAGTGAGTCCCTTTCCAATACCTGCTGCAGTGGCCTCGCGAATAAGGGTTTCTAGAACTGTCGACTGCTCTGACCGCTCAGCTCGCAATCGCTCGCGCTTCGATAACAACCCATCAGCGTGCGACAAGAGATCGGTCGCACTGCGGTTCGCGAACAGAATCCTTGCCTCCGCATCAAAGATCAACAGACTGGTGGGTAACATGTCCAACGCGATTTGGAGAGATTCGTTTCGTGTGCGCAAGTCAGCCAGTTGAAAGTGAAGCTGGAAGGCACGGTGCAGATGCGGCATGAAAAAGTTGAGGATTTCCAATTGAGCCGGTTCAAAGCCTTCCCGGCGAGCCGAGCGATATACACCGATGTTGGCAATAAATGGGTCGCCCTGGTGAATAACCCCGAATATTCCATGGAAAATATTTAGCTTGCGCAAACACTCGTTATAGAACTCGGAGCCGCGCAACTCATCCGCCGCACATAAGTCTTCAGAGATACCCGTCCAGCCAGTCTGAATGACCGATCGAGCTCTGGCTGTCCAGATGTCGGTGCTTTCACTTGTCTGGTTGTAATACACCCTGACATCGTCGGGGTCGAGTCCGAATTGTTGAAGAACGGAGTGCCTGTTACCGCGAAAGTTATGCATCAAAAGACCCGCTGCATTGGCGTGCATCAAGTCCACGAAGTCCTTGAGGAATACATCCCACAAGTCGGCATTTGCCGCAGCGTCATAGAGACTTCCGAGAAGTCTTGAAAGCCGTTCTTTGCTGGGCAGCATAGTGGCCCCTCGCCGCGCACTCCGGAGTTGGGGGCAGAATTATATCCCCTGGAGCTTTTCAGATCCCATCTCTTTCTCACCCGTTCGGGTGATGACAGGACGTCACATAAGTTGCGATTATGCCGGACACTTGGCCGAAGTTGGCGATGAGGCCACCGGTTTACAGAAGGAGAAGAACATGCGTTTGCGTTTCTGGTTTGCCCTACTTTGCTCGACACTCGCATTTGCGAAGGGTCCACAACGACCCAGCAACTTGCCCGTCACGACTGCTTTCGCCAACACGGATGCCTCCGACACAATCGCGGACATCCAGAGTGATGCCTTAGGTTCCTACTTCGACGGGGTCGATGCCGTGACCAGCTTCCTCACGACCAACGGTTACAACGGTATAGTCTGGGGAGATTGGCAGTTCGGAACGCTTAACTCGGCTACTCGCAAGGTCAGCCTCAGCTTTGCCAATCCCATTCAGCTTGCGAATGGTGGAACAGCAATCCCTAATCCGCCCTTTACCACTAAGAACGTGACAGCTCACATCGAGGTCAAATGCACGATGTTTGGATTAAGCATGTTGACAATGTCCGCCAACCAGACCTTTCAATGCCCATTAATCGTGCACTTCTTCGACACCAACAGCTACGAATACAGAATCTATATGGCGCCCAATTGGACACAGCCACCTACGCCGGAAACGAGTTATGCTCAGGTGTCCTGCAATGCCGTTGCCGCTGACAATTCCGGCTGCAACGACTGGTACATCGACCCTATTCCCGGTTATGACACTGCCGGTAATCGGATTCCCGGAGCGGCAACTGGCCGCCTCGTGTTCTTCGGTTGCAGCGCTTGCCGTGGAAACACCAAAGTGACTGGCGATGCGAACGAGGGAGACTATTCCTTCAGGTTTCATTTCCACGTGACGCGACCCTAGCCATTGAGCTCAGACTCTGGGCACACGGTACGCTCTGGAAAAACGTGATCAGTTCTATTTCACCGGCGGTCTTGCCACTAGCCGGCCCATGTCAGCTTTTTCCACATAAGCCCAGGGTACGTTGGGATCGTGAGTGAAGATGGTCAACCACTTTTCCGGAATTGCCTGCGCGTAGTAGCGTTTACGACTGTCGATCGTCTGGAGCGGGCAGAGATCGAAGGCCATGACCCACGTGAGATCGATGTGCGCGGTGGTGGGAATCAGGTCGGAGATATAGCAGGCTGTCTGGCCGCCACTCTTAATGATTACAGCCTGCATATTCTGTGTATGTCCGGGAAAAACCTGGACCGAGATGCCAGGAACAATGTCCTGGTCGCCCTTCAGCAGGTGCATCTGGCCGTTTGCGATGAGCGGATCGTAGTTGTCGCTGATATAACTGATGGCGTCGCGCTCGTGCTGGCGCCGGGCATGCTGCCACTCGCCTTCCTGCACGTAATATTGCGCGTTAGGAAAAGTCGCGACGATCTTGTCTCCCTGACGCACTGTATTCCATCCGCAATGGTCGAAGTGCAAATGGGTGTTAATGACGATGTCGATATCCCCAGGAGAAATACCCGCGGCGCTGAGATTGTTGAGCAATTCGGAGGGCTGACCATAGATCTTGACCATGCGGTCGGGCAGTTTATTACCGATGCCAGTCTCGATCAGCACGGTCTGGTCGCCGGTACGCGCCAGCACTGAATTCAATCCGCTGGGGACCAGGTTCTTCTCGTCCGCTTTGACTCTTCGTTGCCACATGACCTTGGGAACCACGCCAAAGAAAGCTCCGCCATCGAGGTGATAGGTACCGTCGGAGATCGCGGTGAGTTCGAAATCGCCGAGCGTCAGGCGGTGCATGGGATTGCATTCATGGCTGAGTTACTTCAATTCGCGTTCAAACTGATCTTCGATCATGTGAAACAGGTGCACCCGGGAAGAAGATCCTCCAATGCCGTGCGTCTTGTTCGGGTATGTCATAAAGCGAAACTGCTTGCCCGCCTTGATCAGGGCATCCACCATCTGGACGCTGTTCTGAAAGTGGACATTGTCATCACTGCTGCCATGAACCAACAGCAACGAACCGTGCAGCTTGTCGGCTGCCTTTGGCATGGATGACTCCTCGTATCCCTTAACATTTCCTTTCGGCAGCGCCATATAGCGTTCTGTGTAAATGGAATCGTAGTTATGCCAGTCCGTGACCGGCGCCACGGCGATGCCAGTCTTGAAAACGTCAGAATGAGTGAGCGCATACAGCGTCATGGAAGCGCCGTTACTCCAGCCCCAGATCGCGATGCGGGCGCGGTCGAGCTGGGAAAATTGCGACAGGAGCTGATCGAGAGCTGAGAGTTGGTCCTTCAGTTCGATGCCACCAAACTGGTGACGGATTGCAGTTTGGAACTTGCGCTCACGTCCGGGAGTGCCGCGATTGTCGACGGAGAAGATGGCGAAACCACGGCGAGCCAGAAGTTGATGAAAAAGTCCGTTAGTGCCAATCCACTCATTGCGCACCAACTGGCCTGCGGGGCCGCCATATACGTTGACGATCAGCGGAATCTTGGCATCGGATGCAACATTGCCCGGTAGCAGCAATTCGCCGTACAGAGTTGTCCCATCGTCAGCTTTGAAATTCAGAAACTTGGGCGCGATGAGGCCAAAATCGACCACGCTGCGCGAATCCCAGACCTTCTGGCAGGGATTGCCGGCGCTGCAAACGGACAGACGCGGCGGAGTGAGAATGGCAGAAAAACTATCTACGTAATGTTTCCCATCGTCGGCAAAAGTGGGCTCGTGGCTACCGTCTTCGCGCGAGACCAATTGAAAATTGGATCCGTCGATTCTTACAGAACAGAGTTGCTGCTGGCGCGGATCGTCTTTGTTGCAGGTGAAATAGACAACCCCGATGCTCTCGTCAATTCCCGCGACATCAAGCACTTCAAAATCGCCCTGCGTAAGTTGGCGTTCAAGCTTAGCCTCGCCGGCCAAAGGATTCTGCTTGTCGAAGCTGTAGAGGTAAAGATGAGTATGTCCATCGCGCCAGCTCGACCAGATGAAGCGGTCACCTGACTTGAAAATCCGGAAGTCGTCGCTTACTTTCACCCAGCCATCTGGACTGGTGTCGGTCAGTACCTTGCGGGATTGGCCTGAATGAGCATCGACGAAATAGAGATCCATCTTGTCTTGAGCACGATTCAGGACCTCAGCCCAGAGCAGCCCGTCTCGCACCCACCCGAAACGCGGAACGTAGATATCCGTTTCGTCAGTGAGAGAAATCCACTTCACTTTGCCGCCGGAAGAGCTGATCACGCCCAGACGCACGGCTGGGTTGGGATCCCCCGCCTTCGGATACTTTTCCATATCGACCGAGGGATGGGTGGGCAACCAATCCGTGATCGGATAGGTAGGCACCCGGGTTTCGTCCATCTGCAGGAACACGATGTTGGCGCCGTCCGGCGACCAGTAGTAATTGCTGCGAACACTCAATTCCTCGGCGTACACCCAGTCCACTTCGCCGTTTAACAGATTTTCATCTTTGTCCTTGGTGAGTTGTTTTTCATCTTTTCCAGAAACAGGACGCACATAAAGATTGTGCATCCGGACATAAGCGACATGGCTGCCGTCGGGCGAGAACTTTGGGTCCAGGCCAGGGTCCGGGCTCGAAGTGAACTGAACTGCAGTGCCGGTATCGACGGAATGAATCCACAACTGGCCCCGGGAATCAAATAGCAGATGTTTGGAGTCGGGAGCCCAGAGGTAAGAAGCCACATGGTAGCGGGTGATGCGTTCTTTTTCGCGCTCGTCCTGAATCTTGCTGATAGGCGGGGCGAGTGCGGCTAGTTTTACTTCGCTAACTAGTACTTTTTTCTCGCCCGTGACCGAATCCACATACCACAGTTCACCGTGTTCGCCGGAATCGTCGCGCTGGATGAAGGAGAATTTGGTATTGTCCGGACTCCACTTGATAGTTTCGGGTCCTCGACCGGTGATGCCGCCTTCGGCGAAGATCGCTTCAATCGTGAGCTGTTCTTTCCCTGAGCGGTCGGGACCGGCGGATTGGGCTATCGCCCACGGGACGAGCAGAAAAAGGACCAACGTCAATAGAACCAGTCGTTTCATGCGGAAAACTCCGGGTAAGAGGGTGACCATAAGCAGGGTTGAAAAGTGTACACCGTCGGAGCGGGACGATGCAGGGAAGCCGCGGTCGCCCCGGGTCCGCCAGTATCGGCAAAATGTCTGCGTTCGCATGCTAAAATCACGATAGTGCCCTCTGAATGATGCTTCCAGACGTACAAAACCTAATTGAATTGCAACAAGCCGACCGGGAAGTCCTTCGCTTGAAAGAAGAAATCGCTGCTCTACCCAAGCGCGTAGCGGCAATTGAAGAGAAGCTGGCGGGAACCAAGGCGCTTCTGGAAAACGCCAAAACTGCTGTCAAGGCCGACGAAGCTAACCGCCGAAAGTACGAAACCGCCATCAAGGACGTGCAGCAGAAGATCTCCAAGTATCGCGACCTGTCTCTCGAAGTGAAGACCAACGAGCAGTACCGCGCATTGATGCATGAAATTCAATTCGCGGAGCAGGACATACGCGCCAATGAGGACAAGATTCTCGAGTTGATGGTTGCTGCAGAAGCCAGGGAGAAGAGTGTTAAGGCCGCCGAACTGGAATTAAAAGCAGAGATGGCGGAGATAGAAAAAGAGAAAACCGAAGCTCGCGAACGCACCGTGGAAGACGAAAAGCAGCTGGCAGAGTGGAACGCAAAACGCGACAAAGCGCGAGCAGGAGTGAATCCCGATTTGTTGCGCCATTACGATCGGGTGTCAAAATTCCGCGGTAGTGGGCTTTCGGAGGTTCGCGATCAGAAGTGCCTGACTTGCCAGGTCATGCTTCGGCCCCAGACCTATAACGATGTACGCAGCGGACAGATGGTCATCTGTGAATCCTGCCAGAGGGTTCTCTACTACAATCCGGCAAACGAGATTGCGCCGGAGCGGCCAAGTCTGACCGCGAAACGAAGAGCGCGGCCGAAAATCCACATCGACAAGGCATGGTTCTATCGTCCCGATTTCGAGGGACTCGGCGAGGCCTTTCTTGCTTTTGTGAATGCCCAGGGAAGCTCCAGTCGAAGAGTGTACGACGCTCATACTGGAAGGAAAGTAGGCGACACCGAATTTCAACCAGGGGAGTTCACTACAGCTTTTGCTGATGACATCCGGTCTGCCATTCGCCTTAAGGGCGGATTGGAAGAGCAACAATTGGACGAATGGGCGGAAGAGTTGCCCATGGTAATCCTCGACGAGCTAAATGCCGATCTGAAGGTGGCTCGCGCAGAAAAGTCTCACCTAGCGTCGGAAACTTCCCGGCATCCAGCGGCCAGCTAATACCGCGCTTACACTTCACAACCGTAAACCATCACCGATAGGGATGAAGTGTGTCCGCAGCCCCACGGGGTTTAAGATTTCCCCATGCCTCGACAATCTTCGCTTTCGGTAGAGACACGTCCCATCGTGAAGCTTTCGCCCCGGGGATCCGGTCGCTTAAGGAACGGACACATATGGGTCTATCGCTCGGATATCGTTTCCAGCGATGGAGTTCCTCCCGGCGCTGTGGTGGACGTTGCCGACGAACGCGGAAAGTTTTTAGGAACTGCACTGTACAGCAGTGCTTCCCAGATCGCCATTCGCATGGTTTCCACGGGCAAAGTGGAAGACTTGCCCGGTTTAGTGCGGAAGCGGATCCAGGCCGCAATCGCCTACCGCGAGCAGGTAGTCGGCGAAACCGATGCCTATCGCTTGATATTCAGCGAGGCCGACTTTCTTCCCGGCCTGATCGTGGACCGCTATAACGATCTGCTCTCGTTCCAGGTCCTCACACAGGCCATGGATTCGGAGCCACAGCGTCAAACCATCCTCTCAGAACTAAGCGACCGGCTGAAACCGGTTTCGATTGTGGAACGCGTCGATCCGCGGGTTCGTGAGCTGGAACAGCTTCCAGGGCGCGCCTCGGGGCTGGCTCTTGGGGCAAAGAGCAGCACCGTTTTTTCCATGAACGGGGTGCGATTTCATTTTGATGCTCTGCTAGGGCAGAAAACCGGAGCTTTTCTCGATCAGCGTGAAAACTATGCCGCAGCACGGCGATACGCACGAGGGGAGGCACTGGATGTTTTCTGCTATCAAGGAGGATTCGCCTTGCATCTGGCACAGCAATGCTCGAAGGTCACGGGGGTGGATAGTTCGCGATCCGCTCTCGAAGTTGCGGAACGCAATGCAGCCTTGAACGAACGCGAGCTGGAATGGATTGAAGCCAATGCCTTCGATTTGTTGCGCGACTACGCTGACGCCGGGAACCAGTACGACACGATTGTGCTTGATCCCCCGGCTTTCGCCCGGAGCAAGCGAAACCTCGAAACTGCGATGCGCGGCTACAAAGAGCTCAACCTCCGCGCTCTGAAGATGCTGCGCCCGGGAGGAGTCCTCGTCACCTGTTCGTGTTCCTACCATGTGAGCGAAGCCGACTTCACCCAAATGTTGATGGAATCTGCCGGAGACCTGCGCAGACCACTTCGGGTGCTGGAACGAAGAGGTCAATCCCCGGATCATCCCGTGCTGCTGGGAGTGCCGGAAACCGCCTATTTGAAGTGTTTTATCGTCTCTTAAATTATTGAAAATAAATGTCGTAACGTAGTTGACAATAACACACTCATATTTTATGATTCCTTCAAGCTTAATGAGCATCCAATGCCGTGAGCGACATTTTTTAGGAGGAATTCAGCTATGACAGTATTAACCCGTTGGGATCCTTTCCGTGAGTTCACCACCTTACAAGAGCGCATGAACCGTTTAGTCCGCGACCAATATCGCGCGGAGGGTGGTCCGGAGGAATCCTTGACTACCACCAACTTTGCCCCGCCAGTGGACGTCTACGAAGACGAACACAGCATCACGCTAAAGATTGAAGTTCCGGGAATCGACGAGAAGGACATTGATGTCCGCATCGAGAACAACACCCTGACCGTGCACGGCGAGCGTAAGTTCGAGAAGGAAGAAAAAGAAGAGAACTTCCGCCGGGTTGAGCGGCAGTATGGAAGCTTTACTCGGTCGTTCACGCTGCCCAACACGGTTGATCCCGAGCAGGTAAACGCGACCTACAATAAGGGCGTGTTGAAAGTTAACCTGGCCAAGAAGGCCGAAGCCAAACCAAAGCAAATCAAAGTGAACGTTGGCAGCGAGCGTACTCTGGAAGGCAAAGAATCCAAAGGCACCAGCCGAGCGGCGTAACGCCACCGGTTATTCAGCTGCAAAAGGGAGACGGGTGGACCCGTCCCCCTTTTTTTTGAGATTTAAGCCGAGGCAAGACTCTGTGTTTCATCGAATCCGCCCATAACCCGTGGCATTTCGGTGGACTTAAGCAGAGAATGATTAACTGAAGGACAAAACAATGGCAATACCCTGGGATAAATTTACGGTGAAGGCGCAGGAAGGGGTGCAACGCGGCAGCACTCTGGCTTCAGAGCACGGCAATCCTGAGCTCATGCCGGTGCACCTGCTGGCAGCCCTGCTGGAAGACCGGGAGGGCATCGTGCCGCCGGTTCTGGAGAAGATTGGCATCGGAGCTCAAGCTGTATTGCGTGATGCGTACCAGGAGATCGAGCGCCTTCCCAAAGTGTCTGGCGGTGACGCGTTTCAGCCAACCCTTTCCCAGAGCGTCAACCAGGTTCTGGAGCGTGCCTTCAAGGAAGCAGACAACTTCAAAGACGAGTATGTCTCCACCGAGCACCTGCTGCTTGCCATCACCCAAGTGACGATGCGATTCTGAAAGCCTTGACCGCGGTACGCGGCTCGCAGAAGGTCACTGACCAGAATCCCGAAGCCAAGTATCAGGCATTGGAGCGTTATGCTCGCGACCTCACGGAGCAGGCCCGCAAAGGCAAGCTCGATCCGGTGATCGGACGCGATGAAGAGATCCGCCGGGTGGTGCAGGTGCTTTCCCGCCGTACCAAAAATAATCCCGTGCTGATCGGAGAACCCGGCGTCGGCAAAACTGCCATTGTGGAAGGCTTGGCGCAGCGAATTATCTCGGGTGACGTCCCGGAGGTCTTGAAAAACAAGCGTGTTGTGGCCCTCGATCTGGGAGCCATGCTGGCGGGAGCGAAATACAGAGGTGAATTCGAAGATCGCCTGAAAGCGGTGCTGAAAGAAATTGAAGACTCTGCCGGGAAGATCATTCTGTTCATCGACGAATTGCACACGCTGGTGGGAGCGGGCGCCGCCGAAGGCGCGATCGACGCTTCCAACATGCTGAAGCCGGCGCTGGCTCGCGGGGAACTGCGCGCCATCGGCGCTACCACGATGAACGAGTACCGCAAATATATCGAGAAGGATGCGGCACTGGAACGCCGCTTCCAGATTGTTTTGGTGGGTGAGCCCAACGTTGAGGACACGATCGCCATCCTGCGTGGACTGAAGGAACGGTACGAGGTACATCACGGCGTCCGCATCAAAGATTCAGCGATTGTGGCGGCGGCAACACTGTCCCATCGCTATATCTCCGACCGTTTCCTGCCTGACAAGGCCATCGACCTGATCGACGAAGCAGCGGCTTCTCTCCGTATACAGATCGATTCCATGCCCACCGAAATCGACCAGCTCGAACGCAGGGCGACTCAATTGGAGATCGAACGTCAAGCCCTGAAGAAAGAAGACGATCCAAATTCCAAAGAGCGGCTGGCGACGATTGACAAAGAACTGGCCGGGATTCGGGAGCGCGCCAATATCCTCAAGGTCAACTGGAAGCGGGAAAAAGAACTGATCGCACGGGCTCGTGAGCTCAA
This sequence comes from Acidobacteriales bacterium 13_2_20CM_55_8, assembly GCA_001914815.1. Classification (GTDB taxonomy): domain Bacteria; phylum Acidobacteriota; class Terriglobia; order Terriglobales; family Acidobacteriaceae; genus 40CM-3-55-5. The sequence goes on from MNDG01000042.1 coordinate 11,619, forward strand.
AGAAAAGATTGAACAATTGAAGCTCGAAGAACAGACCGAGGAGCGCAGGGGCAATCTTCAGCGCGTCGCCGAAATCCGCTACGGCTTGTTACGCCAGACGGAAGAAGAACTAAACAAGCTAACGGCGCAGATGGACGTAAAGGGCAAGTCCCGCATGCTCAAGGAAGAAGTGGATGAAGAGGATGTGGCCCGGATTGTGTCCAAATGGACGGGCATTCCAGTCTCGAAAATGCTGGAGAGCGAAGTTAAGAAGCTGGTGACTATGGAAGACCGGTTGCGCCAGCGCGTAGTTGGTCAGGATACGGCGTTGGAGCGGGTTTCTAACGCCATCCGTCGGTCGCGTGCAGGTCTCAGCGATCCTAAGCGTCCCATTGGGTCCTTCATCTTTCTGGGTCCGACTGGCGTGGGCAAGACCGAACTAGCACGAGCTTTGGCTGAGTTCCTTTTCGATGACGAGCACGCCCTGGTTCGCATTGATATGTCCGAGTACATGGAGAAGCATGCCGTCTCCCGTCTGATTGGCGCACCTCCCGGCTACGTGGGATACGACGAAGGCGGTCAGCTCACCGAGCAGGTACGGCGGCGTCCCTATGCTGTAATTTTATTTGACGAAATTGAGAAGGCGCATCCGGACGTGTTCAACATTCTGCTGCAAATCATGGACGATGGTCGCTTGACCGACGGCAAGGGCCGGACTGTTGACTTCCGCAACACCGTCATCATCATGACCTCAAACATCGGATCGGCTTACCTGCAAGCCGACACCATGCGCACTGCGGACGAATTTGCGGCGGCCAGCAAGCTGGTTATGAACGCCCTGCACGGGCACTTCAAACCGGAGTTCCTGAACCGTGTGGATGACATCATCGTTTTCCGCCCGCTGGGCAGGGAACAACTGGTGAAGATCGTCGAGCTGAGATTGGAAGACGTGCGGCGCCTGCTTGCGGAGCGCAAGATCTCACTCGAGCTGACCGAAGCGGCCAAGGACGTCCTATTCACGGAAGGCTTTGACCCGAACTTTGGCGCGCGTCCGTTGAAGCGGGCAATCCAAAAGTTGGTGCAGGATCCGCTGGCGCTGAAGATCCTCGACGGCGAAGTGCTGCATGGCGACCACGTGATCGTGGACGCTGACAAGCGTACCGGAAAGATCATCATCGAGGTTAGCAAGCGAGTTGGCGAAAAGGAGCCGGCGAAGCTGCGGCGCGCTTAATCTGCGCCGGAGGATTGCTATCTCGCGGAATCGCAAACTCGTTATCACGTTCACGTAACAGTGATTGCATCGCGGTAGTTTTCGCTTTACTATCGCCGTAACGTGGCTACTCTCAAAAACATTCCTGATTTAAAGCAGCGACTGGTGTCGGCGGCGCCGGTCGAGGACGATTCTTCCTTTGAGTTGAAGCTGCGCCCCCAGCGGCTGGCTGAGTTCATCGGACAACCCAAAGTCAAAGAAAACCTTGCCGTGGCCATCGAAGCCACTCGCTCCCGCGGCGAAGCCCTGGATCACGTGCTGCTGTATGGGCCTCCTGGGCTGGGCAAGACGACGCTGGCCACCATTATCGCCAATGAATTAGCCGTGCCGTTTCAGCAAACTTCGGGACCCACATTGCAGATTAAAGGTGACCTCACAGCGATTCTGACGAACGTTCGCGATAGGCAGGTGCTGTTCATCGATGAGGTTCACAGGCTACAGCCGGCGCTGGAGGAAATCTTGTACTCCGCGCTGGAGGACTACAAGCTGGATATCATCATCGGCCAAGGACCAGCGGCGCGCACCCACACTATGGACGTGAAGCCGTTCACGTTCATCGGTGCGACGACACGCGCCGGACTGCTTTCATCGCCCTTACGCTCGCGTTTTGGGATCGTGCTGCGATTGGAGTTCTACAATAGTGAGGAGTTGCGAATCATTGTGGAGCGGTCAGCAGACATTCTCAGCGTCGAAATCGATCGTGCCGGGGCGCTGGAAATTGCCAGCCGGTCTCGAGGAACGCCGAGAATCGCTAACCGGCTCCTGCGCCGGGTCCGCGATTTTGCCCAGGTTCGAGGAGGCGGAAAGATTGATCTGCCGACAGCGCAAGCCGGACTGCAGATGCTCGAAGTCGACCGCCATGGTTTCGACGAAGTTGACCGAAAACTGCTGCTAACTCTGATTGAGAAATATCAGGGAGGCCCTGTCGGCGTGAACACTCTGGCGGCGGTCCTGGCCGAAGAACCGGAAGCCATCGAGGAAATCTACGAACCTTTCTTGATCCAAATTGGTTTTTTGAACCGTACCCCCCGGGGGCGGGTCGCAACTCAGCTAGCCTATGAGCATTTCGGAATTACACCCAACCGGAAACAGAGCTCACTGTTTTAGTTTCCCAGACACAAATACTTGCTAAAAAGACCTTCTACTTATTCCACTTACTCCGACAGCGTTCCTTCGTTGAGTAACCTTTTTCCACTATAACAAGAGTCGCTGATAGGGCACTTGGGATGTTTACCGCCATAGTGTATCTTGCCTCCGACCCCGAGTAAGTCAATACGAGAGGGCATTATTGTTCGCGTTTTCATTTAGTCAACTAAGATCTCTGCAAGCTTGGGGCGTAATGTGCTCGCTTGTCAGCCTGGCGGGGTCAGGGCTTGCCGCCCCGCAGCCTGCGATCGCGCAGAAAGTCCTCATTCCCCGGCTCACGCATCCACCCGCACTGGAAGACTTTCTCAGCATGGCACCTGGGACTACTACTGCGTCCCAGATGGTTAAGATTACAGGTTTTATACAGCGAAACCCTCACGATGGGGATCCCGCCTCGAAGCGAACGGAAGCATACTTGGGCTACGACGAGAAGAATCTTTACGCCGTGTTTGTATGTTTCGACGATCCGGCCAAGGTTCGAGCGCGGATGTCACGACGGGAAGATATTTTTGATGACGACACGGTTGAGATTATGCTGGACACGTTTCACGATCGGCGGCGGGCTTATGCCTTTCAGACCACTCCATTGGGAGTGCAATGGGACGCGATTTGGACGGAGACGCCGCACGAAGACAATACTGGCAGTACCGCCAACTTCGACCCATCATTTGACACTGTCTGGGACTCGAAGGGAAAGCTGACCAGTCAGGGATATGTGGTGTGGATGGCAATCCCTTTCAAGAGCCTGCGCTTTTCTCCGGCTCGTCAACAATCGTGGGGAATCATTCTCTACCGGGGTATCCTGCGCGAGAACGAAGATGATTTTTGGCCAGGGATTTCTCGCAGTGTAGAAGGACGGCTGGCCCAGGCAGCTACGGCGAGCGGTCTGGAAGGCATTTCGCCCGGCCGGCATATGCAATTCATTCCGTATGGCGTGCTGCGTTCGTTTCGAGCGCTAGATACACGTGACCCGGCAACGCCTCGCTTCGACCATCGCGACGCGGAGTTGCGTGGAGGAATCGACTCGAAGTTCGTCATTCATGACAATCTGGTACTGGATGTCACTGCCAATCCAGACTTCAGCCAGGTGGAGTCGGACGAGCCGCAGATCACGGTCAATCAACGCTTCGAGGTATTCTTTCCGGAAAGGCGACCTTTCTTTCTGGAAAACTCTGATTTTTTTAAAACTCCCATTGACTTGTTCTTTACACGTCGGATTGGCGATCCGCAATTCGGAGCGCGGCTCACAGGGAAAGTGGGACCGTACTCACTGGGAATTCTGGCAACCGACGACCGCGGGCCCGGCAATCGAGTTCCGGATAATGATCCTCTTTCCGGAAATCGTTCCACTTTCACCATAGCCCGCGTGAACCGCGACATCCGTGGGCAATCGAGTATTGGAGCGATCTACACCGATTGGGAGTTTCCCGCGGCGGATGCCTTTAATCGCGTGGGCGGAATCGACAGCCGGTTGAAGTTCAATCCTAACTGGACGGGAAATTTCCAGGCCGTTACCAGTTCCACGAGGAATCTGGATGCAAGTCATCAAGGCGGACCTGCGTACAAGGCAGAGGCGACCTACAGCTCAACCCACCTGAACTACGACGCGAACTACAACGATATTAGCCCCGGATTCACTACCAGTGCTGGATTTGTGAACCGCGTGGACATTCGCGAGGTTGGCAACACCTTGGATTACCGCTTCTGGCCTGAAAGCAGCCCAGTCTTGTCCTGGGGGCCGACCCTGTTCACCGACAATGTTTGGGCCCACGGCGGAACTCGCCTCGACGCGCTCTACACTCCAATTCTGGCGTTCCAACTGAAGGGCCGAACCTATTTCAATTTTTCTCCCTATACCGACTTTCGCGAGCGGCTCCGGCCCATGGATTTTCCCGCTCTCGGACAGGACCAGGATTATCACGAGCACAACCATGTGATCTCGTTGGGCACGAGTTACCTGCCTAAAGCCACCGTTCAGGCTTACTACCAATGGGGCACAGGAGTGAACTTTGTGCCTCCTGCAACCCAGCCGCCTGCGCTCGCGTCGGAAGATCTGGCAAATCTGCTTTTGTCCTTCAGGCCGATTTCGGCTCTGAAAATTGATAATAGTTATTTGTTTGACCGATTGCGTGATCTCAATAGTGGTGCGGCAATCTTCAACAATCATATTGTGCGCAGCAAGTGGAATTGGCAGTTCAGTCGCCAGCTTTCCCTCCGTCTCATCCTGCAATACACAGCAACGCTGGCCAATCCAGCGCTGACTTCATTGGAGTCCACAAAGCAATTTAATGGGGACTTTCTCATCACCTACCTCGTACATCCGGGAACGGCGCTATACGTTGGTTACAATAGCGACCTGCAGAACCTGGCGCTGGATCCCGTCGCGGGAACGATCACACGCACGCGCAATGGCTACATCAATGACAGCCGGCAATTCTTTGTCAAAGTCTCCTATTTATTTCGCTTCTAGTCGCAGATTTCGATATGCGAGCATCTTGCAGCTAAAATGACCAGAACATGATTGCTCATCTGCGGGGCAGGTTGCTGGCGAAGCATCCGAATCAGGCAATAGTCGAAACTGGTGGTGTCGGCTACGACGTTACCATCAGCGTACCAACTTTCTCTGATTTGCCGGCGATTGGCGGCGAGGTCACGTTACATATCCATACCCATGTGCGGGAAGATTTGATTGCGCTCTACGGATTTCTGCGGCCTGCGGAAAAACGGTTATTCGAAAAGCTGATCACCGTAAGCGGGATTGGTCCGAAGCTAGCCATCACCATCCTCAGCGGGATGGCAGCGGACGAAATGGTGAAGGCCATTCGTGGCAATGATGTCGCACGACTTACGCGCATCCCCGGAATCGGAAAGAAGACCGCGGAACGCATGGTATTAGAACTGCGCGACAAGCTACCCGCCGAAGGCGTTGTAGAATCTGCCGTAATGCCGGCCATAAGCGCAGTGGAAGAAGATGTGTTGTCGGCGTTGATAAATCTTGGTTATCAGCGGGCCGCTGCGGAGCGCGCATTGGCTTCGGTCGAGAAGAATGGAAAGGCTAGCTCGTTTGAAGTTATGTTCCGGCAAACTCTGGGAGTGCTGTCGAAATGAGCAATGCTGCGTTCTAATTTCCCAGAAATTTCAAATACAAGTCGCGATCGCCCTGACAGGCCAGCCCCATATCTTTGACTTTCTGCCACGCGTCTACCTGAGATTCGTCGTGGGCGCGCTCGCGAATCCGCTCCCATTCTTCAAGGAAGATTTCCATTTGCAGATGATTGAATACGGTCTTTCCGTACAGGTCAATGCAGCGGAGGCAGGGAAAGTCCTTCTCGTCGCGCGCGGGAATCACGCCGTGCACCATGATCCAATCGCTACGCTCTCCGAGATCGTCCTCAAGTTTCACTACCAGTGACAAACGCGTTCCTCCGGCTTGAATTTGCGCCTACGGAAAATGTATCAATCCCAACCCTATTTTCCAATACAGAAGGTGCTGAAGATCAGGTTCAGGATGTCATCAGTGGCTGTCGCGCCGGTGATTTCATCAAGCTGGCGGAGGGCGTTGTACAAGTCCAGCAGGATCATTTCATGGGGAATTTTATTGCGAACTGCTACTTGGGAGGCATCGAGGGCCGCCGCGGCTTCCCGTATCAATGACTGATGCCGCAGGCTGGTTACGAAACCCGTTTCTGTCTGGGCGCGACTTTCTCCGCCTATGTGGCGCAAGATCTCGTTGCGCAGGGCGGCGATACCCTCGCCTGTGGTTGCGGAAGTCCGCACCCGCGGCATCTGAGAACTGAGAACACTGGTCTGCGAACTGGAGAGATCAGACTTGTTCTCCGCCACGATCGCCGGCCGCCTTGCTCCCTGCTCCAACAGTTCGGTGTCTTCTTCGGTGATAGGTTGTGAGGAATCGAGAACAACCAGAACGAGATCAGCATCTGCCAAGGCTTCCATGGATTTGCGGATTCCAATGCTTTCCGCTTCATCGAGAGCGCGCCTGATGCCGGCCGTGTCCACTAGTCGAACCGGGATGCCGCCAATCGCAACCGTCTCGCTGACCAAATCACGCGTGGTTCCCGGGGTCGCAGTTACGATGGCGCGTTCACGCTCGACCAGTTGATTGAACAAACTCGATTTGCCGACATTGGGACGGCCTACGATAGCGAGCGTAAGACCTTCATGCACGATCTTTCCATAGGCGAAAGTGGCCGCAAGCTCTTCAAGTGGGCCGCGTATCGTGGCGATGCGCTGGAAGATTTGTTCAGCCGGCAGGACGGAGATGTCGTCTTCAGCGAAGTCGATGCCGGCTTCGAGAACCGCAATCAACTCGACCAGTTTCTGTTTTATGGGCTGCAAACGGCGCGAGAGCGCGCCTTCGAGCTGTTGCGCCGCAACTTTGGCCTGATAAAGAGTTTGGGAATCGATGAGATCGCGGACTGCTTCGGCCTGAGTGAGATCGATACGCCCATTGAGAAAAGCGCGCATGGTGAATTCGCCCGGCTCGGCGAGACGCGCGCCGCGGGCCAAAGCTAGTTCGACCACATGTCGCAGCACAACGGGCGAACCATGGGTGGAGACTTCGATGATGTCATCTGTGGTGTAGGAATGAGGTTTGGCGAAGTAGGTGACCACGACTTCGTCGATGCGGTCAGCCGAACTTCGCTCAGTTGGGATGGGGCAGTTTTCTGGGCCGGTGCAAGGCTCGACCAGTTCGCCGAATACGGCGCGCCCAGCTTCAAGTTCATGCTTGAGGCGCAACATCGGAAAGGCAATTGCGCGGGCATCTGGTCCCGAAAGACGAACGATGCCGATTCCACCGCGGCCCGAAGGAGTGGCGATGGCGACGATGGTGTCGTCCAGGTTCACGAGGCGATTCTAACGGCCTGCTGCCGCTTCAAGAACCACACAACGCGGTACGCGAACATAAGGCGCGCCACAGGGGCTAAAGCCGGTCGGCTGGCTACCGCTATTGGCACGGCTGGAAGCCGTGCCCTTCCACCTCACTGCAAGCGATCCGTGATGACATACGAAACTCCTTGGATTGACACATGGCAGGTCCGTGGGGACTTCATGGGGAGGACGTGGGATGACAAACATGCACTCGGCCGCTCCGCGACCTTCCGTTAGTTCCGTGGACATACGCAGCTCCGTGGAAGCGCAGGGCTTCAGCCCTGCGAAAAAAAGCGTCAGAAGCACGGCTTTAGCCGCTGTGGGCTCTCGGCTTACGGTATGGTTCTTCGCCCAGGTTTGCTCGCTGACTTGTAGTTCTTCGGATACAGGACGACGTAACGGCGAAGACCCTCGCCTTCGCTCTCGGTGCGTAAGTCGTCGTGGTCGCGCAAAGCCAGATGAACAATCCGACGCTCCCGTGAAGACATCGGGGCGAACTCATACGGCGTGCTCGTCTTGCGAACTCTTTCCGCGGCTACGTCGGCGGCCAGGCGCAGTTCCTCCAGACGCATACTGCGATGGTTCATACAATCGAAGCTGACCTTTTCATGTTCGCCTCCGGGCAAGCGAAGCATCTCCATCGTCAGCAGTTCAAGCGAACGCAGCAGCTCGGCCCCTCGTTCCAGAAGTAGCGGGGAGTCCGGTCCGGAAAACTCCACCAGAATCTCGGGTTTCTCCCAGTCACGGTTTTCCGCCAAGGGTGGATCCACGGTAATGCGATATTTCAGTCGCAAACCGCCTCGGGTGACGACCCCACCTAACAGTTCGTTGATTTTATTGGCGGCACCGACTTTATCGGGAATAGACATGATGCAGCTCTCAACTTTCGAGCGGGAGGAAACTGGATGCTGACAATTACTTGTCTTTCTTCCTTGCTCTCCTCAAAGCAATTTCGCGCATCTCGCGGCCCAAACTCGTCCGATTCATGATGGCTTGCTGTGCGATCGCGATCAGGTTGCCCTCTGCCCAGTAAAGACATAACCCCGCGGCCAGGTTCCAACTGATAACCCCGAGCATAACCGGCATCATGATGTTCATCATCTTCTGCTGTGAAGGATCCATCCCCACCTGCGGTGTCATTCTTTGGGTTAAGAACATGGTGATAAGAATGCCGATTGGAAGTATGTGCCAGGGATCGGGAGACGATAAGTCACGGATCCACAGCCAGTGCGCGTGGCGAAGATCGAGAGCCGCGCCCAGCATGCTGTAGTAAGCAAACAAGAATGGCATCTGGATAATCATTGGCAAGCATCCGCCCGCCGGGCTGACACCTTCTTTCTTCATGAGCGCGGCAATTTCCTGGTTCATCTCCTGTTTCCGGGGATCGCGCATGGTGTACTTCTTATATTTTTCCTTGATCGAGTTCATTTGGGGCTGAACTTTTTGCATCTTCAAGGCCGACTTCATGCCGGAAACGCGCAGCGGCAGCAGCGCCAGATTGATGATCAGAGTCTGAATAACGATGCCCCATCCCCAGTTGTGTACATAGTCATAGGTCCACTTGAGCCACAGAAACAGTGGCCGGGCAATCACTCCAAAGAATCCAAAATTAACCAGGGCACGCAAGTCCTGTGGCGCGCCAGATATGGTGGGCACGGTTACGGATTCGAGAACACCCAGTGACTTCGGGCCTACATACGCCCGCTCAAAGGTCGGGCCGTTCGTGTTGCCTACAGCGGCGCCCAATATATCCACTTTGGTTGTGTCTTGAGGATTAGGATTGCGCGCATCTTTGGGAACATCGAGCGGGTTGCGAAGTGTCAGCAGCGCAGCGTCCTGCGGATTGTCGGGTATAAAAACCGCAGCGAAGTACTGATCCACCACTCCCGCCCAGTTGAACGGGCCTCTTATCGTGTTACCTCCGCTGACTTTTTTTATGTCCACGCGTTCCGTGTTGTTGTTGTACTGATACTCGATGCGGCTGGAGTGGTAGGAGGCAGCGCTGGTCTCATCCCCGAAGCCCGCCGGCCACATGGGAAAGGCGGGGATTTCAGTTCCTTTCACCTGAACCGAGGTTTCCACCCGCACTACGTAGGTGTGATCAAATGCGAACCTTTTGTGGACAACCACATCCTGGTCGGCATATTCGAAGATGATTTCGGCAGGGGCTTGCAGACTTCCCGACTGCGAAGCAACGTAGAGCGCAGAGTTCAGCTTGTTACGCTGAGTTTCGTCATAAGTCCAAAGTGAGAGCGGGTAACTGTATTTCTCGGAACCGCTGCGGTTGATTAGTTCGAGAGGCCTTCCCAGGTCGTCATCATATCCCTTCAGCACCCAGGACTTGACTTGCCCGCCGCGGTTCGTGAAAGTGATTCGATAAAGATCGTTCTCGATGACGGTTTCCGATTCCGAAGCCGCCTGCTTTGTGGCCGCGGATTGTGGAGCGCCTTTCTGCGCTGGCACGGGTGTAGAGGGATTGGCGCCAGCAGCAGGTTGCGCCGGAGCTTGAGTTTCAGTTTTGGCCGGTGGAGGCGGCGCTTGAGGGAGATATTTCCTTAGCAACGGTTGGAAGGCAATGATCACCAGAAATGTGAGCGCGAACACCAACAGAAGCCGGCGCTCCATTCCAGGTTCGTGTTGAGGATTCGGAAAGTCTGGCAAGTTATCTACTCACCGCTCCGTACTGTCGCGCCCGTTTTTGGATCTAACACGGGGTCATATCCGCTGGCGGCGAACGGATGGCAGCGGAGCACGCGCCGCATCGCCATGACGCTCCCACGTCGAGCGCCGTAGCGGTCCACAGCCTCCAGCGCGTAATCGGAACAGGTGGGGACGTAGCGGCAGGCGGGCGAAAGCATCGGAGAGATCGCCCACTTGTATCCCCGCAGCAGGGTTAACACGATCGCTTTGGACAATCGGTTCATCGGTTCCCGGTCGATTTCTGAATCACTGCGAAGGCGCGACTGACCTCATCCAGCAACTCGGTAAACTCGGCGGTGAGCAAGGACTTCTTCGGATTAATCACAACATCCACCGGAACTCCCGGTGGCAGATGGCGGCGAACCGCCTCGCGCAGCCGGCGTTTCATCCGATTACGATCGACTGCGCCACCTAACACGCGGCCCACCGTGAATCCGACCCGGGCTGCGTCTCCTTGCGCACGTCGCAGGTAAAAAACTGTCATATGAGCCGCAAAATGACGCTGGCCCTGCTTATAAACCCGCTCAAAATCGGCGTGGCGGAGCAGGCGCGAGCTGCGTGAAAATCTGGCGCGGCTGCCGGGACCAGACAGATCAGAACTGCCATTCGGAACGATGGCGCTCACAACTTGCTATCCAAACTCAGACTACGGACTCCCGCAGATTCCGGAAAGAAGGAATGGTTACTCACGAAAGCCGGGCTTCACCGACACCCGTTTGCGACCCTTGGCGCGCCGGCGGGAAATCACCGCTCGGCCGCTTTTGGTCTTCATACGCGTACGAAATCCGTGCGTCTTGGAACGGTGCCGCCGGTTAGGCTGGAACGTGCGCTTGGGCATGAAAAGAAACTGCTCCTGTCCGATAAATGAGCTTAAGGCAAACCGAAAGTATAAATGAGCGGGAGCAGAGGGGCAAACCGCTGTCCCGCGAGTTTTGCGGCTGCGCCTGAATTTGCACCAGTGCCGTGGCAGTTACAACTTCAATACTTGACAGAAAGATTTCTTCGCATGCTGAATCGTATCTGAAAAAAATGAGCGCCGAAGATTTCCGCGTAGCAGAAAAATTTTGTGCTAGTATGCCGGACTGTTCCAGCTTACTGTTATTCTTCTGAAGCCAGCTCAACCGCCCCGCAATACAGAGGCTGCTCTGCTGGAAACGATAACTTTCGTTTCACAACAACTTGATTCTGGCGCTGACTGGCCCAGCCGCCTTATAAAAAGACTTTTCTTATGTCTGTTCCAAGCCCGACACTCACTCCCAATCCGTGGCTGCGTATCCTGGACGCGCTCGAAAAAAAGATTAACCGGCACTCCTATGACACTTGGCTAAAACCGACTCGCTACAGCCACTCCAGCGGCGGGATCCTTTTCGTGCGTGTGCCCACAGCAGAATTCCGCCACGTGGGAGACAAATACGCTGACCTGATCCAGGAAGCAGTCGACAATCTCGGAATGGAATTTCAGGAAGTGAAGTTCGTCACGCCTGAGGATGATCCCGCATCCACTCCCGTGCGGCATGATGGCGGCCTTTCGGCTCATCCCCCGACCACCACCAGTCACATATCGCAGTCTCGCTTCGATTGGGATGGGGCAGCGCAACTGAACCCGCGTTACACCTTTGACGCATTCGTCATTGGCAGCGGAAATCAGTTCGCACATGCGGCCTGCCAGGCGGTGGCGGAGCGTCCTTCCAAAGCATATAACCCGCTTTTCCTGTATGGCGGCGTCGGTATGGGCAAGACTCACCTGATGCAGGCCATCGGGCACGAAATCAAGCGGCGGCTACCTCAGGCGGCTATCTGTTATGTCTCCAGCGAGAAATTCACCAACGAGATGATTAACTCGCTGCGCTATGACAAGATGACCAGCTTCCGCGACAAATTCCGCAACGTGGACGTGCTGCTGGTGGACGACATCCAGTTCCTGGCTCAAAAGGAACGCACTCAGGAAGAGTTCTTCCACACTTTCAACGCCTTGCACGAGTCCATGAAACAGATCGTGATCGCGAGCGACCGTCCGCCCAAAGAGTTGGCCGAGGTGGAGGACCGCTTGCGCAGCCGTTTCGAGTGGGGATTGATCGCCGACATTCAGCCCCCTGACCTGGAAACCAAGGTCGCGATCCTGCAGAAGAAGGCCGAACAGGAAAAAGTCACGCTGCCCACAGATGTGGCGCTCTATATTGCTTCGAATATCCGCTCCAACGTGCGCGAACTAGAAGGTGCACTGATCCGCCTGGTGGCGCATTCTTCGTTGATCGGCGCCGAGATTACCCTCCCCTATACTCAGCAGGTACTCAAAAATTTCATTGATTCCCAGGCCAGGAAGGTCACCATCGAATCCATCCAGAAAGTGGTGGCCGAGCAGTTCGGGTTGCGGTTGGTGGAGATCAAGGCCAAGAACAACTCTCGTGCCATCGTTTACCCTAGGCAAATTGCCATGTACCTGGCCAAACATCTGACCGAGGCCTCAATGCCGGAGATCGGGCGGCAGTTTGGCGGCAAGCACCACACCACTGTGCTGCACTCCGTCGAGAAAATCGAACAGGTTCGCAAAACAGACAAAGATTTGAACAGGCTGCTCAATAAACTCACGGAGCAGTTGGGCGGGTGAAATCGCGGCTTCCCCAAGAATTTCCACTCAACAGAACAGTCTTCCTCGACGACCTCTGTGGAGTGGGTGTGAAAGTTGTGTAAGAGGCGGTACATACCAGCCGGTCAGATCCAAATAGGCTCTGATCACCGCCAAATCCCGGACTGGTTATTTACATCACAGGAGCACGCGGAGACGATGGCAGCAAGAGAGTTTGACCGGATTTCCACTTTTCCGGCTCACCTGCTGTTACTACTGGTTTTATATGTTTTTATTTTGATATAAGGGAGTATCAATAGTAGCAAGTCGGGACGGGGGACTTGGTTATGCCGGCAGAAGCTTTGGCGTCAGCAGCGGGGACAACCACGATGGAGATCACGGTCAGCAAGTTTGAACTCTTGCGCGAGCTCACGGCGACCCAGGGAGTGGTGGAGCGTAAGACCACAATCCCCATCTTGTCGAACTATCTTTTTGAAGCTTCCGGCGACAAGCTTTGGCTCACCGCGACCGACCTGGATTTAAGCCTGCGAACTTCATGCAGCATTAAGGTGAAGAAAGAAGGCTCGTGTACGATCCCGGCCCGCAAACTGCACGACTACGTGAAGCTTCTTCCGGACGCGGACATCACCATCAAATTGCTGGAGAATCACTGGGTCAGCATTCGTTGTGGCCGTTCCAATACCAAGATGGTTGGCATGGCGCGGTCGAATTTCCCCAGCCTGCCTGGGTTCCCAACTGCGGGAGTAGTGAAGATTCCGGCGCAGGTTTTGCGAAGCATGATTGCCAAGACTGGATTCGCCATCGCCAGCGAAGAATCGCGTTACACATTGAATGGCGCATTAATGGTGTTGAAGCCGGAGTCCATCACCATGGTAGCCACAGATGGCCACCGGTTATCCCACATCGAGCGCAGCGGGGAAAGGTTCGAAGGCGTTTCCGGGGAGATGAAGACGCTTGTCCCCAAGAAGGCCATGGATGAGCTGAAGTCACTGCTCGACTCGACCGACGCCGAAGTAATCGAGTTCGCCAAAGACGAGTCCACACTATTTTTCCGCATTGGACAACGCTTGCTGACGTCGCGCCAGCTTACCGGCCAATTCCCCAACTACGAAGCCGTGCTGCCCAAGGACAACAACAAGAGCATCACCCTGCATTGCGAAGAGCTGAGCCAGGCAATCTCCCGAGTGGCCCAATTTGCGGATGAACGCTCGCGCGCAGTCCGGATACGCCTGGAAAAAGGCGAGTTGAAGCTTTCAGCTTCCTCCACCGAGACCGGCGAGTCCGAAGACTCACTTGAGATTGACTATAACGGCGACACGCTCACCATCGGCTTCAACGCGCAATATATTCTGGACTTCCTCAAAGCCGCAGGTTCGGGTGATGTGAAGCTGGAGTTGAAGGATCCGCAGTCGGCAGGACAACTCCGGCCGGCGGAGAGCGAAGATTACAAGTACCGCTATATCGTCATGCCGATGCGGATTTGACGCGCTGCGATCCTTTGCCTACAGTTGACGGTCACCTAACTGGGGGCTACTCTACGCCATCTGGCGAGGAGGCCTGCGCATGTTCAGCGGATTCAAGCAATTCATCCTTCGTGGCAACGTAATAGACCTGGCAGTGGGTGTGGTCATTGGCGCCGCGTTCGCCGCCGTGGTGACGGCCTTTACTCGCGACCTGCTTACCCCGCTTATTGCTGCTCTGTTCGGCAAGCCCGACTTCTCTGCCATCAGCTTCACCGTACGCGGCAGCGTCTTCGCATTGGGAGACTTCTTAAATGCATTGGTCGCGTTCTTGCTGGTCGCAGCGACCGTTTACTTCTTTGTGGTTAAGCCTGTCAATGCGTTGATCGAGCGATCGCGCAAGGAGCCGCCAGCGGATCCTACGACCAAAAAGTGCCCCGAGTGCAGGATGGAGATTCCGATTGATGCCCGGCGATGCGCGCATTGCACGTCGCAGCTCACATCTTCGCCGGCTGCCTGAGCGCATGTTCGTTGAAGGTGCTCTGGCTCGTGCTCTTGTAATATAAGCGAGATGGACTTCCGGCTCTGCCGAACCAACTATTCGATTGCAATCCTCACATTGTTGCTTTCAATCCCCCTGGCGACGCCGCAGGCTCCTGGTCTCGCGCGGCAGTCGTCTTCGAAATCCAGCGCAAAGTCTTCTGCTCCAGGCAAGGCGTCCACGCCTGACCTCGGCACGGTGGTCGATAGCACGTATCGAAATACTTTCTTCGGATTCTCCTACCAGGTTCCTTTTGGCTGGGTAGATCGCAGTGAAGACATGCAGGATGACGGCGACGCTGGGAAGTCGCTGGTGTTGTTGGCGGTTTTCGAACGACCGCCGGAGGCGACTGGCGACACGGTAAATTCCGCGGTTGTGATTGCGTCGGAGAGCGTTTCTGCTTATCGGGGCCTGAAAACTGCGGCAGATTATTTCGGCCCTTTGACGGAAGTGACTTTATCCCAAGGCTTCAAGGTGGTGAATGAGCCCTTCGATTTTTCCGGCGGCGCCAACCAGCTAGTGCGCGGAGACTTCAGCAAAGAAGTAGGGACGCTGACCATGCATCAATCTTCCGTAGTCCTGCTCAAGAAAGGTTATGTAGTGTCATTTACGGTGATTGGCGGAAGTGAAGATGAAGTCGAAGAACTCCTGGAAAAGTTAAGTTTCAGCGCCGGCAGTCCGAGCCGGAGGAATCCAAAATCCAAGTGAACAGCAATGTTTTTCGGCCCAGCCTGGACACGCGCCGTTAGCTTCCAAGCCCCATTTTCCCGCTCCGGTAACTACCTCCAAAATCACTGGTTACCGCCCCGGTTCTGGGGTCGAAAAATCGCTTCCCATGTGCTACAATTCAGAGTAAGCGATATTCCTGTAAGTGTTAGTAATTTCAGTAGTTTGAGGTCATTTCGCGCTCAATTCCGGCATTATCTACGGAGATGAATGGCTACGAAAGAGACGTTGAGCGCAACTGCCATTGCAGAAGCTAAAACAAAAAACGAGAGGCCGGCCGTCCTCGCAGGCAACGGCGACTACACCGCCGATTCCATCAAGGTTCTCGGCGGAATGGAGGCGGTGCGCAAGCGTCCCGCTATGTACATTGGCTCGACCGGTGAGCTGGGACTGCATCACCTGGTTTACGAAGTTGTGGACAACTCCGTGGACGAAGCGCTTGCCGGTTATGCCGACAAGATTGAAGCCACTATTCACATCGACAACTCGATCACCGTGGTCGACAACGGCCGCGGCATTCCCGTGGACTCGATGGAAGTGGACGGCGAAAAGGTGCCTGCAGCCGAAGTGGTGATGACCAAGCTGCACGCCGGCGGCAAGTTTGATACGTCTTCTTACAAAGTCTCCGGCGGATTGCACGGCGTGGGCGTTTCTGTGGTGAACGCACTCAGTGAAGAACTCGATCTTGAAATCTGGCGTGACGGTTTCACCTGGGAACAGACTTACTCCAAGGGTGAAGCCACCAGCAAGCTCAAGAAAGCTGGCGCCACCAAAAAACGCGGAACCAAAGTTCACTTCCTGCCCGACAAGAGTATCTTCACCGCCACCGAATTTAACTTTGACACTCTGGCGCAGCGTCTGCGAGAGTTGGCGTTCCTCAACAAGGGCCTGCTCATCACTCTCACTGACGAGCGCACCACCGATCCCAAGACCGGCGAGCCTAAGACTGCCGAGTTCAAGTACAACGGTGGGATTGCCGAATTCATCAAGCACCTCAATCGTGGCAAGCAGGTTTTGCACGATAAGCCGATTTACATGGAAGCCGACCGTAACGGCGTGGTGATGGAGATCGGACTGCAATACAACGACGGATATTCCGAGTCGGTATTCAGTTTCGCCAACAACATCAATACCGTGGACGGCGGATCGCATCTCTCCGGCTTCCGTACCGCGCTTACACGGACCATCAATTACGCAGGCCAGCAGATGGGCCTCTTCAAAGATGTGAAAGAGAATCTGACCGGCGACGATGTTCGTGAAGGATTGGTGGCAGTGATCAGTGTGAAGCTGCCACAGCCGCAATTCGAAGGTCAGACCAAAGGCAAGCTGAATTCCGATATCGCAGGCGTTGTCACTGCCTTCTTAAACGAACGCCTGGGCGCATATTTCGAACAGAATCCAACCGTCGGCCGCAAGATCATCAACAAGGCGATTGAAGCCGCACGCGCCCGCGAGGCAGCGAGGAAAGCGCGTGATCTGACTCGCCGCAAAGGTGCGCTCGACGGCGGCGGACTTCCCGGAAAGCTGGCTGACTGCTCGGAGCGTCAGCCGGAACGATGTGAATTGTTCCTGGTAGAAGGTGAATCCGCAGGCGGCACCGCCAAGCAGGGACGCGACCGGCGTTTTCAAGCCATTCTGCCGCTCAAGGGCAAGATCCTGAACGTCGAAAAAGCTCGTTATGACAAGATGCTAGGGCACGAAGAAATTCGCGCCATGATCACGGCGCTAGGCACCGGCATCTCGAAAGAAGATTTCGATGCCTCCAAGCTGCGTTACGGCAAAGTCATTCTGATGACTGATGCTGACGTGGACGGTAGCCACATCCGCACGCTGCTCCTGACCTTTTTCTTCCGTCACATGCAGGAACTGATCAAGCGCGGCAACGTATTCATCGCGCAGCCGCCTCTCTATTCGATTAAGAAAGGCAAGGCCCAGCAGTACATCAAGGACGACCGCGAATTCGTGAAAGTCATGGTGAAGCGCGCGGCGGAAGGCTTGATCGTGCGTTACGGCGAGGGCGCTGCTAAGTTAGAGGGGGCGAGTTTAGCCCGCTTCATTACGGTGTTGAAAGAATATCTCGACTTCTTCGATAAAGTGGTCAAACGGTTGCGTGACGAGCGGGTTACGGAATTGCTTCCCAAGCTGGATCTATCTAAGCGCGCTGACTTTGAAGGCGACAAGAAAACTGCGCCGAAGAAGATCGAGAAACTGGAGCGCGAACTGAAGAAGCTGCAAAAAGAGCGCAACTTCAAGTCGGTGGAGAGCCGTTTCGACGAAGAACATAATTTGTGGGAAGTGAGCTTCGTCAATTCTCAGGGCGCGGAGCACGTGATTAGCTGGGAACTGGCGTCCACTCCCGAGTACCGGCAACTGCTGTCCAAGTTCAAGCAAATCGAGC
>MNDG01000009.1:0-25101 GCA_001914815.1 Acidobacteriales bacterium 13_2_20CM_55_8
TGGGTGTCCTATAGCCTCGATGAGTGAGCAGCCGGTGATAGCCCATGCCAATTCCCAGGCTTCCCGAAACCCACCACAAAAACATCGCGACGAACAAAGCCTTCCAGGTGAAAAAGAACACGGCCGCAATCGCGCCAACGTGAAACAGCGCCATGAAAGTAGCGGTCACCCAATTGATTTCATTGTCCGCAGCCGGCTTCCGATTTAGCGTCTCGAGTTCCATCGCGGTGTCCCCGTGGCTCATGTACATAACTTATCAGTGCTTGGAAACTCCGTCTGTAATAGTTGTGTAATACGGCAGTGGATGGAAGTTACGAAGGTACAACAACGCGTGAGATGCCAGACTGGACGGGCACTTCAGGTCAGGCCGAAACGCCCTTTACTTCGACTCCAGCCCATTTTTCCAGCAGGGTGAGAGTGGCGGCATAATCGAGGTTTTCGTACCCATCCTCGCTCGCGACTTCGTAAATCTCTTCGACAGTCTCGAGCGCAGGCAGTTTAACCCGAGCCTCTTTGGCAGCTTCCAAGGCAAGATGGATATCCTTGTGCATCAAGCGGAGGGGGAAATTTGGCGAGAAGTCACGTTTCAGGACAAAGGGCGCCTTGTAATCCACCACGCCAGAGCGGACCATCGAAGCCTGGATAAGGGGGAGCATGGTCTCAGCATCCACTCCCAGCTTGGTGGCAAGCGTCAAAGCCTCGGCGAAGCCTTCATAGATGATTGCAATTTGGAGATTCATAGCCAGCTTGGCGGCTTGGCCTTTGCCGGTTTCTCCCATGCGAAAGAACTGCTTGCCCATGGCAGCAAATAACGGTTTTAAGGTTTCAATAACTGCTTCGTCTCCACCGACGATGAAAATGAGAGTTCCGCTTTCCGCGCCTACCTTGGACCCGGTCACGGGCGCATCCACATAATGAACTCCGCGGGAGCTCACGCGTTGGGCAAATTTGCGGGTTGCGGAAGGCGAGATCGTGCTTGAATCCACGATCGTCATGCCGTCGGCTAACGATTGTTCGACGCCTTGTGGTCCGAAAAGCACACTCTCGACAGCTTTGGTGTCTGAAACCGACATCCAGACCACTTGGGCGCCGCTGGCGCCTTCCGCAGGAGATGCAACGCTGTGCGCTCCTTCCACGTCCTTCCCCGGCGTACGATTCCACACTGTGACTTCGTGACCCGCCTTGACCAGATTGGCCGCCATTGGGCGACCCATGATTCCCAAACCTAAAAAAGCGACACGCATTCGGCTTCTCTCCTGAACATCGACCCGAAAGGGCTCGCAAGGATTAGAACTGACCTAGGGAGACTGGTCAAGTAATGCTCGACAGATTGTTTTAGAATGAGGTACAACTCTGCTGCGACAAAGAACCATCGCAGATGACCTGGAATTATTCTTATTTCAGAGTCCGGCGCCAGGCAATGCAATCGAATCAGCTTTTGGATCCCGCTTCGTGATTTGATGTTAAAGGCTACTCTCAAAAATTCTGCACTCCGTAAGCGCGCCAGTCAGTTCGGGCGTTTGGTGCGCCATTCCGCGGTCACGCCTCGTACCGGGGAAACCCATAAGCCCAGGCTAGTCTCGAACGGTGAACTGGGAGTGACTTTCATTGGACACGCCAGCTTTTTCGTGCAGATCGGTGGTCAGAACGTGATCATTGATCCTAATTTTGCGCGCTGGTTATTTGTGCTGAAGCGGCTACGCCAGCCCGGAGTCCGTCTACGCGACCTTCCAGCCATCGATCTGGTGCTGGTTACCCATGCCCACTTCGACCACCTGCACCGGCCATCGCTGCGCGCGATTGTCCAGCACGCTCGAAACCGCCGCGGAACGCCACCTACGATCGTGATACCTCACCACGTCTTCGACTTGGTTTCCGACCTGGGATTCGACGATGTCGTCGAGCTGGACTGGTGGAATAGTTATCGCCATCGCGGGTTGACCGTCACCCATGTGCCGTCGCGACATTGGGGTGCAAGGGTAATCAGAGATTCTCATCGCGGTTACGGCGGCTATGTCTTGCGGGACCACCGGCACTCGCTCTATCACGCCGGCGACACTGCCTATTTTTACAATCCTCCGTCGTTCCGCAACGTCCATACCAGCCCCGCCGACGCTACCCGCGCCTTTCTTGACCTCAATTCGCGGTGGATGGTCCCCATGCACTACGGAACCTTCCGCCTCTCTCACGAACCCATGGAGGAACCACTCGCTCTCCTGGAAAAAGAGGCCAAAGCCGCTGGAATTCAAGATCGAGTACTGGTAATGGAAGAAGGCGTGACCAAGTTTTTTTAACTCCTGCCAGATCATTTCTGAATTTCCGAAGGCTGTGAAAACATGGGTGGCCCTGCTGTGCTTGGGTTTGGGTATAAAGTTGTACTCTCATGATTTTGCTTAGGAGGTACTTATGGGCGATAAAGTGAAAGCTGTCCCAGACGGATTCCATACCTTAACTCCGCACCTCACAGTTCGTGGCGCCGCCCGAGCTATCGAGTTCTACCAGAAGGCCTTCGGTGCCGAAGTGCTTGGCATCAATCAGGGACCCGAAGGAAAGATCATGCACGCTGCTCTCAAGATCGGCGACTCCATTCTCATGCTGAACGATGCGTTTCCCGAGTGGGGCGCTCTGGGTCCGCCCTCCAGTGGGGGTAGCGGTGTAATCATTCACATGTACCTGGAAAATGTGGACGCCGCGTTCGAGCGCGTGGTTTCTGCCGGCGCGACTATAAAGATGCCGCTCGGGGATGCGTTCTGGGGTGACCGCTATGGCGCCGTCGTGGATCCGTTCGGACATACGTGGTCACTGGCTAGCAAGGTTAAGGACGTGTCCAGAGATGAGGTCGACAAGGCGGGGCAGGATCTTCTCGCGGGCGGGATGAAGAAGTCAGCTTAGTAAGCCAGCAGAATGCGCAGATCGCGCAGATTGTTGCCGGTGGGCCCGGTGATGATTGCGTCACCCAGCTTGTCGAAAAAAGCATAAGCGTTAAATTCGGACAGAGAAGTTTCCGGGGCCAGCCCACGGGCCTTGGCGCGTTCCATGGTGGTGCCGTCTACAATTGCCCCGGCGGCCGGACTATTGCCGTCGATACCGTCTGTCCCCGCGCTGAGCACGGTGATTTTTTCTCCGGCGATTTTCGGCGCGCAAGCTAGCGCAAACTGCTGATTACGGCCTCCAACGCCGCCATTCGCGACTTTCACTGTCACCTCTCCCCCGGAAATAAGGCAAACGCGCTCGGACTTCTTGCGCACCTCCCGAACCCGTTCGAGAAGGTAATTGGCCGCACGCATGAAGTCCCAGTCATCGCAGCTATTATCCACTTCCACCACGAAACCCAGACGCTGCGCCTCGGCTTGGCTCGCCTTCACGACGGAAGCGTTCGATAGAATCGGCCACCAGCGTGAGCGATGAAAGACCGCGTCCCCGGCCTTCGGGGTTTCTTCCAACGCGTGCCGTTGGAAGAGTTCACGAACCGACTCAGGAAATTGTTCGAGCAGCTCATAGCGCGTCGAAATCTTGTAGCAATCCTCCACCGTACTGGAATCAGGCATGGTAGGGCCGGAAGCCAATGCGTCCGGCATGTTGTCGGGAACGTCTGAGACCAGCAGCGAAACCTGCTGGGCTGGATGAGCGACTCGCGCCAGTCGTCCACCCTTGATCGCCGAAAGGTGCTTGCGAATAGCATTCATTTCAACAATGTTTGCGCCGGAGAATACGAGCGTCCGGTAAGTGGCAATCAGATCCCCAAGTGAAATTTCAGCATCGACCGGCTTTTCTACCATCGATGACCCTCCGCCACTAAGCAAGAAAATCACAAGCGATTCCGGATTTTGCCCGCTCAACGATTTGATCATCGCTTCCGCCGCGCGAATTGACTCTGCGTTGGGCGTGGGATGTCCGCCACGAAAATAGCGAAACCCGCGCACTTGGGAGGCGGGCTCCACCGAACTGCTGACGATGCCTTCAAAGCGGCGGCCAGCCTGCATTTCCAGCGAATTGAGCAAAGCGTGCGCAGCTTTGCCCAGCGAAATGACAAAGATATTGCGGAAAGCATCCAAGTCGTATAGATCCTCGCAAATGCGTAGTACGCCGCGCTCACAATCAACATTTCGCTGAAAGGCTTTATCGATGCTGGCTTCCGCAAGAGCGTGCTCGAAAAGCTGCCGTGCGGTAACACGTATCTCGACGGCTGCACGCTGGCGGTCTGCGGGGGAAGGCATGGTGGAGGATTATAGAAGCTGAGAACTGTTCCCCGTGATCATCTACCGATTACTACTTCCCTTGTCCAACTCTCGATCGTTTCCCGCAGCTCTCTCAATCTTCCTTCAAAAAAATGATCTGCACTCTCGATGAGAACAAGTTTGCGCGGTTGGGGAACCGATCTCACCAACTGCTGCAACAGGGCCTGCGGGCCGAACTGGTCTCGAGCGCCGCTCACAAACAGCTTGGGCTTGGCGCATGTCTGAAGAAATCCGAAATCGTAACTGCGGTTATCAATCGCCGCTATTGGAATGCCCAAAGCAATCGCTGCCTTGGCGCGCATATCTGGACACGCCGCCTGTAACCCGACAGTGGCACCAAACGAAAATCCGGCGAAGACCAGCGGCAGGTCGAACTCCTTGTCCAGCCAGTCGAGAGCAGCGCGGACATCGTCCACTTCGCCCTCCCCATTATCGTGTTCGCCCTGGCTCAATCCGGCGCTGCGGAAATTGAACCGCAGCACAGGAAACCCGAAACTGTTGAGGGCTTTCATGGTATGAAACACAACTTTGTTGTGCAGCGTTCCGCCAAATGAAGGATGAGGATGACAGACCAGAGCCGCATGAGTCGCATTTGCCGCACCTGCATTGAGCAGTGCCTCAAGACGTCCGGCGGGACCATCGATAAAAAGCGAACGGATTGTGCTGCTGGATGGCGCGTTCATGTGGATTTGAGAGCAAGAATAATCTAACAGAGGTTTGGCGGCGCCAAGTCGCAGCAATCAAAGCCCGCCCATGGACGTATGGTTTATTCTCTGACGATGGACGTCGCCACTTTCACGCGCCAACTGGTGGACATTGAGTCAGTCTCCGGCAATGAGGGACAGGTCGGAGATTTCCTGCACCGTGAGCTCTGCCGTCTTGGCTACCAGGCAAAGAAAATGACTGTGGAAGGCGCACGCAACAACGTGTTCGCAACAGCACCCGAACAACCGCGGCCCGCCATCGTTTTTTCCACCCACATGGATACGGTGCCGCCGTTCATTCCTTCATCGGAAGATGCCAGTCGCATCTACGGCCGCGGCTCGTGCGATGCAAAAGGTATCATCGCGGCGCAAATAGCGGCAGCGGAGTGTCTGCGCCGGGAGGGCATTCAAGTAGGCCTTCTTTTTCTGGTCGGCGAAGAGCGGGACAGTCTGGGAGCGAAGGTAGCGAATAAACAATCGCCAGCCAGCAAATTTCTGGTAAACGGCGAGCCTACCGACAACCGCATTGCAATTGCGTCCAAGGGTACCTTGCGAGTGGAATTGAACGCTCACGGACAGATGGCGCACTCGGCGTATCCCCAGTTAGGTGAGTCGGCGATCGATAAATTGATAGAAGCGCTCTCTCGCCTGCGCGCTATGAACTTGCCTGAGAATAAGGAGTTTGGACCATCGACTCTAAATATTGGTCTGATTGAAGGCGGACGCGCTCCCAACGTCATTGCCGACCGAGCCCGGGCTCACTTGCTCTACCGCCTAGTTGGCCCATCGCAGCAATTACGCGATGACATTGTCCAAAGCGTAGGCGATCTGGCAAAAGTTGAATTCACTCTCGAGATTCCTTTCGTTCGCCTGCGCACTCTGGATAGCCTGCCAACCATGATGGCAGCGTTCACGACTGATATCCCCGCGCTCAATAACTGGGGAGAACCACTGTTGATTGGTCCGGGATCTATCCACGTCGCGCACACTGAACAGGAATACGTCGATAAAAAGGAACTGAGCGAGGCTGTGGATTTGTATTGTTCCGTTGCCAGAGAATTGTCCGCAGAAGCATTGCGGAAGTAACGTTTCGGGTTTCGGGTCCCAGGTCTCAGCTCTCAGGTCTCAGAAGTCAGGATGAGGTAAAAAGCCTGACTTCTGCATTCTGACTTCTGCATTCTGACTTCCCCACCTCGTCTCTCAAACCATTTACACTTGATAGATGACCACCCAGACGTCCAACTCCCTGTCCACAGCGTCATCTGCGTATTTGCGCTCGGCGATGCACCAGCCGGTGCAGTGGCACGAATGGGGAGAAGAAGCGTTCAGTACGGCGCAGCGGGAAAATAAACCTATCCTGCTGGACATTGGCGCGGTGTGGTGCCACTGGTGCCACGTAATGGATCGCGAATCTTATGACGACCCTGAAGTCGCGCAGATCGTCAACGACCGTTTTATTGCGGTGAAGGTGGATCGCGATGAACGTCCCGACATCGACAGCCGCTATCAGGCCGCGATCAGCGCGATCAGTGGACAGGGCGGATGGCCGCTTACCGCTTTCCTTACGCCGGATGGCAAGCCGTTTTATGGCGGCACTTACTTTCCCCCTGGTGATCAGTATGGACGCCCCAGCTTCAAACGGGTGCTGCTGGCCATCTCCGATGCATACCACGAAAGAAATGGCGAGGTCGTGGAACAGTCAAAAATGGTGGAGAGCGCTCTTTCTCACTCGGAATCCTTTGCCGGCAGCAGTGGTGAATTTTCTGCGGGTGTGATCGACGCCATCGTGAAATCAGTGCTGGGCATGTTCGATCCAAGCAATGGCGGTTTCGGCAGCGCGCCCAAGTTTCCTCATCCTGCGGCTCTTGATCTTTTGATTGATCAGTACGCACGCTCCGGGGATGAGCATTTACCTAATGTTTTCGTTACTACGCTAGAAAAGATGGCGCGCGGCGGCGTCTACGATCAGCTGGCCGGAGGATTCCATCGCTACTCTGTGGACGAGCGCTGGGTAGTGCCGCACTTCGAGAAAATGTGCTACGACAATTCGGAGCTGCTGAAAAATTATGTGCACGCGTATCAGGCCACCGGCTTGGAATTCTTCGCCAGCGTAGCCCGCGACATCATTCGCTGGATGGACGAATGGCTTTCTGATCGTGAGCGCGGAGGCTTCTACGCGTCTCAGGACGCCGACTACTCGATGGATGATGACGGAGATTATTTCACCTGGACGTTGGAAGAAACCCGAGCCGTTCTCACCGAAGAAGAAGCCAGTGTTGCCAGCCTTCACTATGACATTCATGAAATCGGCGAGATGCATCACAATCCCGCGAAGAACGTGTTGTATGTGCGAGCTCCCGTAGAAGAAATTGCCAAAAGACTAGGTATGTCTTCCGAGCGCGTGAAGACGCTGCTACAGTCGGCCAAAGAAAAGATGTACACGGCTCGGCTGAAACGGCCCACTCCGTATGTGGACAAGACTGTCTACGTCGGGTGGAACGCAATGTGCGTGTCCGCGTACTTGCAGGCAGCCCGAACGCTCAAATTGGACGCTGCCCAGCATTTTGCGCTGCGATCCCTGGACCGGCTGCTGGCCGGAGGTTGGTCGGCGGAAAATGGGTTGGTCCATGTCATAGCCTATTCGGATCCCGCCGCGCAGTCCCGACAGATTGCAGGCCTGCTCGACGATTATGCTTTTACGGCAATCGCTTGTCTGGACGCATACGAGACCACGTCCGACCTCAGCTACTTCAATTTCGCGCGTCGCATCGCCGATACCATGGTGGATCGATTCTTCGAACCAGTGTCTGGAGGCTTTTTTGACACGGAGAAGCGTGCGGACGGAGAACAAAAGTTTCTTGGCGTCCTGGGAACGCGACGGAAGCCATTCCAGGATTCGCCGACTCCTGCCGGCAATTCTGTCGCTGCCATCGTGCTGCAGCGGCTTTATGGTTACACCAACGAGCAAAGCTATCGTGACAAAGCAGAGCAGACTATGGAAGTTCTGGCCGGATTGGCCGGGCAGTATGGAATTTTTGCCGCCACGTATGGAATTGCCGCGATCCATGTATCGCAGGCGCATACCCAAGTCGTAATCATCGGAGAGGATAAACTAGCGGATCAGCTTTATTCCTCTGCAGCAAGGATTCCCGCACTCAACCAAGCTGTCTTGAAGTTGGCTTCGAGCAAAGTCGTCCCCCAGTATCTGCCACCTGCATTGGCGAAAACGATTCCGGTTTTGCCGGCCATCAAGGAAGGAAGAACCGTGGCGGTGATCTGTTCCGATTTCAGTTGCCGACCTCCGATCTCCGACGTCGAAGAGTTGAATCGGAATCTCCAGCTCGCTTTATCCCAACGAAACTTGCAGCAATAAAAAAGGGCTGAAGATGTTCTCACATTCATCCAGCCCTAGGGAAATCTAGGGGCCGCTTGCGCGGCTCCCGGTTACGCATGGGTCACTGTTTGTGACCCTGCCCCTCGTCTATGGAGGACAGACTTTCTGCCTGCACGTCGGGATCGGTCCGCCGTCCGGTGCTGGAAGCATCGGAGCAGCTACCGCCACGTACGCGCCAGCTAACCCTACCATCAGGATCAACATCCTGATCGCACGTTGCATGGATTGTTCTCCTTGCGTGCGGGCTCCCTGGGAGCGGAAACCCTCACGGGCCGGAATTATACCTCCCCGTGCAAGTTTTTCCCCGTTAGTAACCTCCTCAATCTGGTTACCAGTTCGGTTAGGTTGGAAGTCAAATCCGGATTGATGACGTTTGTCCTTATAATTCAGTGGGTTAGCGGAAGAGCCATTACAGGACAGTACAAAACAGATTTCGCCGGAGGCACACACTCTCTCTGGTTTTCTTGACTTTGAAGCATTGCAGAGGACGGAGTCTAGGGAGTCGATTGGCGAGCCCTTAGAAAGGGCCCTGAGTGGTTAGCTTTTCCCTGGAAGGCGACGAGAGGAACGGGTGGAGGAAACGCTTTCCGGTTCCTCGCCTGCTGCAGCGTCTGATGCAGAGTCGCCGTTGGTTCGTGAAAAGGCGCGGTCCACCATGCCCTCAAAAAGGGGTATCAAAGAATCGCCTGAGACTGGATGCTGTAAGTCGGTGAGGCTCTGATCCCACCGCTGCGACATCAGAAGGCTAGAGGAAGCGTCTCGTGCTGGGGTCTTAATCCAGGCATAAACCAGCCAAATCATGATGGCGCCGTTGTATGCCAGCATATTGAAAAGACTCAAGGTCGCTTGTGATATGTGACCGCTCGCATACAAAGCAAGCAGGGTTAATTCGGCGCTGGCAAAGCTTCCGAAGCCGAGCGCAATACCAAAACTATGTTGCCGCCAGGTCACTCCCAGATATTTAGAGAAGACGAGAAGGAACAAAATCAGGCCACACTGAATCACGCGCACACAGCGTTGCACGGTGAGCACAGCTTGTACCAGCGGCCCCTGGGAGGCGACGGGGCTTGCAGCGGCGACCACTCCTGCCACTAGCAACATTACCAGCGCAGCCCATTGGAACAATACCGATCCCAAGTCCTTTAGCGTATGGTAAGGGCGGAAGATGTCGAGAAAAATCTCGTGAATTACTTTAAAGCCGATTGCCAGGCTGATAGCGGCACAACTCCAGTACGCAAAAAAGAAAAGGTCCGAATACTCCAACTGGAAGATAGGAAACAAAGCCGAAAACATCAAAATCTGAGAAATAAGGTAGACGAAAAAAACGGGAAAAACCTTATGTGATTTGCGATGAAACATGACCGCCGCAACCGAGAGTTGCAGCAGTGGGTGGGCGATCCATAAAGCAAGCTGGACTTTGGGGTTCATCGGGCTGCTCTACTGTCACCTTTTAATGGCAAGGCAGACAGGCTACACCGGTGCGCTCTCCTCCTGTGTAAACCTTACCAGTTCCGGTTCCACGGTCAATGACCGAAAGTAACCATGGGTAATGGTTACTCGGCAAAGGCTCCATGGTCGAAGAAAATCGGACGCGGCAAAAGTGGTCTTAACGAGAGGGATTTCAACGATAGGGTGCGCAGGGAACGCGATGGGCTTATACGTCTGGCGTGGCCTGAATGTAGGCACGCATCATTCGGACTTCATCATCTTTTTCATTGAGATCGTGCAACATGAGATCGCGGAGCGAAACTAGTCCCCGGAGCTGTTGGCCGTCACAAACCGGCAGATGTCGGAAGCCGTGGCGCCGCATCAGGAGCATGCAGTTATCCGGCGTCTCCTGCGGGTTTACGGTGAGAGGATCACTGGTCATCACCTCTCCTACTCGAGTACTCCCCGCTTGAAGTCCTCCCACCACCACCCGCTTCATCAGATCACGCTCGGAAAAAATTCCTACCAGCAGGCCGTCGCGAAGTACAGGTACAGCTCCGATATTGCGCGCAACCATTGCTTGCGCCACCTCCAGCACCGTCTGATCCGCGTCCGCTCTGTAGGTCTCCTGGTTCTTGATAAGGTCACAGATATGCATACATCACCCAAGCTGAAATTTTCGAGTCCAACGCAAACCGATACTCGAGCGCGAGTATAAGACGAAACCCGGCAGGCGAGAAGAGCCAATTGCGACCCTCATGCGTCTCGACGAAGTATGGAATCAGAGCGCCAAATCACTCATTTTCATCGAGATAGAAAAGGTCCAGAATGCGGTTTCCGGTGTCGAGCAGCAGGACGCGACCGCTATAAACAACCCGATCCAGGTCGTTGGGGAGCTTGGGCAGTCTTTCGACGCATGCCAATGGCAGGGAGTAAATCTTACTTTGAAGTTCAGCCGGTAGTGTCTCACCTCTGCGCACCTGCCGATCCGAGCCAGGCGGAAGTTCGGGACGTTCCGTAGTGCCCACAGGAAACGCGGAGACGTTTTGGCTCACACAATCTCGGATCACTCTACGATCTCGCAGCGTAAACAATGGAATGGAGCTCTCAGACTCCTGGGCAACATCAGTTTGATTGGCGGTCTGACTCGAATTTTGGGTGGAGTCTTGATCGGAAGGTTGCGAGGGAGTTTGCGCCGGAGCATTTTCGACGACTGCCGCTGTAGAAGCAGACTTGCTGGTGAATGTAAGCACACTTTCCGGCTGAACCACTGCGGCACGTTTGCCTGTGGCTGCGGCTGCGCCCGCGCCAATGGCTCCCAGAGCGGCGCCGCCCCCAATCTTCCCAGCATTGTTCTTGGTGTGGGATTCGCCTTTGATCACCGTGGGCTGCACCGAAATGGACAAGGCACCCCTTCCCGAGCTAACGGTAGTGAGGATGAGGTCCAATTCTCCTGGTTCGCTGAGCCGGCCAGAACGATGCACGTCGCTGACCCGACCGCTGACATCAGCCCCCCGCGGATAAAGTACTTTCCCGTTGGCCCGGATCGGTTCATCTAACGTTCCGTGAAAAATATCTCCCGTCTCGCTCTCTTCACTGCTTAGTTGATCAATGATGCGGACCTTGATTGAAGTTCCAGGAGGAATTTCGGGAACTTCATCTCCGAACCCGGGCAGCACTAAAACGATAGTAAAAAGACCTGCCGTCATCAGGCGGCAATATTTGCGGAAAATCATGGAACCTCACTTATTGGAATTACCAGCTCCTGCAATGCTTCTGTGAATTCGGATGCCAATACCTGCTCTCCGGCTGCATCCATTCTCCACTCGACTATCACTGCGGGCTCCCGATGAAGACGAAATAGGAACAAGACCACAGCGCTGTTGGAATGGTGCCTCTTGGGCGCGCCGTCAGAATTACGTTGTAGTCGTCGCTAACCTCAAGATCTTCAATCACCGATGGCAGAGATTGTGATTCAACAACGGCCAGATAGGCCAGAAACCGATAAATATCCGCGCCTCGATATTCCTGGGTCACGAAGGAAATATCAGTATTTTCTCCGGTGAAGTGCCAAGCCAGCGATGCAGCCAGCGCCACCGCACTCTCGTAGGCTTGCTCGGAAACAACATCCACAATGGAATTGTCAAAAACGATTCGCAGCTTGCGCTCGTCTTCTCGGCTAAACTCACGCACCTTTAGCGAGCCCGATTTAGCGGACGCCTTCCAATCCACGTGGCGGGCTGAATCATCGGGCATGTATTCCCGAATGCGGTACAAATCGTTGCCGCGCCCGCGTTCGAAAGATGCAAACTCTCCGGTGATGAGAGGGAGCACTTCAAAGAATTGGTCGGTGGGTTCCACCGAAGGATAGACAATCACTTCCCGGACAAGCGGCACGCGGCGGGTCTTGGTCAAGAAAGCAAAAGGAAAACGCGTGGCCAGGCCAAAGCTCTCCTGCTGATAGCGGCCACGGCGCTGAAACTTAAGTTCGAGCTCGGACATCAGCGATACCCGCGCAGGAAGATAAGGAAAGTAGGCCGATCCGTTAAAGATGTTCGGCGCTACCTGCTTTTCGATTACGCGACGCAGTTGGCGATCGGGAAGGCGGATCCACTGTTTCTCCGGAGGTCGGCCCGCGGGAACCGCAAATGTCGTAGGCAGCCAGCGCCAATGCCGCGCGGGATTGGCCTTTTCGAGCGAAACGACATTCACAGAAAACGAAGGCAGCCACTTTCGCGGGTTGCGCAAAAAAATCCTGGCTAACATCGATCGACCTGCGAAAACATGCTCGGGTAACCGGACATCCAGCTCCAATTCACGCAACACCAGCGCCGATGCGACACCGGACACAACAATTGCGGCCAGCATCGCGGCCACTACGATGTACAAAAGGTTGTTGCCGGTGTTTAGGGCCGCAATTCCGATCAGCAGTACGATCACGACGTAAACGATCCCCACACGGGTCACGTCGTAATCGAATGCCTCTCGAATCCGAACCGTGCCGATCCGTCGCGCCAGGTAGGGCACGGTGGTCAAACCTACGATCGTGGCCAACAGCAATGCCGCCGACGCCAGGATAAGCGTAGCCCAAAGATTCCCCGACTCGCGTGCCACGGTGGAGAAAAGTGCGGCGGCAAAAGCCAGGATTAGTCCAGCTATTGCAAGCAGGAACCGCAGCCACACTTCTGAAACTCCCCGACGCAGCAAGCGAATGAGCCGCTGGCTTTTCGAAAGGAAGACTGGACCCTTGAGAGTCATGGGATGGGACCATGGGCCGGATTCGCTGACTTCGAGGTTAGCACCGCTATGACGAGGCATCAATCGCCCTCGCGTTGACGGGAAAGGTGCCGTAACCACCTGCTCGCTCTCGCCATGGCTTCCTCCGCAGTGCCGCTTACCTTGGGAAAACGTTGACGAAGCTTGGCCAGAAGATGATGAGCCCAGACATATTCTGAAGAAAGGATGATCAGGCCAATGAGTAGAAACAGTACACCCTGCAATATCGGCAGGAACAAACCGACAATGCCCAGCAGGATGAAGCAACAGCCGACAATCAGAACCAGGACGCGTTTGATTCGAGCATTCATGTCTGTGTGGGCGCTAGTCCGGTTGGCTTCCCGCACCCTTTCGCCGTGGGCGCCACCAGAAGAACACGATCAGCAGAACTGCCGCCAACAGCACGGCGGCGTTGATGCCCCTCATGGTCCGGGCCAATTCTTCCCAGTGCCGTCCGAAAAAATATCCGACACTTGAAATAACGGTCACCCAGACGGCTGCGCCCAGGAAATTAAAAACCACAAACTTCCGCCAGGGCATGTGAAGCACACCAGCTAGCGGTCCGGCGATGATGCGCATTCCCGCAATGAAGCGCGCAATAAAAATCGCGAAGGAGCCATAGCGCTGAATCAAGCGTTCTGCCCGCGCCAGCGTACGGTAGACGCGAGGGACCTTGCGGTACCGTTCCAATAGCGGTTCGCCACCGTAGTGTCCGAGAAGGAAACCGAGATTATCCCCAATGGTAGCGGCACAGACTCCGACCAGGATGATGTAGGGCAGGCGGAGATGATGCTCAGAATAGGCCAAAAAACTTGCTAACAGCAGCATGGTCTCACCCGGGACCGGAAGTCCCGCATTTTCCAGCAACAGCGCAGCTGCGATCGCCCAGTAACCGTAGTGGGCAAGGTAGTCGCGAAGCAGATCAAAAACATGCCGTCCCATATGCGGTTCTTAAGATTCTTTTTCAGACCTTCAAGGCTAGAATTGTTCGACGTCCGCCGTCACGACCGACTGAGAAGGTTGCTTGAGAAATTCCGCCACCACTCGATTGAATTCCTCCGGGACTTCTTCGTAGGGCAAATGCCCAACGCCATCAAAAATTTCAATCCGGCAATGTTTGAACTGGCGACTCAACGACGCTGCCGAAGCGGGATCCACCGCGAGATCCTTGCTCCCCCAGAGAAGCAGAGTTGGGGTGTGGGCAATGCGAGGCACGGCAGATTCCAACTCCCGAAGATCACTGTTCCACGAACGTGTCACGCTTAGACCGTATTCAAAGGCGCCGGGAATTCGCAAGGGAGCGGAGTAGCCTTCAAGCGTGCCCGGACGAATGCGCTTGCGGTCGCCATAAAGTCGACGCAGTGCCAAATCATGTGCTACTTCCATCCACGGCCCCAGTCGAAGAATCAACGCCGAAACCAGTGCGCTGCTCAGAAAAGGAGCTAGCCGCTTCCCATGCTCCGACCACGGGTTTACGGGAGCGACAAGAATCAGGCGGTGCACCCGATGTGGCGCCATGGCAACCGCCATCATTGCTACCGCGCCGCCTTGAGATGTTCCCAGCAAATCACACGATGTCAGACCCACGGCGTCGAGAAATCGCAATAAACGTTCGGCGCTCGCCCGCAGGCAACAATCGAGATCAGCGGGTCGCTCCGAAAATCCGGCTCCCGGCATGTCGACGGCATAGACCGTGGCTTGCTGTGCGAGGGTGGGCATGGCAAATCGCCAAGAGAACGAATATCCCAACAACCCGTGCATCAGTACCAGGGGCGGGCCGGAACCGCTACGCAGATATCGCACGCGGACTCCGTCCAGACTGACCCACTGTTCCTCGGTTGAATGAACGGACTCCAGGTTAGTTTCCAGGGTCAATGTGCCTTTCACTGCGGCTATTCTTGCGCGCTGTCGCTCTTCGAAGTTGCTACATTTCCACTTGATTTCCGCCTCTTCTTGCCCAGCAACTTCTTCAACACTCGCATACCTTTGTCCACATGCTTCTCTTGAAGCAAAAATGGAGGCAGAAACCGCAGCACGGAATCTTGTGTGCTGTTGAATAAAACTCCCTCGGCAAGAGCCTGTTCCACGAGCGGGCGGGCAGGGATATCCAACTGGAGGCCTTGAATCAACCCTCTCCCTCGGACCCCCTGCGCGGCGGCGTATCGCTCCACTACCAGGTTCAACTGTTCCTGAAGATAGTTTCCGACACGTATAACATTCTCCAGGAGCTTCTCCTCCTCCAGAATGGCCAGATATTCCAGAGCAACGCGACAGGCCATCGGCCCGCCCCCGAAGGTTGTCCCATGCTGGCCTGCTGAGATGGCTGACGCGAATTCTTCCTTAGCCAGGAATGCTCCCAGGGGAAGACCGGCGGCAATTGGTTTTGCAACGGCCACCATGTCGGGCGTCACGCCGAAGGTTTGAAAAGCAAAAATGTTTCCGGTGCGGCCGAGTCCGCACTGAATCTCGTCGAAGATCAGCGCTGCACGATGATGATCGGCAACTGCCCGGCATTCCTGCAAGAAATCTAACGAGCATTCATATACTCCGCCTTCTCCGAAAATCGGCTCGAGCACGATGGCGCAAGTAGTTTCATCCACGGCCGCCCGCAGTGCTTCAATGTTGTTTTGAGGAACAAATTTCACATCCTCCAGCAGCGGTTCGAACCCTTTGCGGTATTTGTCCTGGCCGGTCAGAGACATAGCGCCGAAAGTGCGTCCATGATAGGAACCTTGCAACGCCACTAGCTGGCTTTTCCTCTCTCCACCCGCCCGATGTCCCGCAAGCCGGGCCAGCTTGATGGATCCTTCAATCGCCTCCGTCCCGCTATTGGAGAAGAACGCTCGCTGCAAACCTGAGAGCCCGCAGAGCTTCTCGGCCAGCCGGCCCTGATATTCGTTGTAATAAAGATTCGAGAGATGGATAGTCCGGGCAGCCTGCTCACGAATAATCTTTACAATTCGGGGATGAGCCTGTCCCAATGCGTTAACTCCTAAGCCCGCGACAAAATCCAGATAGCGTCGGCCTTCGAGATCGTAGAGAAAGACACCTTTTCCGCGGGCAAGCACGACTGGATAACGGTTATAGGTCTGCATCAGAAAGCGCCGTTCGCGTTCGAGAATAGCGGTACTGTCGTCCATGAGGAACGATTCTAACTGCAAAGCCGCTCCCCGATTCGAGAGAAGGATTAGCTATTCCGAATGATGGATAAGGTCATGTGACACAATCGCTTACCAAATCTCACAGGAATCATTCCAAAAAGCGTAGCCTTCTGACACCGAATTTTCTTATAATCACGGAAGTGGTTCCCAGGAATCTACTTAGAAGCCCCCTCATGCGCCCAAACGTGGCCCCGAACGTGCAGAACTTAGGTTGGGGGAAGTTAGTCTCCCGGCCTTTATCAACGCCGCGGCCCATGAACCGGGACTTTCAAATTCGATTTACCGCTATTCTGCTGGCGCTAGTTACCGCTGCGGCTGCGACTCTCGCCTGGATTAATTTTCAAAAAGAGAGCGAATTCCAGATTCCCTACGATGGTGTCTGGTGGATTGAGCGCAACGGGAACCTGACCGCCGACCGTGTAGAAGCTGACGGCCCAGCAGATAAGGCGGGCATCAGGAATGGCGACATACTACTGGCGGTAAATCAACACGAGGTGAACAGCACAGCAGCTCTGATTCATCAACTGTACCGAACCGGCGCGTGGTCGAAGGCTACGTATTCCCTGCAACGAGCATCCGTTCCGTTGGATAGCGTGGTCATCCTGGTTCCGGTCGAGCGGTCGCTGAACCAGTGGTTGCGGCTGATCGCGCTGATCTATCTTGGCATTGGAGTGTATGTCCTGTTGCGGCGCTGGACCGCACCTGGTTCCACGCACTTTTACATCTTCTGTCTGGTCTCGTTCGTTTTCTATGCGTTCAAGTACACGGGAAAATTTAATCAATTTGACTGGACGATTTACTGGGGCAATGTAGTCGCGTGGCTCCTCCAGCCTGCTTTGTTCCTGCATTTCGTGCTGACGTTTCCGGAAGAGCACGGATTCATCAGAAAAAACCGCTGGGTTTTACCCCTCATCTACATGCCGGGGGCGTTACTGTTCGGAGTTCATGTCTTTGCATTCCGCTTCCTGAAGGCCAGTGAGAGATTACGTTGGAACCTTGACCGGCTCCAGATGGGGTACCTGGCGCTGTTCTTCGTAGCCGCGGCGGGAGTTCTTTGGTACAGCTATCGCCGCGCCAGCACACCGATCCTCAGGCAGCAGTTAAAGTGGGTGACTCGCGGCACTATTCTTGCCATCACCCCATTCACGCTTTTCTACGTAATCCCTTACCTGTCCGGGGCGTTACCAACGACCGCGATGAAGGTTTCGGCGTTGTCGCTTGGTCTGCTGCCTCTGACTTTTGGTTATGCCATTTTCCGTTACCGGTTGATGGATGTTGATCTCATCTTCAAACGGGGAATGGTGTACACGCTCGCGGCCGCTGCCATTGCAGGCGCTTATTTTGCAGTGGTGGCTGGGGTCGCAGATTTGGTGCACACGCGATTGCCCAGCTCCGGACCCGCGGGACTAATAATCGCGATCGTAGTAACGGCACTCTTGTTTGATCCGCTGCGCAAATGGATACAGGAGCGTGTCGATCAGTTCTTTTACCGCACGCGTTACGATTACCGCAAAACGCTGATTGAGTTCGGACGCGAACTTAGCGCTGAAACCGATTTGGATAAGATGCTCAGTTCGGTGGTGGACCGTTTGTCCCGCACACTGCTGGTGGACCGCATGGCCATTTTCATGTCCACCGGAGAAATATCGAACCGGTTCTTGCTGGCTAAGTCTTTTGGCATGACGCAGACCAGCGGCATGGATCTAGCATTTCTTGGCTCGCCACGGCCCGAAATGGAAGCCGGCGGGCACTTGTTCTTCGACAACACGCACATGGTTCCCCGCGAGGCTCCTGCGGCACAAGAGACAATCGCGAAGCTGGATCTGAACTATTACGTCCCCTGTCGCGCGCAGCAACGGACGATTGCTTTCCTGGGCTTGGGCAAGACAGTGGATGGGGATTTCCTTTCCAGCGAAGACATCGAGTTGTCTGAGACTCTAGCGGGTTACATCGGGATTGCCATTCAGAACGCGCGCCTGTATGCGTCTTTGGAGCAGAAGGTGGCGGAGTATGAGCGGCTGAAGGATTTCAACGAGAACATCGTAGAGTCCATCAACGTTGGGGTCATGGCGGTCGATCTGGCCGACCGTATTGAATCCTGGAACTCGCAGATGGAAGTAATGTACGCGCTGCCTCGCTGGCAGGCGCTGACTCGTCCACTGAGCGAGGTTTTTCCGGCTGCATTCGTGGAAGAGTTCTATCGAGTGAGGCAGAATCCGGGAATCCACAATTTGTACAAGTTCCGCCTGAGCACGCCTACCGGAGAAAGCCGAATTCTGAACGTGGCGATCGCGCCATTGGTTACTAAGAAGTTCAACGTGATCGGGCGGCTGATCATCATGGATGACATCACGGAACGAATGGAGCTGGAATCACAGCTCTCACAGGCAGACAAACTATCTTCCATCGGGCTTCTCGCGGCCGGAGTCGCCCACGAAGTCAATACGCCCCTTGCCGTCATTTCGTCGTACGCGCAGATGCTTGCCAAACAACTACAAGGAGATCCGCAGAAGGGCGCTTTGTTGGAGAAGATTACGCGTCAGACCTTCCGCGCTTCTGAAATCGTCAACAACCTGCTCAATTTTTCGCGCACCAGCGGCACCGAATTTAGCGAAGTGGATGTGAATAAGGTGATTGCCGACACACTGGCGCTGCTGGAACATCAATTCAAGACCACCAAGATCCAAGTGCAGGACGAACTGGCTGGGCATTTGCCGCTTATCAGTGGCAACGCTGGGCGGCTGCAGCAGGTATTTTTGAATTTGTTCCTGAATGCTCGAGATGCCATGCCCAGCGGTGGAACTCTTCGAGTTGCAACCTCCAATGGCGAGGGCGTCAGTGTTGTAGTTTCCGACACGGGCTCCGGAATTGCTCAGGAACATATTCAACGGATTTACGATCCGTTCTTTACCACCAAGGCTGCGCCTCGCGAAGGCCAGGAGACCCGGGGCACCGGACTTGGTTTGTCGGTTACATATGGCATCATCCAGGAACATGCCGGAAAGATTCGCGTGGAGAGTCGTCCGGGCTCGGGCACTACGTTCTATGTCGATTTTCCGATGAGCAGGAAGGCTGTCAATGTCTGAAGCTGCCGTAATCACGCGCCGGAACCTGATCGAAATGCCGTCGTCCCCGACAGGCTCGGTATTGATCATTGACGACGAGGTGGGAATCCGCGAATCGCTGCAGACCTTGCTGGAATTAGAAGGCTATGACGTGCAAACGGCAGCCAACGGCGAACAGGGCATTGCGCGCCTTGGCGATCGGCCCTTCGACCTGGTGCTGCTCGATCTGGCATTGCCCGACCGCAACGGGATCGATCTGTTGTCTGAGATTCGGGCTCATGCCCCACAGCTCTCCGTAATCATGATCACTGCGTACGGCACCGTGGAAAATGCGGTCAAAGCGATGCAGGCTGGAGCGGCAAACTTTGTCCAGAAGCCCTGGGACAACGAGAAACTACTGGCCGACGTACGCGCCGCTGTGGCCCGCCACCGGGCCGAAGAAGAAAATGTGCAGCTTAAGCGCGCCCTTAAGCAGCGCTACAACTTCGAGAACATCGTGGGAAAGAGCGAGCCCATGTTGAAGATCTTCGACCTGGTGGCTCAAGTGGCGCCCAGCCGTTCCACTGTGCTTCTGCAGGGAGAAAGCGGCACCGGAAAAGAACTCATTGCCAAAGCCATTCACCTGAATTCGCCCCGTCGCGACCGCCCCTTCGTCCCGGTCAATACGGGTTCAATGCCGGCTGACTTGCTGGAATCCACTTTGTTTGGCCATGTCAAAGGTGCTTTCACGAGCGCCATCGCTTCAAAGAAAGGCCTGTTTGAAATCGCCGACCGCGGCACGCTGTTTTTAGACGAAATCGGCACTATGGGCATGGATACCCAGAGCAAGATCTTGCGTGTGCTGCAGGACCGGAAATTCATGCACCTGGGCGGCGTGCATGAAATCCAGGTAGACGTACGCATCATTGCCGCGACCAATGTGGATCTCAAACAGCAGGTTCGCGACGGCAAATTTCGCGAGGACCTGTTTTACCGCCTGAATGTGATTAGTGTTGACCTTCCCCCGCTTCGACAGCGTCGTGAAGATATTCCTTTACTGGTGGATTTCTTCCTTAACCGGTATTCAGAAGAAAACGAGCGCAACCCGCGGCGGATCACTCCGGAAGCGCTGCGTCCCTTGCTGGCCTATTCCTGGCCGGGTAACGTCCGCGAACTGGAGAATGTGATCGAGCGCGCGGTCGTGCTCTCTTCCGGCGTGGAGATCGGTCCGGAACTGCTTCCTGACCAGATCGCCGGCCGTGGCAGTCCATTCCCACTGATGGAACATCGGATGGATGCTTCCCTGTTCGATATTATGGAGGATTGCGAGCGCCACATCCTCGTGGACATGCTGGAGAAGTGCAATTGGAATCAGACCGAGGCTGCTGAGCGCTTCCACGTCCCACTATCCACCCTGAATCAGAAAATCAAGCGGCTGAATATCGAAATCAAGAAGAAGGGCCGGGACTAACCGCTCGCGCTTTGGCTAACCAGCTGAAAGCTTTATCCACCTCTGCTATAGTTCCGCATATCTGCTTGTGATGGAACTAACTTCGCCCACCGAATTCGCGCGGGAGACAGTCCAGTCCGTACAGGAATATTCCTCACTGGCGGCACGTGCCATTGCAGGATTATTCCGGCGTCCCCGGTATTTTGCTGACATCGTCTATCAGGCGGATCTCATTGGCTTCGGGTCCCTGCCTATTGTCGTACTAACCGGACTGTTTACAGGCGCGGTGCTTGCATTGAACAGCGCTCATACCTTGCAGCGATTCGGGTCGCTGTCGCTTATCGGGCAGTTGGTTTCCGTGGGAATGGTCACCGAACTGGGGCCGGTGCTCACCGGACTCATGGTGGCGGGCCGAAATTCTTCCGGGATGGCCAGCGAACTCGGCTCCATGGTCGTGACCGAGCAAATTGACGCCATGCGAGCCTTGGGCACGGATCCGCTGAAAAAGCTGGTGACTCCGCGCGTAGTGTCCACCGTCTTCATGCTTTTCTTTCTGACCATCATCTCAGATCTTCTGGGACTAATCGGCGGCGCCATCGTTTCCACGGTCATCTTCGGAATGGACCTGCACCAGTTCTGGAGTTCTGCCTGGCAGTCCCTGGTGTTCCAGGACGTTTTCACTGGCCTGACCAAGCCGCTGCTTTTTGGCTTCATCATAGCGACCGTGGGCTGTTACTACGGACTCTCAGCACGCGGCGGGACCCAGGGCGTGGGCCGGGCAACCACCCAGGCAGTAGTCGCGTCTTCTGTTTTCATTTTGCTGGTAGATTTCTTCGCGACCAAATTCTTAATGGCAATTTTTGGTTACCGCTGATCGCGGATCAGGCCATGTCCTCGCCTCCCATACCGGTAGAAGAACCTATCAGCCGTACTGAGGGGTCTCAATCCCCCGTCATTGTCTTTGAAGATGTATCCATTGCTTTCCAGGGAAAACAGGTGCTCGACGGAATCTCATTCCGCCTTCCTCGCGGGGAAACCAAGGCCATTTTTGGGGTTGCGGGCTCGGGCAAGAGCACGATTTTGAAAATGGCGATTGGGCTGTTGAAGCCGGATGCAGGGCAAATTCATCTTCTGGGGGAAGAGATCACTCAAAAGCCCGAAGAAGAGCTTTTCGAGTTGCGTAGCAAAGTCGGAATTGTCTTCCAGGAGAGTGCTCTGTTCGATTCGCTTACCGTGCGCGAGAACGTAGCTTTCCGGCTGATGGAGAAACATGATCTATCGGAAGAAGACATCGAGGCTCGAGTACGAGAGGCACTGAGTTTCGTGGAACTCGAAGACACCATCGACCTGTACCCATCCGAACTCTCCGGCGGAATGCGGCGGCGTGTCGCCATCGCTCGCGCCATTATCACGCACCCAGAGGTCCTGCTCTACGATTCACCGACGGGAGGGCTGGATCCGATCACTTCTACAACTATTATTGAGCTCATCATAAAGCAGCGCGACGTGTACAAGACCAGCGCGCTACTGGTCACACACCGGCTGCAGGATGCGTTCATCATGGCCACGCACTATTTCGATCGCAAGGCGAACCAGATGCGGCCTCTGCCGCCCGGGGAACATGGCGAAGTCCCCATGAGCTTTTTGATCTTGCGCGATGGCAAAGTGATTCTGGATGGCGACGCCGCCGAACTGGCACACTCGAAAGACGAATATATCCGGGAATTTATCTCGTAAAGACAGAGCTCTAGCTCGCTTTGGCGGCTGCGGCCTCCATCATGAGCTTGCGACGGGCGGCAAGCCGCGCTTCAAATTGCTTCAGACGCTCCCGTCCCTTCTTTGAACTGTTGATCAGAGTTTCAATGTTCGCCAGTAGCTCTGGATTTCCGATCTTTTTCCGCAACTCTCCTAAGAAGGGCCGCACTTTCGCAAAGACGGTAAACATTTCTCCGCTGAAACTTGGCACTAGAAATAGTTCCTGGTTCACGGCACCCGAAAGTGCCAAAGCAGCTGCAAGATCCCAATAGCCAATGACCTGTCGAAGCCACGCGTTTTCTGGCATGCCCACCTCGTTCACCACCTTCATAAAGTCGTCGGCGCTCTGCGGCCAGAACGACACGAACCACCAGCTACGCGCTTTGCGCATCTCCGCCTCGCGGCGCAAGTCGTAAAGCTGAAGGATTACCTGGGCATCGGCAGGGGTCGCACTCTTTGGCATAGGAACTCCTTAAGTAAACTGAGA
Source organism: Acidobacteriales bacterium 13_2_20CM_55_8 (assembly GCA_001914815.1). Taxonomy (GTDB): domain Bacteria; phylum Acidobacteriota; class Terriglobia; order Terriglobales; family Acidobacteriaceae; genus 40CM-3-55-5. Next base: position 22,938 of record MNDG01000009.1, read on the forward strand.
AATTCGGTTCGCAGGAAATTGGATCACGCCACTGGAGCCGGTTCTGCCGCCCGTTCGTAGTCGCATTCTTTATTAGGACAGGCAATCACCGGGCCAGCCTTCAGCGTCTTCTCCACCAGGTATTCATTGCCGCAGCTTGGGCACTTCTCAGGCAATGGTTTATTGGCGGAAGTAAATTTGCACTTGGGATAATTTCCGCAGCCGTAGAAAGTGTTGCCCTTGCGGGCGCGCTTCTCTACCAACTCACCGTCTTTGCACAGCGGGCACTTCACCCCAATGAAATTCTGTTTGACGTATTTGCACTCAGGATATCCGCTGCAAGCGGTGAATTCTCCGTAGCGTCCGTGGCGAATCATCATATTGCGGCCGCACTTGGGACAGAGTTCATCCAGCGGAATGTCAGGGACTTTCTTGCCTTGGTCGAGACGGCGCGTGGTCTTGCAGTCTGGATAGCCCGTGCAAGCCATAAACTGGCCGAAGCGCCCACGTTTCAAAACCATGAGCCGGCCGCAGTTCTCGCAATATTCTTCCTGCGTCGTCTCCTGCACGTCGGCTGAATCCAGATCGGGCAAATTGATCGGGTTCTCTTTCGTGAAGGTGCAGGTCTTCGGATCCTCCTTGTCGTAGGAACTGCAAGCGTAGAAGGAGCCGTGCTTGCCCCACTTGATAACCAGCGGCGACTTACAGAGCTCGCACTTCTCGTCCGTGGGCTTCTCCATTCGCTTGATATTTTCCATGTGCTTTTGCGCGTAACGGAGATCCTTCTCGAACTTCTTGTAGAAGCCGGCCAGTGCGTCGGTCCATTTCTCCTTGCCTTCTTCGATCTCATCCAGCTCTTCTTCGAGACGAGCCGTGTATTGAACGTCGAAGATATCGGGAAAATTCTCTACCAGGAGATCGGTGACCACCAGGCCAATCTCCGTGGGGATGAACTTCCCTCCCAACTTTTGCACGTACTGCCGTTCCTGGATGGTGCTCAGGATGGCGGAATACGTCGACGGCCGTCCGATTCCGCGCTCTTCCAGTTCTTTGACCAGCGAAGCTTCGTTGTATCGTGGCGGAGGCTCAGTGAAATGCTGTTCCGGATTCAGGCTCTTGAGGGTCAACTTCTGAGCGGGCTCTAGGGCCGGCAACTTGTGCTTGAGTTCCTCATCCTCTTCGTCTTTGCCTTCCTTCGACTCTTCGTAAACCTTGAGGAAGCCATCGAATTTCAAGACCGAGCCAGTCACGCGGAACCAGAAGATTTCCGATCCCGACCGAGCGTCGATGTCCACGCTGGTCTGATCGAAAACGGCGGGCGTAATCTGCGAGGCCACGAAGCGCTGCCAGATCAATTTGTAAACTTTGAATTCATCTTCTTTCAGATATTGTTTGATCTGGTCGGGATGGCGTAAGGCCGAAGTGGGGCGGATGGCTTCGTGCGCCGCTTGCGCTGCCTTCTTCTCCTTGTATGTATTCGGGGTTTCCGGGAGATATGGAACACCGTATTGAGAAGTGATGTACTCACGGACTTCCGTCAGCGCCTCATTGGACACTCGCGTCGAATCGGTACGCATGTAAGTGATAAGACCGACCAGACCTTCTTCGCCCAGTTCGACACCTTCGTAGAGACGCTGGGCGATCATCATGGTGCGCTTCACGCTAAAGCGCAGCTTGCGAGAAGAATCCTGTTGCAGCTTGCTGGTGGTGAAGGGCGGAGTGGCGTTGCGACGACGTTCTTTACGATCGACGGTGCGAACTGCCCAGTCTGCGTTCTCCAGTGCTGCACGAAGCTTTTCCGCTTCCTCAGCATTGTGAACTTCGACCTTCTCTTCGCCCTTACCCATAAAACGGGCATCGAATGCCGGGGGCTTGGGCGCCGACAAATGAGCATCAATGGTCCAGTACTCGACCTTGTCGAACGCTTTAATTTCACGTTCGCGCTCGACGATCAGCCGCAGAGCGACAGTTTGCACGCGGCCTGCCGATAAGCCGCGTCTTACCTTGTCCCAGAGCAACGGCGATACTTGATATCCCACTAGACGATCAAGCACGCGCCGCGCCTGCTGCGCATCCACCAGGTGGCGATCTATATCGCGCGGATGCTCGAACGCCTCACGCACCGCGCGCTGTGTAATTTCATTGAAGGTGACACGACGGATGCGGCCGTTTTCCTCAGTCTTCT
>MNDG01000009.1:25109-26455 GCA_001914815.1 Acidobacteriales bacterium 13_2_20CM_55_8
TCGGCCAGGTGAGAGGCGATGGCCTCGCCCTCGCGGTCGGGGTCAGGGGCGAGATAGATAGTGTCCGCACCTTCCGCCAACTTCTTCAGCCTGGCGACGACTTTCTCCTTGCCAGGAATGACGATGTAATCAGTTTCGAAATCGTTGTTGACGTCGACGCCCAGAGTGCTTTTGGGCAGATCTTTGACGTGGCCGAGCGACGCCTCGACCGTGTAGCCCTTTCCCAGATATTTCTGGATGGTCTTCGCCTTGGCGGGCGACTCAACGATGACTAAACCTTTGGCCAATGTGTCCTCAGTTGTTGGATTTCTTTCCCGAAGCTAGCACGAATGCGGTTGCGGCAACAAGTTTCGACCCAGGGCGCCAGTCGCGTCTTTGCTTCTAAACGCAAACCCTGATTGCTGAAAGCTACCTAGAAACTCTTCACAAAATTCTTTCCCGGCATCTGCTTGATCTTGCCTGTCAGTTCCAGTTCGAACAGCGCTGCGAAGATTTCAGAAGACGAAATGGTGGGCTCAAGTTTTTCCACCAGCTCGTCGATGTGGGTGGCTTCGTCGGCCTTGAGCAGCGCAAGAATCTTTTTTTCGTGAGGAGGCAGGTCGCCTTCCTGGAATAGAGATGCAGTTCGTCCGGCTTCCGATTCAGCGCTGGCTGCGGGTTCAAGCGCAAGTCGGACATCTGCCGGGAGTTCTTCCCAGACATCCTCCCATGTGGCCACCAGCTTGGCGCCTTGTTTAATGAGCGTGTTGGGACCCCAGGAATTCTTGTTAGTCACGTTGCCAGGCACTGCAAACACGTCGCGATTTTGCTCCAACGCGCAACGTGCCGTAATTCGCGTACCACTGTATTCGGCAGCCTCCACGACGAGCACACCGATGGATAAACCACTAATGATTCGATTGCGTATGGGAAAGTTCTGCGGAGCCGCGAAGCTGCTTAATGGGAACTCAGATAGAAGTGCGCCCCCGCTAGACAGGATCTGTTCCGCGAGACGCGTGTTCTCTTTGGGGTAAATAATGTCAATTCCCGTGCCAAAGACTGCCACCGTCTTACCTTTGGTCGCAATCGCCCCCCGATGTCCTGCAGTATCCACGCCGCGTGCCAAGCCGCTGAGAATTACCAGCCCTCGAGCTGCCAAGTCGCACGCCAGGCGCTCCGCCATCGCCATGCCATAAGGCGTGGGATGACGAGTACCTACGAGCGCGATCCCGGGCAGCGAAACCGCTGTCGCATTCCCACGTACGTATAGGACCAGCGGCGGATCATAAATCTGTTTCAGTTGCGGGGGATACGCCGGATCGTCGGGAACGAGCAGGCTTACGCCTGCGGCAACCACACGCGCTAGT
>MNDG01000010.1 GCA_001914815.1 Acidobacteriales bacterium 13_2_20CM_55_8
GAAAAATCTGAAACCACGAAGGACACGAAGTTCCACGAAGGAAACCCTGATGCTGTTAAAACAATCACCTCCCAAAGGTCTTCTTTAGTGCACCTTCGTGTCCTCTGTGGTTAAAGATTTTAGAGATTTTCGAAGATGCCCGCTGCCCCCATCCCGCCACCCACACACATCGTAACCATCCCATAGCGCGCCTTACGCCGCTTCAATTCCCGAATGACGGTCGCAGTCAGCTTTGCCCCCGTACATCCCAAAGGATGACCCAGCGCGATGGCACCGCCATTAGGATTGACGCACTCCGGATCGAGCCCCGCCTCTTTAATCACTGCCAGTGACTGCGCCGCAAAAGCTTCATTCAATTCGATGACATCAATATCCGGCAGCTTCAGTCCCGCCATCTTCAACGCCTTAGGGATAGCAAACACCGGCCCCAGCCCCATTTCCTCTGGTTTATAGCCCGCCGTAGCAAATGAAACGTAGCGGGCCAGCGGCGTAATTCCGAGCTGCTTTGCGCGCTCAGCGGACATCACCACTGCCGCCGCCGCCCCATCCGACATCTGAGAAGAGTTCCCCGCAGTCACCGTCCCCTTGGCGTGGAACGCGGGTTTGAGCGCCAGCAAGGCTTCGAGCGAAGTATCGCCGCGCGGTCCTTCATCCACTTTAAAAGTAATTTCTTGTCGCTTAGGCTTCGATCCATTCGGCGTAGTGAAGCTTACAGGCACCGAAACAGTCTCATCGCTGAACTTCCCGGCCTGAATCGCTGCCAGCGCCTTCTGATGACTCCGCAACGAAAATTCATCAGCAGCTTCCCGCGTAATCCCAAACCGCTGTGCCAGTCTTTCGGCCGTCAATCCCATTGAAAGATAAGCGTCAGGATAATGATCCACCAGCCAGGGATTAGGTGAAATTTTGTGTCCACCCATAGGAATCATGGACATCGATTCCGTTCCCCCCGCAACAATCACTTCCGCCCCACCGCTCATGATGCGCTCTGCCGCCATGGCAATCGCCTGCAACCCAGAAGAACAGAAGCGATTGATAGTGAGCGCCGAAACCTCAACTGGCAGCCCCGCCCGCAAAGATGCGATCCGCGCCACGTTCATCCCCTGTTCCGCCTCCGGCATGGCGCAACCCAGAATCACATCTTCGATCTCTTTGACATCAAGTTGCGGCACACGCTCCAGCGCGCCTTTGATCGCGACGGCGGCCAATTCGTCCGGACGAGTAGCGCGCAGCGTACCTTTAAACGCCCGTCCAACCGGGGTGCGAACGGAAGAAACGATAACAACTTCACGCATAGAAACTCCGTTAGCTAGCTACTAGCCATTCGTGTTTAGCTGACCATTATTCGTCACCACGCGCCTGAAGTCACTCCGCAGCTCACGCGGTCTCCTTCGTGTACTTCCGCGCCCTGTCTGGTTATTTGATGTCTGTTGTCTCGAACCCGCTTCATGCCGCGTTTTTAGGCACACGCTCACCCCTTGAAAGCTAGACGGGAACTCGAAAAGTATCCTACAGAAAAGTATCCTAAATAGGAGGGGCACACCTTCAAAAGCAAACCGGGCCGTTTCCGGCCCGGGCGCATCAACCTGTCCAGCTATCGAATTAACTATCGGCAGCTGGCAGACTGAAGTCAACATTACTTGAGAAGCCCGCCAGCCCAAAGGCTCCTCTGACAGCCTCCCTACCTAAACCGGGATGCTGTGGACCCGACGGGATTCGAACCCGTACCTTCCAGCTGGACAGGCTGATGTGCTCCCGTTACACCAGGCCCCAGCCGAACTTATTGGGTCGGATTCGGCTCAACAAGTCTGCTCATCACATCAATAAGGCGTTACGTTCCCAATTTGGAAACCAGAAGCAGCTGGTGAGGTCGTCGCGGTCATACTTAAGCCTTCCGAAACTGTGCATTCTTGCTGCGCTAGAGCAGGCCCGGAACGACAATCCTAAAGAGTGCCTTTAGAGTTGTTCAAATCGGCAATCGTCACTCGAAACTCGTCAATTCCTCAACGTCTTCCCCGTCTTCAACGTGAACTGAATCCGTTCCTGCGTCTTCTTCTCTCCGCACAGCGATTTGAACCCTTCCCGCTCCAAATCCAGGATGTACTGCTCGCTCACCGGCGTACTGGACGTGACGTTCCCTCCGCACAGCACTTCGGCGATCTTCGTCGCCAACTTCACTTCGTATTCCGTGATGTACTCGCCCTGCCGCATCAAATGCACCCCCATCTTCAACGCCGCCAAAATGTTTTCGCCGGGAGCAGGGATGTCCGTGCGCGGCAACGGAGGCTCGTATCCACCGCGCAGCATTTCTAATGCGCGTGCCTTGGCGTCAGTCAGCACACGCTCGCGGTTCATCGTGATGCTATCGGCTTCTCGCAGAAAGCCGAGCCCACGGGCTTCATGCGCGGACGTTGCCACCTTCGCAGTAGCGATGGTCTCAAAAACTTTCTTCACGGCTTCCATCATTTCTACAGATTCGCCTCGGCCGCCCGGACGAATCGACTCCGCGCTCTCCACCGCGCGCAGCAGCATCTCTTTGCAGCCACCTGCGCCAGGCAACAGGCCCACGCCGACTTCCACCAGTCCCATGTAAAGTTCCGCGTGAGGCTGGAGCCCGGCAGCGTGCAGCGAAATTTCTGTACCGCCGCCCAAAGTGAGTCCGAATGGCGCAGCCACCACCGGCTTGGGCGAGAACTTAATGGCCTGCGTCATGCCCTGAAATTGCCGAATCGCAAGGTCGACGTCATCCCACTCTTCTTCCTGAATGGACATGAGCAGCAACATCAGGTTCGCGCCAACAGAAAAGTTTCCCGCATCATTCGTAATAACGAACGCGTCGAAGTTGTCGCCAGGCTCTCCCGGCCTTAAAGTTTGCGAAATGAGCTGCACGATGTCGCTGCCGATGGTGTTCATCTTCGAATGGAACTCGATGCAGCCGACACCGTCGCCCAGATCTACCAACGAAGCGCCTGAATTCTTTTTCACCTCGCCCTTGGATTTCTTCGCACCTTCGATCGACCACACTCCTGCGGGCACTTCCACCGGCTTATAGTCCTTTGCGCCCAGATCGAAATAGACTCGACCTGACGCCGCCTTCGCATCGTCCCCGTACCAGGTTTTCTTCCCCGCCGCGAGCAGCTTCTCTACGTTCGCCGCCACAGTCCGATTCTCTTTCTTCATGCGACTGACTGTCGCTTCGACCCCAACGGCGTCCCACAATTCGAATGGCCCCAGCTCCCAATTGAATCCAAGCCGCATCGCACGATCGATTTCCACCACCCGATCTGCAATTTCCGCGATGCGATTGGCGCAATACGTCCATAAATCGGAAAGAGCCGCCCACAGAAACTGTCCAGCCTTATCGCCCTTTTGCGGCGCACCTCCGTCGAATCCGAACAGCATGCGCACGCGCGCTCCGGTTTCTTCCACGTTCTTCGCCATGTCGAGAGCAGGGAACTTGGGCTTCTGGCGCGGATGGTACTCGAGAGTCTTCCAGTCAAGGGCGAGCCGCTCATCTTCTTTCCCTGCTGCACCTTTTTTGTAGAACCCGCCCTTGGTTTTAGTTTCAGATCACCGCGCTCGTCACGCACGTTCTCCGTCATGTTGGAAACAACGTGCCCCAGAATGTCCAGCCCGACCAGATCAATAGTGCGGAAAGTCGCCGACTTGGGCCAGCCGACCGTTTGTCCAGTGAGCGCGTCCACATCTTCAATGCTGAAATCCAGTTCCTGCATCAGTCGCATGACGTTCAATACGGAAAACGTACCGATGCGATTAGCGATGAAGTTCGGTGTGTCCTTGGCGAAGACAATGCCTTTGCCCAGTTGCACATCGGAGAAGTGCACAACCGCGTCCAGCGCTCCACGGTCAGTTTCCGCCGTAGGGATAATTTCCAGCAACCGCATATAGCGCGGAGGATTGAAAAAATGCGTGCCAAACCACGCCCGCCGGAAATCGTCAGAGAACCCTTCGGAAATCTTCCCCACCGGCAGCCCGCTAGTGTTGGTGGTGATGATCGTGCCCGGCCGTCGCACGGCTTCCACCTTCTTGAGCAGCCCGCGCTTGATCTCGAGATTCTCAACTACGGCTTCGACGATCCAGTCCACTTCCGCCAGCCGTTTCAGATCATCTTCAAAGTTGCCGACCGTAACCAGTCGCGCCAGAGAAGGCTCAAAAAAAGCCCCAGGCTTGGATTTTTTTGCCGCTTCCAGCCCCCCAGCGGCGATTTTATTGCGCGTCGCCCTCTCCGCATCGGGAGGAACGATGTCCAGCAGATAGCTAGGAACGCATGCATTGGCGAAATGTGCGGCGATGCGCGCGCCCATAGTCCCGGCGCCCAGAACCGCAACTTTATGAATGCGCTTCATGAAAGAAAAGCTCGCTTACGATTTTCAACTCTACTGTAGCGCCGGCGTCCCGCCGGCATTGTGGAAAGCATCTCGACCCTGAAGTCCAAGATAGCAGCGCTGACCCCAGAATTCACCAATCTCATTATGCGGGAAGCACCCCGAACCCTCCAAAAAACGCGGCGCGTGCCGTTTTCTAAATGTGGGGTGAGGATGGCAACGGCACGCGCGTTTATTAAATTAATTTCATGCTAGGAGCGCCCCCACCCATCGTCAAGCACAATATTTTCGTACTGTTTCAGGATATGAGCTTCGCAAGCAAAAATGCCGCCGACGCCGCAAGGCCACCGATCACCACCGTTTGTGACGCACTGCGAAGCGGGTGAGTCCCAGTAAATCGTCCTTTGATGTATCCAAAGATGCCGAGCGCCACCAGCGTAACAACGGCCGAAAATATCAATCCACGCGTTGCGTTCCCCGAGAATACGACGTAAGGCAGCAACGGAATGAATCCTCCGGCAACGTAGGATCCCGCAATGGTCGCCGCACTGGTGACCGCTCGTCGCGGATCCGGTGCCTCCAGCCCAAGCTCATATCGCATCATGAAATCCACCCAAGCCTCCGGACGATGGCTGAGAGCCTCAATCACCGGCCGGCTTTCTTCCGACGTAAGTCCATAAGCTTCGAAAACGCGGCTCACTTCCGCCTTCTCCTCTTCCGGCATTTCTTTGACCTCGCGCTGTTCTCGCAGACGTTCCTGTTCGTAATGTTCCGCGTCTCCACGCGCTGCCAGATATCCGCCAAGTCCCATGGCAATCGACCCGGCAGCGATTTCCGCCAGTCCTCCCACCACGATCAACTTGGTGTCTTGCACCGCACCGGAGAGTCCGGCGGCCAGCGCGAATGGCACAGTCAGGCCGTCTGCCATGCCAATCACCACGTCGCGCACAAACAGTCCGGCAGTAAAATGTTTTTCGATATGTGGGACACGCGGCATTGCGTCAAACCTCCGAATGAGTTTGCAGATATTCCTGGGCCCGGCGGATCACATCACGTTCCCCTCGATACGCCAGCTTCAAAGCAGCGTCTTCCAGTGGAATCCATAAAGCACGCTTGATCTCAATGCGCATGGCGGAATCAATTTCGTCGATATTGCCAGACTGATATTTCAGCAAATAGAAACTGACGATTTTAAAAACCCGCTGCTTGTCTCCCCAGGAGCGCACATAAACATACCTGACATCGGTCAGCTTGGTAATCGGAGTCGCGATCAGCCCGGTTTCCTCCCGAACCTCGCGAATGGCCGTCTGGTCGGGCTTTTCACCCGGATCCACCAATCCCTTGGGCAAGGCGAGTAACACTTTTTGTGATCGTTTCTTTGCAGTCTTGACCGCCGCCGGCGGCTCCTTTTGGGGCTCGATCGTGGCTATCTCCCAGCCCTCCGGCCCCTTCCGTACCACCACCCCGCCCGCAGAGATCTCCCGAACCATGCGCCCCAACTTATCAGGATCAGTGCACTTAGTCATGTCGCGACAAAATCGCCGCCGGTAACCTCTCGGAAGTAACCTGAAAAGACAGACCGGTTGTGGAAACATCTACGCCAGCGTTGGCATCTTAGTTGCTAGATAGATGTTTGGGGGACCGGAGAAAGCCGGTAAAACGGGGGTCCCATGAAGAGTCTGGGTAAGATCATTCGGTCGGTACAGGCCTTCGGACGCGAAGTTACAGGTCTTTCCCCCACTCCGCAGCACGTCCAAAATTCCCCTTCCATCGGACTGGCACTGGGCGGCGGTTTTGCCCGTGGCATCGCCCACGTTGGCGTTCTGAAAGTCCTCGAAGAAGAAAACATCCCCATACAATTTATTGCTGGCACCAGCGTAGGCGCGCTGATTGGAGCAGCCTATTGCAGTGGAGTTTCCGCCGCGGAGTTGGAACAGATCGCCACTCGCGTGCGATTCAAACATTTTGCCCGCTGGACTCTCTCCCGTTACGGATTTGCCAGCAACCAGCGCATGATCGGTTTCCTCAACAGCATTTTGAAGGTCAAGACTTTCGAAGAATTGCGCATCCCTCTCGCCGTGACAGCAACCGACTTCTCCACCGGCGAAGGCGTAGTCTTCCAATCCGGACCGCTGGTCGAACCTGTGCGCGCCAGTTGCGCTTACCCCGGAATGTTCCTTCCGGTAAGGTTCAAAGGACGCCTGCTAGTAGACGGCATGCTTGCCCACGCCGTTCCAACCATACCGCTACGCGTAATGGGCGCGCAGCGGGTGTTGGCAGTTCACCTGAAAGGTCATTGGACAAGCGGCGAGGGACCACGTCATTTGTTCGACGTCATCGGCCAATGCTTCGCTATCGCTCAAGAAATGAATTGCGATTTATGGAAGAAGGCCGCAGATCTGGTTTTGGAACCGGATGTGAATGGCTACAAATACGACGCCTTCGAATACAGCGCCCGTAAATGGCTGGAGCCTCTTCCAACCCCCACGAAAGTCCGCAAACCGCGCATCACCCAGCCGGCCGCCATGCCCGCCGATTGATCCTCTACTGGCGCCCAGTCGCTGCTCGCACGATCTTCACTGGTCACGTCCCGGAGGGACAAAATAATTTAGCCCAGCCTTCAGCGCTGGGTTGATTGGGGAAAGGCGCGACTTCAGTCGTGCCAATATGGCAGCAAAAAAAAGTGGCTTTAGCCGCTGAGGTTTCCTACGAAGGGAGCTAGGCGCGCCTAGCTCCTCGTCAGTGTCGCACCTTCTTCACGATCAGAACTTCCAGTTCCTTCCCGTCTGCGCGCTTGAGGAACATCCTGTTATCTTTTCCAAACCGCAAGTCAATTGGATCATTCACCACCCAATCAGGCTTGTAGCTCCGTTTGCCTGCCCTGTGCTCCGCAAAATAAACAAGATCGTCCAATTGGATCTGAAACACATAAAGCTTCCCCGGAATTGGAGCCGCCAACCCGCTGATGATCACGGTCCCTCTACTCGCGTCTTGTACGGCAAGACCCAACAGCTTTCGACTCAGTGAACACAGTCATTGACAGGGACACTAAGAGAATTGCAGGGGCTGCTTTGATCGCATTTATAAGATTCTTTGTGAAGGGCTTTTTCGCGGGTTCCGGCACGCTAGCGTGCACTGGCATGCTCAACATCATAAGCCACTTTGCGCGGCTTGATCCATTTGCCGATTCCGTTGCCTTTCGCAATTCTCAGGTCGTAGTCATTCTGAAGATTGAGCCAAAATTGCGCTGGCAGACCGAAATACTTTCCCAGGCGAATGGCAGTGTCGGCACTGATGGCCCGATCTCCGCGAACCACTTCATAAATGCCAGGAAAACTCAGGGCCTTCGCCAGTTGATAAGCACTCACTCCCGTAGGCTCCATGAACTCCGTCTTGAGAATGTCTCCTGGGTGCACCGCAAACACCTTTCCTGATCTGGTCATTGATGGCTCCCGTCCCTAGTGGCAATCCACGATCTCTACTTCAAAAGCATTTTCGTCCCGCCACACGAAACATACACGGTATTGATCGTTTACTCGGATGCTATGCTGCCCCGGACGATTCCCGCGAAGTGCCTCCAGTTGATTTCCTGGCGGTATCTTCAAGTTATCGAGCGTGACGGCCGCATTCAAAATAGCAAGTTTCTTGAACGCCCTACTAACGCGAAGCAGTACTACTGTAAAGCAGTAGTATTTAAAGGATCGACACACTTCTTTTTGGTCGAATGGAGGCTGCAGAACTGAGTCTCAAGAGTTGCCGAAACTTCCCCTACTTCATCACCCCGCGCTGCGCGATCCCAATGTTATCCCTGGTGGTGTTCTTCACCAGGTACATCATCTCGTCCGCCTGCCGAATGATGTCATGCGGACTCTTGGCGTCGTGCGGATAGGTAGCAACGCCAATGGAAGCGCGCACGTTCAAATTCAATCCTTCTTCCTTGCAGAACATGCTAGTGCGCAGATTGTCGCGCAAACGTTTGGCGACCACCAGGGCGGCGTCTTTTCCCGTCTGCGGCAACAGAATCACGAATTCATCGCCACCATAGCGGAAGGCATAGTCAATCAGGCGGAGCTGGGCTTTGATGAGATATCCAATTTCAGCCAGCAACTTGCTTCCAATCAGATGCCCGTGGGTATCGTTGACCTGCTTAAAGTGGTCGAGGTCGATAAACAGCACGGTAAATTCATATCCAAAACGCGCAGACCGGTAGACTTCGGTCTCCAGCGTCTTGTAGAGATGCCGAGCGTTGTAAAGCCCAGTGCAATCATCGGTGATTGTCAGTTCCTGAATTTTCTCGACTGAACGGGCATTCTCAATCGCGATAGCCGCGTAGTCACACAGCGACTGCAGGAAAAATATCTCCGGATCGCTAAAGTGTTCCATATCGACATTCACCAACTGAATCACTCCCAACACCCGCAGCTTGGAACGCACCGGAAAGCAGATAATCGAGCGTGTTTCCCACTGGGTCATGTCGTCGATCCGTTTCGCGAACCGAGGATCGGCCATCACGTCCGGAACAATCAGCCGCTCGCCATGCTTGGCCACCCACCCGGCAATGCCTTCACCTACCTTAAGTCGCACGTTTTTCAGGGCTTCCGCCGCAGCCCCCACCGCGATGGCAAAGTAGAGCTCGCTAGGTTCCTCATCCACCATGAGCAGCGACCACGTGTCCGGACGGAAGTATTCAGCCATCTTTTCCATGATGGTTTGCAGGATCGAATCCAGATCCAGAGACGAGGTCAGGGCCTTGGCTACATCATGGAAAATGTTTAGTTCCTGTAGCTTACGGTCCGCACCGGTGACCTTGGTCATTGGAACTGCAGCCTCGATAAAGAAGGAAGTGCTCGAATTATATGCGGCAGGCCGAAGCGCCAGCAATCAACCTTAGTAACCGGAACCTGTGAAGCCAAGTCCTGCTCGGCCGGCTGCGACAAATCGGAAGCGGGTGAGGGATTTGACGTCGTGCTGCCCACCCTTTGCTACCAGCAGAGGAAGGGGAACCTCAGTTGAACCTCTTATCCGGGGCGAAGAGTGGGCCACGCGTCTCAGTCGCTCAACTCCTGCGACCCTTCCGTTGGATCGCGAATCATATTAAGCAGCGTAAGCCGGCCGGAGGATTCATATGAAGCTCAACCACCTGAATCTGACTGTCTCCAATGTTCTGGAGGCGCATCGTTTCCTGGAAAAACACTTTGGCCTGAAAGGCCTGGGAGGGAAACCGAGTGCAGCGATGGGCTTCCTTTCCGATGATAACGGGCTGGTTCTGTCGCTGTTCCGCGCGGCTAACGGGAGCGAGGTGAAGTATCCGCCGGGATTTCACGTGGGTTTCGTGCAGGAGAGCGAAGCGCAAGTCGATCTGATCAACCAACGTCTGCGGGAGGATGGGATCGAGGTTCCTAAGCCCGCCCGTCAGCACGGCTCGTGGACTTTCTACTTCAAAGCGCCGGGAGGATTCACCGTCGAAGTTTTGTGTTAGCCCTCGCCCACCTGGCGCCACGCCCCCAGGGACAGGGGCTGAAGCCCGCTGCTTAAAAATCCCCACCCTACCGTTCCAGAAAAACGGAACGACGAGAGTGGGGGAAACTTTTTTTACCCTGCTTTCTTTCCGATTATTTTCTCGCGGATGCGTTCTTCTTGCTTTCTGAGTTCAGGAGTGAATTCGGCGCCGAAGTCGTCGGCTTCGAAGACTGGGCGAATTTCGATTTCGGTTCCGCCGTCGAAGGGGCTGCGTTTGAGCCATTCGATGGCTTCGTCCATGGACCTAACCTGCCATAGCCAGAAGCCGGCGATCAACTCCTTGGTCTCGGTGAAGGGGCCGTCGGTTACGGTCGTCTTGCCGCCGGAAAACTTGACGCGTTTGCCTTTTGAGCTGGGGTGGAGGCCCTCAGCGGCGAGCATCACGCCGGCTTTGGCCAGCTCTTCGTTGAACTTGCCCATGGCTTCGAGGATCTTCTGGTTCGGCATGACGCCGGCTTCGGAGTCCTTGTTGGCTTTGACGATTACCATGCATCGCATTGTCGTATCTCCTTATTGATTCCGGTTTGGAGCGGGGTCCTCTTGAACGTCTGGATCCTTGCTCTACTATAACGTCGAACGGAAGGCTCGGAAATCGACACGGAACGCTAACTTTTTTGGAGGTTTGTTAAGTGGCGGGGATAGTTGAACTTTGCGCCAGCGGCCATGCTGCTCGCCGAATCCCGGGGGCTAAAGCCCAATCTCTGAGTTTCTTTTGGCACGGCTGAAGCCGTGCCCTTTCAAATCCGACCCTCCCTGTCCTAAGGAACAAAGGTTCCATCGTAGTGAATCGAGTATTCGTCGAAGTGGATGAGGAGGGGGCGTGCGGTCTCATGGATAACGGCCCGTCCGTTACCGCTGAAGGCGTGGACGGCGTCCATGGAATCCCACATGGTCAGCGTCATGAACTCGACCTCGCTTTCGACATTGCGTCGCGCCACGTATGCGCCGCGATAACCAGAAACGCGGTGGAGGCCCGGCAGGATCGTTTCTCGCAACATCGCCTCGTAGGCATCAGCGCCTTGCGGCGCGGTGTAGCCATGCCACATGCGAAGAATCATGGTGAGCTCCGTAAACGAAATCACAGTTTATCCCCATTAGCCGTGTGGAATTTTGATTCGAGGTTCGCCGCTGTCCCGAAGTGCACTAATCTGGAGTGCTCTAATAGGGCAAGCTGTATTCATCAATTGATTCAAAGCGAGGTAAGTTGCTATTAACCGTTGAAAAGCTCTGTGTTTATGCCCTTCGTGCTTGAAGGCGAGCAGGTGGAAGCGTCGCTCATTGAGCAGAAGCCAGGCTTTGCGCGGGCGTGGGCAGAAAAAATCGTGCGAGCTTCAGAGCACCGGGTCGAGCCGCGGTGTCCGTATTTTCAGCGGTGCGGTGGTTGTCACTATCAGCATGCCAGCTATGAGCATCAGCTTCAGATCAAGGCTGCCGTTCTGAAGGAGAATCTTCGCCGTATTGCTAAGCTGGAATTGGAAAGCGGATTAGAAATCCATCCTTCTTCCCCGTGGAATTATCGCAATCGTAGCCGCTTCAAGATCCAGACTTCGCCGCAGTTTGCTTTGGGGTACTACAAGTTTGGATCGCACGAGCTGTTGCCGGTGCAGGAATGTCCCATCAGTTCGCCATTGATTAATCGCGCCATGGCTGTGTTCTGGGAACAGGGGCGCGCAGGAAAGATGACAAAGGGAATCCTCGAGCTTGAACTATTTGCCAATGCTGAGGACACAGAACTCTTGATCGAGGCCTACTGCGCACCGAGCATTGAGAAAGGCGCCGCAGAGCAGTGGGCACAAGAAACGCGGCGGGCCTTGCCGGAAAGTGCTGGCGCTGTCGTATTCATCGGGGGAAATACACTTCAACCTGAGCTGTGGGTTATAGCCGGCGCGAAGGAGCTTACTTACAACACTGGGCACGCGTCATATCGAGTGAGCGCTGGATCGTTTTTCCAAGTGAATCGCTACCTCACCGATGAACTGGTCAGAATCGTGACCGAAGCACGTTCGGGAACCACAGCACTGGATTTGTACGCGGGCGTCGGATTGTTTTCTTCTGTTCTGAATCGGGAATTCGAGCGCGTGATTGCGGTTGAGTCGTCACCGACTTCTTATGCGGACCTGCTATACAATTCGGCTGCGAACGTAAAACGTGTGCGTGCGATTGTGGAGCAGTATCTGGAAAACGCAGCCGGCAAGTTGCATCCCGATCTGGTCGTTGTGGATCCGCCACGGGCGGGGCTGGGCGAGGGCGTGATCCGAAACCTCGTGAAGCTGGGAGCTCCACGCATTACGTATGTGTCGTGCGATCCGGCGACCCTATCGCGAGATCTGAGAGCGCTGTTGCAGTCGGGCTATCGCGTAGAGCAGGCTCACCTGGTAGATCTCTTTCCCCAAACCTACCATCTGGAAAGCGTATTTCATCTCGTCCGCTAATTCTCGATGTGAATTCGTGAGTAAACCAGTCAGTGCACCAACCGCGAACCAGATGGGCTCAGGCGGGCGCCAGCCTTTGCTCTGGGCCGCTTTGGCTCTTGCCGGAGGAATCCTCACTGGAGTGTACCTGTGGCGGCCGCCGATGTGGTGGATGGTTACCACTGTGTCATTCATCTTGTTCGCAATACTTTTGCTTCATCGAAGAGGGCGCGCCGCAAAGCTTGTAGGTCTGTGCGCAATCTTTGCTGGAGGAGCGCTCGTGGTGCAAGTGCGTCTTCCGGAAAATCTTGGCGGCTTGGACGTGCTTCAATTCGCCGAGGGACGAGAAGTTACGGTTACAGGTCACGTCATACGCGAGGGAACTCTGGTCC
>MNDG01000133.1 GCA_001914815.1 Acidobacteriales bacterium 13_2_20CM_55_8
CGAGGTGCGCAACGCCGTGGAAGCTGCCATCCAAAAATTAGAGAGCCTCGGGTGCAAGATCATAGAAATTTCGCTTCCGCACACCAAGTACGCCATTCCTACGTACTACGTTGTCGCAACCGCCGAGGCTTCGTCGAACCTGGCTCGTTTCGACGGAGTGCGCTATGGCTATCGCGCACGCGATGTGCGTACCCTCTCGGAAATGTACCGGCGAACCCGGGATCAGGGTTTCGGTGCTGAAGTGAAACGCCGAATCATGCTGGGAACCTACGCCCTGAGCGCCGGCTATTACGACGCCTATTATCTAAAGGCCCAGAAGGTGCGCACCCTGATTGCTACAGACTTCGAAGAAGCTTTTAGCAAAGTGGATGCGATCGTGACTCCAACCTGTCCTACGGCGGCATTCAAGCTGGGCGAGAAATCGGAAGATCCGCTGGCGATGTACCTGGCCGACATTTATACGGTGACGGCCGATCTCGCAGGCATTCCTGGTATTTCTATCCCGTGCGGTCAGACCAGCGGTAAGTTGCCAATTGGGTTACAGATCCTGGGGCGCCACTTTGACGAAGCAACGATCCTGCGGGTTGCAAACGCCTATGAGCAAGCCACGATCTCAAGCAGTTAGATTGATTTCTATTTTCTCTTCCATCGCACGCCGTCTTTGGTGTTCTCCACAACGATTCCAGCCGCCATCAACTCAGCTCGAATGGCATCGGAAGACTGGAAGTTCCGCGAGCGGCGTGCATTCTCCATTTCAGCGATCTTTTGTTCGATTCCAGCGTCGGATAGTTCTTGTGCCTCCATGGTCTGGAGCAGTGTGTTGCTTACATCTTTCTCTCGTTTCTCAGACTTGGCCCAGTTCAGAATCTTTTTCATCTTCTCGGTTTCATCATCTTCCAGCACAGCAAAGATCTGGTCGAACCTTTCGAGGACATCGAGCAGTGCCGCTGCGTCATCTCTTTTGAGCTGTCCCGCATCGATTGCAGCATTCCCCTTTCGCACCATGTCGAATATCGCCGCCTGGGCCTGTGCCGTATTGAGATCGTCTTCCATCCCCGACCAGAAGCGTTTCAATGTGTCGCGCGCGAGTTCGGTCATTTGTTCGCTTGCCCCCTGCGGAAACTGTCCCGTGTCCAGCCGTGACTGGAAGTTTCGCAGGCGCTCCACCGACACGGCCGCCTGCTTCAATCCGTCGAACGTGAAGTTGAGCTGATTACGGTAAGGCACCGACGCTAACAAAAAGCGGATGGAAGAAGGCTTGTGCCCTTTGAGCACCAAGTCGCGCAGGGTAAAGAAGTTGCCCAGGCTCTTGGACATTTTCTCCCCTTCCACCAGCAGGAATCGTGCATGAAACCAGAAGCGAACGAATGGCTTGCCTGTCATCGATTCAGACTGCGCGATCTCGTTTTCGTGATGAGGAAAAATGAGATCTTCGCCCCCGGCGTGGAGGTCGAAAGTTTCGCCCAACTGTTGCATTGACATGACAGAGCATTCGATGTGCCATCCGGGACGTCCTCGCCCGATCGGAGTTTCCCACGAAGCTTCTCCGGGCTTGGGCGCCTTCCACAGGGCGAAGTCGCGTGCGTTGTCTTTGTCGTAATCATCGACGTCGACACGCGCTCCGTCTTCCATCCCGGCGAAATCTTTCTTGGAGAGCTTGCCATAGCCGGGAAATTTCGCGATGCGGAAATAATAGGATCCATCCTCCGCACGATAGGCAAAGCCCTTTTTCTCAAGGTCGGCGACAAACTGGGCCATCTCCGGAATATGCTCAGTCGCACGCACCAGTATTGGCTGTTCAATATTCAGGGTGGCAGCATCTTCCAGGAAGGCCTTCTCGTACTTCGCTGTGTATTGTTGAACACTGAGACCGGCGTGTGCCGCGTTATGGATGATCTTGTCATCCACGTCGGTGATATTCATCACATGATGAACTGTGTATCCGCTCTGGCGCAAAAACCGCCGCAGCACATCCACTGCTACAAAAGTTCGGAAATTGCCGATGTGCCCGTAGTCGTAAACCGTGGGGCCGCACACATACATGCGGACCTCATTGTTGTTCATTGGCTGGAACTCTTCCACTTTGCCGGACAACGTGTTGTAGAGTCGTAACGCCATGGCTTAATAGGATTGCGGACAGAATCTCTGATTGTAGGAGGGCGAAAGAAAAAGGGTCAAATCCCGCCGCCGGCTGACGTGGAGACCGGCTGATGATTGGCCCGAAGCCGTTTTCCGACAAACAACACGTAATGGAGACCGGAGATGATGGTGAAAGCGAAGGTTGCGCGCAAAAAGGTAAGCCGGGCAATCCACACCCAGCGCGATGGATCTACCTCGAACAGCAATACAAAAAAAACCGCGGCCACTTGAGCGAAGGTGTTGGCCTTGCCAAAGATGCTAGGCCGGAAATCACGTAGTCCGGCGATGGCATAGAGAACCGCGCTGGCGCATAGGATGGAAATGTCACGGCTAAAGACCAGCACGGTGAATTTCCACGGAATTTTGTGCAGAATCGAAAGCACCAGGAACATGGTGCTGAGCAGGAGTTTGTCGGCGATGGGATCGAGGTACTGGCCAAGCGTAGTTTGCTGTTTGAGAGTGCGTGCAAGCAGGCCATCGAGGCCATCACTGAGTCCTGCCAATACAAACAAAACTAGTGCCCAGGAATAATGACTCCCCACGAGATTGATGACGATGAAAGGCAGAAACATCATTCGCAGCAGCGTGAGCTGGTTCGGAGCAGTCAGCAGTTGGGAGAGCTTCACTGGCGGTCCTCCGCCGCATGGTGGCGGGCGAACACGGCAAGCGGGTCCAGCCCTGTCTTGCTAGCGAAGCGCTGGGAGAGCGAAGAGATATTGCCGTCGGGCAGATCCAGTTCCATACGCTCCATGCGGTGTGTGGGAAAGAAAACTACTCCTGGAGAAACCTGTTCACCATCCTTCACCATCGAGACCAGATCCTCAAATGAAGCCAGCTCGATCCCACATAGAGACACTCCTTCAGGACTCAGCGAAAGCAACACTCCCCAGAATTTTTCCCGTGGATTGCCCAGCGTGAGCACCACCATAGTTCGCGGTCGGAAGGGATTTTCGCCTCGAACTAACGGCGTGTCGCGTTCATCAAGATTTTTCACCGAAGAGATTGTCGCCGGAGAAGGCCAAACTTTGCAACTAACGTCAGGAACAACGTCAGAAAGGATACGGTTCCCCGGGCCGAGTGATCCGGATGCGATGGTCGGTAAATTTGAAGTGTGCACCCGCGAGTTCGACTTTCGGCATGTGGCAGGTCACGCAGCGCTCATTTGCCACCGGGCACGATTTTCCAACTGCTGATGATGGAACTACTTTGGCAGTCGATTGGTTGTTTTGATTCCCTGCTGACGGAAGGGTCTTATCGCGGGGCTTGTGGCAGGTCGTGCACTTTGAATCGTAGGAAACATCATCCTGTTTCAGATCCGCATGCGGATCGTGGCATGCAGTGCACGCAAGACGCTCGTCATTGGGATTGTGCCCGCGACTGTTAGACAGTCGATAGGGTTGAAATCGTACGTTGTTGAGCCCCCCAAGGTCCGGCATCATCCCGACTGTGTTGGCGCTGCGATGACAGGCTCCGCAGAATTCTTGCGATAGAGTGTCGGGTTCGAGTTTCTTGGGATTAAAGATGTAGCGGTCTTCTCCTCCAGCGCCGGACAGCATTGTCGTAGCGTGTTTCCCTCCTGGCCCATGACAGGCCTCGCAATTCACGCCCGGCACTAAGCGATCGAGCTGAAGTTGATTGTTGACCACAGCTGCTGTGCCGTGGCAACTAAAACAGTTGCGAGCTTCGTCGCCACTGATGTCACGGCCGAAAGCTTCTTCCAGGCTAGGCGGCGGATCTTGTGCATCTCCGATGGTCCAGTCCAGCCCGTCGATTCCGAAGTAATAGCTCACTCGGCCTTCGTACAGCTTGTCTTTACGGCGGAGGACGTAGGTCTGGGCAAAATGTGCATTGCCGAACACGTAAAGTATCGATTCAGTGATGGGCTCTTTTCCGTCGGTCAATCGAGGATGAGAGCGCAGGACGTTGTTGCCAGCGGCCGTGCCGAGCGCGTGTGCCATTGCGGTACGTGATTGCGAACGGTTCTTTTGAGCATGGCAGGTTGCGCAGACTTCACGGCCCACAAACTTTTCGCCGGGCATCTCCCGCCGTGGACGAAATTGAGAAAAAGCTGAAGAATTCTGCGGCGGTGACTGTGGAAACCCGAAGCAGGAATAAAGAACTACGTACAGAGCACCGTACCCGATCAAACATTGCAAGTTGTGACTACTTATCAAGGATGCCTTGTCCCTCGTGAACAGTGAGGATCTGGTCGATGCGGGGTACAAACACTTCTTCCTTTCTTCCGCTGGGCCAGTGAATTTCTAATTTTTCCACTCTAGTAGAAGACCCCAATCCAAAATGAACACGCTGATCGGAACTCGATCCATAACTGCCTCCACTGATCACGTCAGAGCGTTGACGAATACCATTGGCTGTGAGGAAGACTGTAGCGCCTATTGCATCCCGCGGACTTTTCGGTCCACCTATGAGCTTGAATCCGATCCAATGGTTGTCGTTCTTGCCGACATTACGCAGAAGGGCGGGGATGGAATCCATGTTGTTGAGGACAGCATCGATGTGACCGTCGTTGAACAGGTCCCCGAAAGCCGCGCCCCGAGCGGGAATCGCGTCAGCCAATCCACTGCCTGTTGCCGGAGGCACTTCTTGAAATTTTGTTGCATCCAAATTCCGGAAAAGTTGTGGCCGCTGCGCCCAAGTCGTTCCCCAGTCGCGCTTGTCCACCCACGGATACACGTGGCCATTCGCGACGAAAATATCCAGCAATCCGTCGTTATCAAAGTCGATGAATCCGGTTCCCCAAGCGAGAAAAGGAATGGTTGGACTGCCCAAGCCTGCCCGGAATGTGACTTCGGAAAAACTGGAATTACCATCATTCCTGAAAAGCGTGTTGTAATCGTCGGAAAATACTGTCACATAAAAGTCGACTTTGCCGTCGCGATTGTAGTCACCCACTGCAATCCCCATGGATGCTTGCGCCAGCCCATTGTCGGTGAGAGCGAAGCCGGACAAGTAACTCACGTCTTCAAAGGTACCGTCGTGAAGATTACGGTAGAGATAACGCGCGACAGAATCGTTGGCCACGGCCAAGTCGAGCCAACCGTCATCATCGACATCCACGAAGACTGAGGCAAGACCATAGTATCCTTGCGGATCGGAAACGCCGGCCTTCTTACTAACATCGGTGAACGTGCCGTCGCCGTTGTTGTGAAACAGATGATCACTCTCTCCGGGCAGACCGAGAGGACCACACATCGAACTCACGCCGCGAAATTGGCATGAGTTCAAAGGAACCCCTCCCTGGCCTGCGATGGGAGGGTGATCAGGGTCAAATTTGACGTAACCGGGAACAAACAAATCCAGCAGGCCGTCGTGGTCATAATCACCCCAGGTGGGGCCAGCAGACCAATTACCTAGAGCGACGCCCGCTTTCTCCGCCACGTCGGTGAATGTTCCGTCATGATTGTTGCGGTAAAGACGGTTCTTGCCAAAATTGGCGACGTAGAAATCAGGCCAGCCATCGTTGTCGAAGTCGCCCACAGCAACACCGAATCCCCACCGCTCATTCGCGACGCCAGCGTTGCCAGTGACGTCGGTGAACGTTCCATCGTGATTGTTGTGAAGCAGCATGGCGCGTGGGGGAGGTTCTTTGCCTTTTAACCCGTTGAACGTGGATCCATTGAGCAAGTAGATGTCGAGCCAACCGTCGTTGTCGTAATCCAGCAAGGCTACACCGGACCCTGGAGTCTCGATAATTGTCGTTTTTTCTGGAGTTCCTGAGCGATGATGGAATTTGTCGAGTCCGAGCGTCATCCACAAATCCACCGGCGGTAATAGGTCGCGACTGGGCGTCTTTTATCGCTGGATGCGGCGTACCGGTGGAGACACCCATCGACTCCGGCTTCTGGGGATTGCGTTCTTCGGGTCTCTGCGTCACGCCATCCAGGGGAAGCAGCACCATCAGCAAGAGAAGCGAGTGAAAACATCTTGACCGAATCACTGTCATCGCTCTGTCTTCGAGACTTGGAAGGAAACCTACAATAAAAGTCTTCAATGCGGTTTACTGAGACATGTCGGGCTTTGAACTTAGGTTGCCGGTCGATCCTTTCTGCTGCCCCGGTATCTCTGAATGGCTTAGTTCATCGAGTTTTTTGAATGCGGCTTTCGCTTCATCCTGGCGGCCGAGTTTGGAGTAAGCGCGGCCAAGCAGGAAATAGGCCTGTTTCATTCGTGGCTCGAGTTTCACCGACGTCTGCAATTCTGGGATAGCTGCCTCCAACTGGCCATTTTGAAAGAGCACATTGCCAAGAGCGAACCGGCCGGCAACGGAATCTGGAGCCAGGTCGACCGCTTTTCGGAGCCACTCAGTAGCTCGAGGATATTCCTGCTTATACGTGTAGCATGCTCCGAGCCCGTATGCGATTTCATAGTTGAGCGGGCCGATTCGTTCGGCTTGCGTGTAATAGGTAATCGCTTCATCAAATTTTGATTGAGAGCGCTTCAGCTCAGCCAATTCTGTCGCTACTTCGATAGAGCGGGGATTCGCTTTCAGGGCGCTCTGGAATTCTGTCTCGGCTTCGGTCGGATTCTGGGCGGCCAGCGCGGCTTCCGCGAGAAGTTGATGGACCCGGCTGGAGTCAGGAGCTAGGGCGAAAAGCCTTTGATATTCCATTCGTGAAAGCTCACCGGCAGTGAAGGAGAGATAGAAGAGCGCATCAACATTGTGAGGGTCAGACACGAGGACCCTCTCCAGATCTCTGACTGCCGGTTGAAATTTCCGTTGAGCAAGTTCAGCACGCGCCAGCATCACACGCACAGGTGCATCGTTCGGATATTTGCGCAAATGTTTCTCTGCAAGTTGCGCGGCCCGAACGTAGTCGCCGCGATAGAACGCATGAGAACATTCCTCCAAGGCTGAAGATTCTCCGATCGCCCCGACAGAAATCGCGACCACGAGTGCCAGCAATCCGATGGAACCCAGGACGGAATTGAGAGTATGAGTTTGCGGCATGTCGGGAAGTAGGCTCAAGGCGTTTCGAAAGGGCGCACCTCAACCATGCGCAAGAGCTCTTGTGTCTTTTCGTCCAGCAGTTTCTGGAGCTCTTCGAAGCGTTTGGCTTGTGCTTCCCGCCGTGGATCTCCGGTACGTGTGTAGAGAGTGAGAAGATAGAAATTCGCCGAATAATGATCCGGCTCTATTTCCAGCGCGCGACGAATTTGTCTTTCCGCGTCCTGATAATCCTTCCGCATCAAGTAGTATTGCCCAAGCTCAGCCAAGGCATTTGGGAAATCTGGGCTGCCCTTTAAAGCCTGCTGCAACTCGTTCAGAGCATCGTCAAAGCGGCGCACTTGCAGAGCAATCGAGCCCAAGTAGTAGTGTGCCGTCGTTGCGGTTTCCGGCACTTGGGCAGCTTCTCGAAGCCAGGGAACAGCAGCGCCGTAGTCTTTCGCGCGGAACAAGGCCGCACCCAGCGCTAGTTTTCCTCGTGGATCGTGAGGTTTGAGCTTGAGGTACTTCTCGAAATACGGAACAGCTTCAGCCGGATCATGCCGGAAAGCGGAGGCGGCTCCCATCGCATAATTATAGGATGGATTTTCAGGTTCAAGGTTTACCGCCTTCTCAAAAGAATTGCGCGCCTCCGCGATCAGATTTAGATCTACACACACAATTCCGAACGAATAATGAATCTGAGCGTTGCCTGGGTCTAGATCTCGCGCGTGTGCCAGATAGCCGAGCGAGCCCCGATAATCTTGCTGTCTATACGCAACCCTCGCCAGATCCAACAAAGAAGCGACCGAAAGATTCCCGGCGGCGGCGGATTTTTCCAGCGCGGAACGGGCCTCAACCAGCCGGTTTGTCCGTTCGTAGGCCAGGCCCAAAGTGTGTGAAGTCCCGGGCGACAATGTCTGCCGGTTCTGTAAGCTTTCCAGGAGAGAAGTGATCAGGTCATAACGCTTGCCCGTCTCCAGACCCAACAACATTTGCTGTGCATCCAGCTCAGAAAATTCGGGGTGAAGGATTAGACGCGCGGCTGCGTCATCTGCCTCTTTCCGGTTGTCAAGGCCGGCGTAATCCGCACAAAGAAGCGCGATTGCCTGGGCAGTGCCGCGCCTATCTGGGGGAAGGCGCGACAGCCGATTGAGTGAGTCCTGATATTCTCTGCGCTGCAGCAACACTACCGCGCTCTGATAGTTGGCCTCTAGGTTGTTGGGATCGTAGTCGAGCACCATCCCATAGACGCGCAACGCTTTCCGCTGGGCCTGAGGGTCAGCCGCGACATTCTCCTGATAGAGGCGTCCCAGATTCAAATAAGCAGCAGTTAATTTAGGCGCGCGTTTGATAGCCTGATTGAAATTCTTTTCGGCCGCCGTGTAGTTGCCCTGCTGCGCCTCAACGATACCGGCCAGGTTGTCGAATCCAGCGTCTGCGGGAAAACGCTTTGCCGCTTCCGTGAGTTGAATGCGTGCCTCTACCAATTGGCGGTTCCCAATCAATTGTTGAATCCGCAGGATGGTCAGCTCTCTTCCGCTCCCGGGGTCGGAATAGGCAAAGAGAAGAGATGAGACCAGCAAAACAGGCGCAGCCGCAGCCACGACGGCGGCAGGCCGACGGAATCGCATTGGCAAGCGAAGCAAGGTGCGCGTCTGTGCAAAAGTCATACGTAAGCGATTACACGATTACTATCGAAGCGGGCTATTGAGCTGTCCTATACTATCTCTCGTCGCCAAATATTTCCTACCCATGGTGGTCTTCTCTGTCAGCGTTTTCTAATAAAGCGAGTCTGAAACTCAGGTTGATCGCTTTCAGTCTATTGCTGTTTTCTCTTACGGGGTCCGGGACTTTCGCGCAGGAGACTTTGCCAGCTTCAGTGGAAACGCAGATGGCGGCAGGAATTCAGGCGTTGAAACGTGGCGATTTAGACACTGCCGAGAGCATTTTCTCCGAAGCGGTTCGGCATGGCGTAAAGCATCCACTGATATTTCACAACCTCGGCGTCATCGCGCAGCAGCGGGGGAATCACCAACAAGCTATCGCAGAATTTCGTAAAGCAATTCTTCTGCAGCCCGGGTATGGACCCACACGACTGCTGCTTGGCACTAGCCTGTTGGCGGTCGGGAAAAATGCCGAAGCAGTGTCGGAACTCAAGCGCAGCGTCAGGCTAATGCCCGAACAGCCGCTAGCTCATCTGCATCTGGCCAAAGCGTACGAGGCTTCCGATAACTTGACAGCGGCGGTGGAAGAATTCCAGAAGTTGGCGGAGATGGCTCCGCTGGATACGGAGTATGCCTACCAACTCGGAAAAGCTTGGTCGAAGCTCTCAGGATGGTCCTACCAGCAGATGGCCCGGCTCAACCCTAACTCTGCGCGCTTGCATCAGGCTTTGGGACAGCAGTACTTGATCCGAGAAAAATATGATCTTGCCATGCGTGCCTACCAGCAAGCCGCTCAGTCGGATCCGAAATTGCCGGAAATCCATTTGGCGATGGCCCTGATCTCGCTTGAGTTGAAGAAATTCGATGAGGCGCTGACAGAAATCAACCTCGAGCTGAAGCTTGTGCCAGAGAGCAAAGCCGCTGCGGAGGCAAAAACGAAGATTGAAGCCGCGAAGGCGTCGGCGGCACCCTAAGCCCTGCTAGCCTCATCGGAAGCGGGCCTGTCGCAATGCAACAGCAGTCCCCGAGTCCCAGAGACTCGGTCCGTGATATGTCGACGGCTTGATGAGAAGAGCACACTTCATTAGAGCACACTTCATTATCGTCCTCACGTTGCTCAGTGCGCCCCCACCCCTGAGAGCGCAAGTCCCAACGAACCCACAGGAAGCGGTGCCCGCTGGCAATGTTCCTCGTGATTTATCCAGCTTACAGCTTGACAGCGGCCTGCGGCTCGAGCTCGAAACTGCCATTAAGCAAAGTGACTTCAAGCGGGCAGAAACAATTTTGATTAAAGAATCCGAACGGGATCCAAAGTCAATCCGGTCAGCGAGACTACTTGAATTCGCTGGAGGAATTTTCTTTTTGGATAGGGAATATCTTAATTCCATTGTTGCGTGGAAAAAGGCGGACGCGCTAGCTCCTCTTGCCGACAGCAACAGGTTCACGTTGGCAATGGCCTATGTCAAGCTCAGACGGAGAGACTGGGCCAGATCCGAATTGGAGAAGCTGGCCGCGGCCCAGCCCCGAAATCCGCTCTACTTGTACTGGCTGGCGCGTCTTGATTATGACGCACACAACTACACAGCCGCCATCACACAACTGGAACGGGTTATTGAGCTTGATCCAAAGATGATGCGTGCTTACGACACCCTGGGGCTCTGTTTTGACTATCTCGGGAAATTCGATCAAGCCATCAAGAACTATAACCGTGCGGTCGAGTTGAATCGTGTGCAAGCCAAACCGTCCCCCTGGCCGCATGTGGATCTCGCCATCTCCTTGGTGGCAGTGAATCAACTGGGCGAAGCCGAAAAGAATCTACGCGAGGCGTTGCGGTACGATGGCGAGCTCCCGCAGGCGCACTATCAGCTCGGGCGAGTGCTGGAGATGCAAGGCGATCATCAGGCCGCGGTACAATCGCTCAAGCAAGCGGCTACGTTGAATTCGTTATACCCCGAGCCACATTACCTGCTAGGCCGCATTTATCAACGAATGGGGGAGAGCCAGCTCGCCAAAGCGGAGATCGAGCGATTCCAGCAACTAGAGAAGGGGCTGCAAACATCAGCGCCAACCACGCTCCCGTCCCCTAAGAACTAACGTCCCGTCTTGATTCCACAAAAATGCGCCATCTTCTCTTTGAAAGAAGATGGCGCCGTTTCTCTGGGGGATTTGTAACTAGAACTCAATCCTCGCGCCGATTTGTATTGTGCGCGGAGAACTAACGCCCTTGTTCCAAGTACCGAAACCGTTGGTGCCTCCAGCAGCAATGTCGTTCACGAAGGCGAAGCTCGAGCCTTGGTTATTGACATTGGCGGCCGGGTAAAAATAGTGCTGGTTAAAGGCATTGAAGAACTGGAATCGGAGTTGGAAGTTGGTTCGCTCTCCTATCCTGGTGTTCTTGGTTAGCGCAAAATCCAGGTTCTTCCCGCTGGGACCTCTCAGGTTTGAAATCCGTGGACCGTCGCCGGTGTATCCATATGTTCCGGTACAGCCCGGCGCGGTGCCGGCAACGCAGAAGTTCCCCAGGGGCTCGAATGCAGCGGCATTCAAGAGAGGACCCGCGCCGGGGTTATAGTCATTTGGACTTTGGAGAAAGGGGTCTGCACCGGACACAAGCCCCACCAGACAATTCTGTCTGAATTGAGACACAACCTGGCACGTGCTGGAACGGAACCACATCGGCGTGCCGCTCTGATAGTGAATGATTGGGCTGAATTGCCAGCCACCCACAATGGCGTTGAGAGGTCCGCCTCCGCCGGCAAATTTCTTGCCTTTGCCAAAGGGTAAATCGTAAACGAAAGCCACGGAAAGGATCTGTGGCACATCGTCAGACGATAACGTGCGCGCGCGACGCTGCTCGAAGGGAGAGATCACTCCCTGCGTCGCGTTCCAAGAGCCTCCGAGCTGCTGGGTATTGTCCGAGGCGTCGGACAGCAACTTCGACGCGGTGTAGGACACCAGCATCTGAAGGCCATTGCTATAGTGCTTCTCCAGCTTCATCTGGAACGAGTGATAGATGGAGTTGCCGTGGTTTTCGTTCAGTCCCTGCAGAGGACCGCAGAACTGGGGAAAGGGCAGCAGTGCCTGCGCAACGGTAGGGGCACAAGCGCTCGTAGGTTTGGTCAGATCCTGAACCCAATTACTGTATGGAATGGACACACCATGAAGCGTGGTGGGACCTCCCACCGTAAATTTGTCATTCAGCAATGGTGTGTACGTGCAATTGGCGCCGGGAGTTGGAGTGCCTGTCGCACAAGAAGGGTCGATCGGGGTGATCGGCGACTCCAAAGCCTGAATGCTAGGACTGAAGGGGTTCAGTACGTTCACCGGGTTCAGACTCGACGTGAGGCGTGTCCCCTTGTTTCCGACGTAAGCTACGCTCAGGGCAATTCTCGCCGGGAGCTCACGTTCTATTGTCAGATTCCACTGTTGCGAGTACGGCCGGCGGTTCGCATCCACCGGACGATACGCCGAGCCATTGCCGTTGGCTTGACTAGGCGCAGCGCCGTTGTCAAAGGCGGGATCTACAGCCGGAGGATTCAGGGGAGCCGGGACTCCATTGTCAAGATAGAAGGCTGCGTTCGTGGAGGCACCGTTGGGACTAGTGGCAAATGTCTGGTGCAGATTGAATCCGTCGAGCGACATTCCGCCGCCCCAACCCGGGTAGAACGCCTGGGCGAAGAAGACGCCGTACCCCGCGCGCACCACGGTTTTCTGGTCGAACGCATAGGCAATGCCGAGCCTCGGTGCAAAACCCTTGTGCCAAGGCTTCTCCGGATAATCCGCGCCGTAACAAGCATCCGTGGCCTGACAGACGGCATTGTTGCCGGCGAAAGCTAGGCGGCCCGGAAGATCATCGGCTCCCGGATTGGTCCCGACAAGGTCGACGAAGGAAAAGTGGTTGTACTTCTCGCGCGAGGGTGTGTAGTAGTCCCATCGCACACCATAGTTGAAGGTTAGCTTCGGCGTGACTCTCCACGCGTCGTTCACGTGAAACGCCCACACGGTCTGACGCGGATACCAGGAGGGGACAACTCGACGATCCATGGAACCGCTACTTACAGCTCCCAACAAGAATCCAGCGACCGGACTTCCGCTGGTGACGGACGAAAGGGCGGTAGTTGAGCGATCAAAACCGTACGTTCCGGATTGATTGTTCGACGCGTGAATATTGCCCTGTACCGAGCGCCATTCGCCGCCAAAGGTGAAGGTGTGGTGACTGTAGACCTTGGTCACAAGATCATTCAAGACCCAGGTCGGCCGAACCGTAATGTTGGTGCCTGGAGGCCCGTTGCTGTTTGAAATCTGGTTAAAGCCGTCAGAGAAGGTGAACGCGGGCAGGGCATTCGTATTGGCTGCTCCCGGAACCTGCGGCAATTGACCGATGAAGGCGAGATTCTCCGAACCATACCCTTCATTGCGATTCAAGTAGCCGAAGGTGGCATGGTTCAACAGTGTAGGGGAAAAAGTGTGCTCCCAATTAAAACGGGAGATGGGCGAATTCTGCGGTCGCGTAGGAGATTCGGTCGCAATCGCAATCGGAAGTGCGGTGGCCGTATTGTACCCGGTGAACTGCCGCCACCAGAAGAAATAGAAGTGGTCCTTATCGCCATATTGATGATCGATCCGCGTCATGTAAACGTTGGAGTTGCTGGTGAGCGTATCTGGCACGGCTTTGGGCAGGGTGTAATTGGAAGTGGGATTGGAATTCGTCGGCGTCGGCAAAGCCGCCATGTAGGCTGCCGCAATGGGGCTAATGCATCCTTGAGGAATCTGATTGCCCGGGAATTGCTGTCCAGGACCGACGCCTGCGGCCGCTTGACAGGACGCAGAAGCGTTACCAGGCATATAGATCGGGATCAGGAGGCCCGTTTTTGCATCCACCCAGTCAGAAAAATCACCGTTCCGCTCCAGAAGCGAAGGAATCGAGATGGTCGGAGTGTTAGAGCCGCCGGCCTGGTGATAAGACTCCCAGTTGAAATAGAAGAATGTCTTATGCTTTCCGCTATTAACCCACGGAAGTTTGGCTGGTCCGCCAAAGTTGGCTCCGAAATTGTGTTCATTGTCTGGAGGCCTGGGATTGCCATTAAAATTATTGGTCCAAGTATTTGCATTCAGCGCTGCGTTACGGGCATATTCGAACGCTGCCCCGTGAAATTGTGAAGTGCCGCCCTTGCTGACCATGGTGATCTGGCCGGAAGTCGACGACCCATATTGTGGATCGTAACTCGAAGTGAGCACCTTAACTTCCTGAACCATGTCGGGCGACATCTGGAAATCCTGATGGATTGAAACCATGCCGCTCTGGCTCATGAAGCCTTCCTGCATGGTTGCGCCATCCAGCAGAGCTTCGTCCCCTGATTCCTGCCCGCCGTTGATGCGCGCCTGGAAAGCCTGATTGCCGCCCCCCGTTGAAATTCCAGGAAGCAAAACAGCCAAAGCCGCAGACGAACGTGGCTTGCCCTCAATCGCGAGCGGCAGATCCTTGATGGTTTCCGGGTCGGCGCCTCCCTGTAAAGTTCCGTTGTCGTAGTTGATTGGGGAATTTTCACCCACAACCGTCACGGTTTCGTTCTGGGCGCCGATCTTAAGAACGGCATCGGCGTGCGCCGACTGATTGATGGTTACCACGATACCTTTTTGGACATAAGTTTGAAATCCGGGCTTGGAAACCTTTAAGTCGTAGGTACCTGGAGTCAGGTTGCGAAAGGTATACTCTCCGCGGTCGTTGGAGGTGAATTTGGCTTCGAATCCGGTGGCCGCGTTGGTTAGCGTCAGTTCAGCATCGGGCACGGCGGCGCCCGACGGATCTGTAACCGTTCCGCCCAGTCCGGCGTTACCAATTTGTGCGTGAGCCGAAATGGCGAAGGCGCACAGGCAAAGAATCAAAAGTAGACTGAAACCGAGAGCTTTCGATCGGGCGCTATTCGCGAACATGGTTTTCACCCCCACAGTTGAACTACGTCGCAAGACCCACATTGTCTAGATTCGTGTCCCTGTGTAAGCGTTGACGGACGCTTACCTGCCTAATGGTTTTGGATTATTCGCACTCAGCATTCCTGACTGTCAAGACTAAAATTTTCAAAGCTTCTGTTCAGTACAACTAAACGATCGCATGGATCGTAATGTAAACGATTACACATTTATGAAATTGTCCGGAAAAATACTCTGGTTAATTCAGCTTGTCAAGAACTTTCGTGATAAGAGATTGGCCCGCCTTCACGGAATCTTGCCATTCCTGGGTTTCTGCTTCGGGAATGCGGGAAGCTGGAGAACGTTGAGCAATTCGCCAGAAAAACAGGACCTTTCGGCGCGTTGTTCGTTCCTGGATCTAACCCCGGGGCATCTCGGCAGGCTTTCTGAACAGGTTCCCGACCGCAATCAGCCGGCAGTAATCGCGTACATTTTTAGACACTTTCTCGAGCTCTTCCTCGCGAACAAACATGGTGTCCTGCTGCGGCTCGCCTTCTCATTCAACGATACATCGCATTTGTACGCTGCAGCCTCCACCTTCAGCAGCAATTTCTTTTGCAACGTGCTTGGCTTGAATTTCGTCAATGTCCAGGACGGATACGCGCGCGCCATTGGCGGCGAATCTCTGGGCAAGCTGCAACCAATTCCAGAGCCGCCACCGGTAATGACCGCGATCTTATTGTCCAGCCGAAAATTTCTAGCCCTCTCGTCGGGAGATTTCAGAGTGACACGCCCCTCTTCCAGGGTATGAAATCGTCTTGCGCCAGCAACTCCGCTTTGGTGCGGATCTCTCCGCTTCCCACGTTGAGAGTAAAGTTGAGGATCGCCTCGCCCGTCTCTTCGATGCTTGCCTCCCCCGCAATAATGGCGCCGGTGTCGATGTCAATGATGTCCGGCATGCGTTTGGCTAATGCGGAGTTCGAAGATATTTTGATCACAGGGGCGATCGGATTACCGGTCGGAGTTCCCAACCCCGTGGTGAACAGAACCACGTTTGCGCCCGCAGCAACCTGGGCGGTGACGCATTCAACGTCATTTCCTGGGGTACACAAGAGGTTCAATCCAGGCTCAGTAGCATATTCGGGGTAATCGAGCACCGAGGTCACGGGAGAAGTGCCCCCTTTTTTGGCAGCACCGGCCGACTTCATGGCGTCAGTGATCAACCCGTCGCGGATATTTCCGGGCGACGGATTCATCTCGAAACCCGAGCGGACTGCTTTGGCGCGGGCGGCGTAATCTCGCATCAATGTAACGAAGCGGTCCGACACTTCTTTTTGCACACAACGATTGATGAGCTCCTGCTCCACGCCGCAGAGCTCAGGAAATTCCGCGAGAATTCCTGTACCTCTGAGAGCTGCAATCAGATCAGCCGCGTGACCGATCGCGGGGTTGGCAGAAATACCCGAAAACCCATCTGACCCTCCGCACTTCAGACCGACGCACAGGTGAGAAATCGAAGCTGGCCGCCGTGTAGCCTTGTTAGCCTCCACCAGGCCCATGAACGTCTCTCGAATCGCCTGGGAAATCATGGCGGATTCCGACGCGCTTTGCTGTTGTTCGAAAATGAACAAGGGTTTTGCGAACTTCGGATCGCGACGCGCCAACTCTTCGCGGAGAATTGCGACTTGGGCATTCTGGCAGCCCAAACTGAGTACCGTGGCGCCGGCCACGTTAGGGTGATGCAAGTAGCCACTCAGCAGGCCGCAGAGATTTCTGGCATCCTCGCGGGTTCCGCCGCATCCGCCTTCATGGGTCAGGAACTTGATTCCGTCCACATTCGCAAACAGCTTTGGCAAACCCGTGGTGGAAGTCTTGTCTGCGAACGTGTGATTCTCGATATCGGATGTTTTTCCTTCACGATATAGTCTGGCCAGTTCCGCAACCTGCCGGCGATAAATCTGAGGCGCAGCAAAACCTAGTTCTTCTTCAAAAGCCTGCTTCAGAACTGCAAGGTTTCTGTTTTCGCAAAAGACAAGCGGAATGACGAGCCAGCAATTTCGCGTGCCAACCTGACCGTCCAGCCGGTGATATCCGAGAAATGTTCTTTGTTGCCATTTCGAAATATCAGGCGGACGCCACTGATGGGGTTCACGCTCTTCACCGAAGGATGCGACTTCGTGGCGAATATTACGAGTGGTGATCACTTCTCCCTGACGGATCGCCATGACGGCCTTTCCAACCAGAACTCCGTACATGAAAATCGGATCGCCGAGTGCGAAGTCGCGGAGGGCAAACTTATGTTTAGCCGGGACGTCAGTTAGCAGGACACATCGCTGGCCATCGAAGCTCACCGGATGACCTTTGGTCAAATCGGTTAGCGCGATCAAGACATTGTCTTTCGGATCGAGTTGCAGAACGGTGTTTCGCATTACGTCCATGCCAAGGCGGTGATCCAGCGAAGAGTGTTTCAATGGGCGTCACAAAACATAACGCACCTCACGATGACAATTGCGCCGACTTCGCCATCTCCAAAGTGACACGCTGCTTCTGCCGGTAGGCTGCATTCGCCATGTGCGCTGCGATGGCCGAGCGGTATCCGATATCCACGGACGCGTTCGGCGTTTTGCGACTGCGCATACAGTCAATCCAATTGGCCATGTGATTCTGATCGGGGCTTTGTGCAGTGAGCGCTGACCCACGCGCCCGGTTTGCTTTCTCGGGAAAGTAACGAATGCTTTCTTCAGAGTTGTCGCGGACCATATCGTTGGCTCCTGCGGCATGCTCGATCGTGCCGTCGCTTCCCAGGAAACGCTCGCCCAACCCGTAACGGCTATTGCTGAAGGTGGATTGCCACGTAACCACAGTGTCGTTGGGGAAATCCAGCGTGACCGCAATCGTATCCGGCACTTCGCGGCCATCCTTTTCTGAGAATATTCCGCCTGACATATAAGCGGAGTCGGGCAAGGGGAGATCGAGCGCCGTCATAATCCACGCAATTTGGTGAACCATGTTTTCGGTTACGTTGCCACCGGAGAATTCCCAGAATAAGCGCCAGTTGATCAACTTGTAGGGATCGAAGGGGCGTTCTGGACGTCCATTAAGAAATGCGGCCCAGTTCACATTTTGTGGAGTACAGTCCGCTGGCACTGGGCGCACCCATTGGCCTTTTCCATGAGGAGTGTTGCGGCTCATCCATGACTCCACCTGCGTGACCTTTCCCACCAATCCGTCTTTAATCCACTTTTTCGCATCCGCCAGCGCGCCGGAACTTTCATGCTGCAATCCGATCTGGATGACCCGATCAGATTTCTTTGCCGCTTCCAGGCATTGATCAGCCTCAGGAATAGACCACGTCATGGTTTTTTCCGCATACAGATCTCTGCCGGCAGCAAGCGTATCCATAAAATGCCGCGCATGAATATGCAAGGGGCTGGCAACAATGACGCCGTCGATATCTTTCATGTCAAGCAAGCGACGATGATCGTCCAGCGTCTGAATACCTGGTGCCGCTTTCTTTGCTTCTTCGCGACGACGACTGTAGATATCGGCAATTGCTACCAGTTGAACATCGCGCAGTTCTAGAACTTGTTTCAATAGTTCCTGCCCACGCCCGCCCACGCCAATCATCCCTACGCGCACGCGATCATTCGCACCGAGTACCCGCGCCGGCGGATACGCCAGAAACGCCGCAGTGCCCAAAACGCTCTGTTTTACGAAGTCACGCCGCGTCTTCTTCTTCGCCATTTTTTATGCACCTCGCATGGTCGAATGGTGATTCGGTGCAGCCGAATGCATGCCTTGTTTTGAACCAGCATCCCGGAGATATTGGGTAACGACCCGAGCAAAATCTGGAAATGCGATTTCGGGCTCCTCGATGTCAGAATGCCAAACCTTTTCCCATTCAAATGAGTAATAACCCTTGTAGCCGATTTTCACCAGCGCCTGGACTTGCTGTTTCACCGGAACCTGCCCACGACCTGTGAGCACATAGTGAACATCGTTGCCCTCTTTACGAGAATCCTTGAGGTGGGTGTGATGAATGTATTTTCCAAGCTGACCTACAGTAAACGACGGGTCCTCTTTGCCGTCGACATAAGTATGATGTGCGTCCCAAAGCAGTCCAACGTGCTTCGAATTAGCTTGCTCCAGAATTGTGCGTAATGTCGGTGAATCGGTAAAGTCGCCGTGCGACTCGATCAGAACTGTGACATGTTTTGGACCAGCGTAATCACCAAGCTCACGCAGAGATTTTGCAACCTTTTGGAGGGCCTGATCCCGGGGACCAACAATTTTGTTTCCGAAAACCCGTACATAAGGAACTCCTAGCGCGTGCGCCAGATCAATGAACCGGCGGGCGTCGGCCAATTGCTCCTTGTGCTTCTTAGGATCGGTATCGTGCATATTGGCCGAGCTGCTCACGCATGAGATATGCAGGCCATGGGCGGCAACCTCTTTCTTCGACTCGGCGACACGTCCGGGACCGAACTCAGGACGCGCAGGCAGATCCATGGTTCCTTGCAATCCGCGTAGCTCAATCGCACCGAAGCCATGTTGCTGCGCAAAAGTGAGAATTTTGGCCCACTCCCAGCCCGGACAGCCAAGAGTCGAAAAGCCAATCGGCAATGACTTGCTTGCGGCCGCCGAGCCAAAAATGGGCCAGGCTGCCGCGACCATAGCTGAATTCTGGATGAACTGACGTCGAGTTAAATGCGTCATGACCGATCACCAGTTCCACATAGTTCCATCGAGCTTGCGGTTGACGGGCAAATAAGCGCGCTCATAAGGAAACTTGGCCGCTAACTTATCATCAAAATCCACTCCGTGCCCCGGCTTGTCCCCAGGATACAAATAGCCGCCCTTGAAATGATACGTATGCGGGAAGACGTCGTCCGTTTCTTTGGAATGCCGCATGTATTCCTGGATTCCAAAATTGCCCACAGAAATGTCGAAGTGCAAGGCCGCGCCCATAGTCACCGGCGAAAGGTCGGTTGCACCATGACTTCCAGTGCGCACGTGATACATATCTGCAAAAGCTGCGATTTTCTTCAGCGGCGTGATACCGCCACCGCGGACCACGGTCATCCGCAAATAATCGATCAACTGCTCGGTAATTAAAACATTAGCATCCCACACTGTATCGAAGATTTCACCGACCGCTAAAGGCGTGGTGGTGTGTTGGCGAATGATGCGAAATCCCTGCTGCAGTTCCGCCGCTACGGGATCCTCCAACCAGAAAAGGCGGTACGGCTCCAGTTCCTTACCCAACCGGGCGGCCTCGATTGGGGTCAATCGATGGTGCGAGTCGTGCAGCAAGTGGATTTCATCGCCAAACTTTGCCCGAAGAGCCTTGAACAATTTCGGGACCTGCCTCAGGTATTTTTCCGTGGACCATACATTCTCAGGAGGCAATCCTTTTGCAGCCGGTTCGTAGAACATCTTGTCGTCGGACACGCCGTAGGTTGTGGGCAGGCCAGGGACTCCCGACTGTGCGCGGACTGCGAGATATCCCTGCTCAATATACTTAGCGACTTCATCAACCGTTTCTTCGATATCGCGGCCGTTGGCATGGCCGTAGACCATGACGCCAGTGCGGCTCTTGCCGCCTAACAGATTGTATAAGGGCGTATTTAATGCCTTGCCCTTGATGTCCCACAGCGCCATATCCACCGCGCCGATCGCGCTCATAGTGACCGGCCCTTTGCGCCAGTAAGCTCCACGATAGAGGTATTGCCACAGGTCTTCGGTCTGAAATGGATCTCGTCCGATGATGCAAGGGATCACATGGTCAGTGAGATAACTGGCTACCGCGAGCTCGCGGCCATTTAAGGTGCAATCTCCGAGGCCGTAGATTCCTTCATCGGTGTAAATCTTCAGCGTGACAAAATTTCTTCCTGGCGAGCAGACGAAGACCTTTGCATCCTTGATCTTCATCTACTCGCCTCCTTGATCACCCCAACGAGGATTCGCTTCAACGACAAGTCTCCGAATGGATCAGTGCGCGAGGATTTACAGTGCCCCAGCTTTTTGCAGCGCGTCTTTCATTCCCTTCCAGCTTTCTATAGTGGACGCTTCCGGCGTACCGGCACCCCGCCAGTGGGTCTCCAGGCTTACAGCGTGGTGATAGGCGTCGCGCTTGAGCGCCTTGAACTGCCCGATCCAGTCGATAATTCCTCGCCCAATGGCTGCCCAGTCATAGCCATCCGCCTTCTTCACCACATCTTTGCAGTGGCAATGTCCAATGCGATCCTTCGGCAGCAGATTGTAGCCCTCCGGATAAGGATTTTCGCCATGAGCCGCGGCGTTTCCGGGATCCCAGTTCAACATGAAATACCGTGATTTCACCGCATCCAGCACTCGTGCTGCTTCAGCTCCGGTCGCTGTGTTGCACGCATGCTCATTTTCCAAAACCAACGTCACGCCTTTCTTGCCAGCTTTGTTAGCGGCATCCTGCAACTTTTCGTTGATGGCGGCACGGTATGGTTTTTGATCGTCCAGTCTCCAGAAATCGAAGCAACGAACACGATCGGTCCCCAAGGTTTTAGCCAACTCGATGCCGCGATCGAGCACCTCACCTTGCTGATCAAATGTGAAGTCAGCATTGAACTGATCGCGTTTCGGGCTGAACTTCGACTTTGGAGCACCAGGCCAATCCACTTTAAACAAT
This sequence comes from Acidobacteriales bacterium 13_2_20CM_55_8, assembly GCA_001914815.1. Taxonomy (GTDB): domain Bacteria; phylum Acidobacteriota; class Terriglobia; order Terriglobales; family Acidobacteriaceae; genus 40CM-3-55-5. Next base: position 21,326 of record MNDG01000133.1, read on the forward strand.
GGACTCGCTATATCTGTGACCTGTAATTTGTTCTTTTTCAGTGTGCGGCTTGCTTCCGCGATTTCGCTTGAATCTAGCCTGAGTACGTTCTTGTCCCACAGGCTGCGCAGTTCGATCCACCTCATGCCGAGTTTTTGTGAGGCGACTTCGCACGCATGGCCAAAGTCCTGCGCAATCTCGTCATTGATCACAGCAATTCGGAATGGTGATTTTGCGATATCCGGCGATTTAGGCATTTCCAGAGCCGGGAGTTTCACAGCGGCCGCCAGTGCAGCAGTCTTAGCGAGAAATTCACGACGCGAACCCCAAAACGGCATTCAGACTCCTGCCTCGCAAGGGAACTTGTAACTATACGATGCACACGTCAGAGTAGCTTCTGGTCCGCCTTGTCAAATTGCGTATCCGGCAGTGGCTTGCTGTTATGAACGCTAAAATTCTCCACATTCTTGAGAACGAAGGTTGGAACTTCGGGTGCCTGCGCGACCTTGATGTGAGTAAAGTCCGCTCCCTGGACATCCTCGAGCGAAAATCCCGGCCTGAGATCTTGCTCCATAGGCTTCACTTCGATGTCGTGCATCTCGATACTCTTCACGTGGCGAATGTAAAAGGCGTGAACCGGCATGGCTCCGAATCGACTAGGTTCAGGATAAACATCCTCCAGTTCCGGTGGTCGGATCGCAGCGTCCTCTTTTCTGCCGCCACCCTGATGAAGGACATAAATGTCGCTCAACTTCACATCTTCGATGGAATGCCCGGGAATACCAGTGATGATCGCAGCCTGCCGCGAAGCGCAATTCGATACGATGACATTGCTGATCCTCACACGACGCAATTCGCCAATGGGTGTCCCTTGAGGACCACGCATGCGCCTGCCTAGCCGGAGAAACATTGGCACGTCCGTAATATCCCGCATGGTGATGTTGCTAATTGACACATCTTCGAGGTGTGCGCCGTCCACCGCCTCGAGAGCCAAGCCGCGGCAATCTTCGACTACACAATTGGAAACAGTAATATTCCGGAAACCACCGTTGCTCTCAGTCCCAAACTTGATGCGCCCGTTGCGCGGGGCCTCGCCAATGCGTTTATAGGTCGCGTCGAGCATCGTGCCTTCCTCGTATCCACCAGTAACGTAACAGTTACATATCGTGACGTGGTCGGTGAACCGCGCTAAGCCCAGTCCATAGGAACTCTTCAGACAAATTCCGTCGTCCCACGGTGAGTTGATGCTGCAATTTGAAATCCGCACATTGCGACAACAGTCGACATCGATGGCATCGCGATTTGTATCGATCCTAAGATTGTCGATGGTGAGATTGTCCACGCCGGTCGCGAGAATGGCGAAATGCCCACCGTGCAGGATCGAAACGTCGCGAAGAGTAACGTTGCGACAATTCTTGAGGCTAATAGATTTGTTGCCGACACCAGCGGCGAGGGCGGTGTCTCCTTCACCTCTGCTCAAGCCCTTTCCCCAAATCAGTCCCGGCCCAAGGATAGACAGATTTTCGATACCCTCTCCCCAGAGTAGGCTATTGCGCCAATGGCTATGGCCGAAGTCCTGAAACTTGTCCCAGGAGTTTGGCTCCGGTGGATCGTACCCGCCACCGCCGCCTTGCGCGGGCGAAGCGGCCACAATGGTAGCTCCGGGATCGAGCAACAAGACAATATTGCTCTTGAGATGGACTGAGTAGCACAAATACGCGCCCGCTGAGAACCGAACAATGCCGCCACCGGCAGCCGCCGCCACTTCAATTGCTTTGTTGACCGCCGGCGTATCGAGCGTCTTACCATCCCCCTTGGCGCCGAATACTCTCACATGGTAATGACCGGCGGCCGCCGGCGCGTGGTTTCCTTCCGCGCCCGCCAAAGACGCAGGTGCGCCTAGCCCGACAATCCCCGCTCCTGTCATCTTCAGGAAATTTCGTCGTGCCACATCCTCAGTGAACATTGGTTCATCTCCGATTCACTTGTTCCCGGTCCCGCGATGTTGTCAGCGTCAAGCTTTAGCGTAGAAATCCCACGCGCAAGCCATCACGCAAAGCAACAGAACATGGACCAGCATTGGCCCGCAGACTATAGAAACCGGCTCGCCAGTGTGTCAAACCACAAAAAGTAAAGTCGAAATTCAGTCAGGCTCAATTGAACATGCCGCGGTCCAGCGGTGCATTATCATGATTCCATCAAAGTATGGCAATCCACATCGGTCTGATTGGTGGCGGAAATATCACGGAGACACACGCCCGCGCGGCGCGTGCGATTCCGGGCGTCGAGATTGCCGCAATTTACGGTACAAATGCGGAGAAGGTGGATCGCCTCTGCAAGGAATACAGAGGAACGCGGTATGAGAACTTCGACAAATTCCTCGCGCACCGCCCGATGGACCTGGTTGCAATAGGAAGTCCGTCCGGTCTGCACGCGACTCAGGGTATTGCGGCGGCCCAACGCGGTCTGCATGTGTTGACCGAAAAGCCGATCGACATCAGCACCGAACGCGCTGATGCGCTGATCGAGGCGGCAGACCGCAACCGCGTAAAACTTGGGTTGATTTTTCAAGACCGGCTAAAACCGGACATCTGCAGACTCAAACAGTGGGTTGCGGGTGGCGTGATTGGCAAGCCCATGCTCGCGGATGCGCACGTGAAATGGTATCGGCCTCCTGACTATTACAGCAATTCGAGGTGGCGCGGAACATTGTCGCTCGATGGCGGCGGTGCACTGATAAACCAGGGCGTCCATACCGTTGATTTGCTGCTTTGGCTGTTCGGCGACGTCACTCGTGTCCAGGCGCGCACCTCCACGGCGCTGCATGCGATTGAGGCTGAAGACACTGCTGTCGCAATCCTCGAGTTCTCTAGCGGTGCGCTTGGCGTTCTGCAGGCGACTACCGCTGCTTACCCGGGATATCCGCGTCGACTCGAAATCACTGGCTCGGAAGGCACAGTCATTCTTGAGCACGATCGAATTGTGGCGGCAGATTTGCGGAAACCTCCTGCGAGCATCAAGGTTGACATTGCCCGGGACCAAAATCAGAGTTCTTCGTCTCCGGTCGTAAGCGACGTCCGCGGGCATCAGGCTGTGTTTGAGGATTTCATTCAAGCCATTCAACACGATAGGATGCCGGTATGCGATGGTCGCGAGGGCCGACGAAGTTTGGCCGTGATCGAAGCAATCTATCGCTCTGCACAGAAGTCGGACAGAGTGGTCGATGTGTGAGGAACGAGGTCTAGTGTCCCTCATAACCTAGGCGCCGCGCACAATCCTGCAAAATTTGCGCCTCCCATGTGGGGCGTTTGGGATTCTTTGGGTGGGTCGAATCGCTGGGTATACGCCCAAACAGATGCAAGAACACCGCGGCGGAATGTTTGTAAGCCGGAACCGGCTCCCGAAAAGCCACATTGCCCAGATACTGCAGCGCATCGGAGATCGCGTAATAGTCAGGGTCACCGCTCTCCCACAGTTGGTCACGCTCGGCGAATTTTTCCGGGGCGAAAGTTGCCAGCCCGAGCAGATAATCCGATCCATACTCAATCATGTCGATACCCAGATCGTTTCCCGTATAAATACGGAAATCCGGCCGATGGTTGTCGCGGAGAGCGAGGCGCTCGAGCTCGAGTGGGCGGTCAAGTGAGGAATGCTTTATCCCCTTAATTTCCGGAATATCCATTAGCCGTCGCACAGTTTCTTCGTCAAAAATTTCGCCGTTCGGAGCGAACACTGGGCCCAATTCAAAAGCCAGCACATGCGGATATCCGCGGCACGCGGATTGATAAACCGCCGCTTTCTCTCTGGCGGGCGTGCCGCGCAAACGAACGGTCTGGAACAAAATAGGGATTCCCCTGAAACTTACGATGGAGTCGATCTGCCGTCGGTAAAGAGCGACTACGGCACCCGCTCGATCTTCGATGTACGCTCCCGCCACAAAGGGCACATCTTTTCCTAGTGCCTCTCGCGTCCATCGGAGCACGTCTTGCTTTTCAGCATCAGTCAGGTAGTTCACGTAGCCGGTATCCATATTGACAGCGTTCATTAATCCGGCACGATGCGTCGCGACCAAATGCTGTTGAAATGCTTCCACGGCCACGCTCCCGTCTGACTCATATGGCAGCAGGGTCGCTGCGATGCCGTGCGCCTTGCGACGAAGCCTGCGTCGTTGAACTAGAGACTCGATGCTCGCAGGGTCACTGATGCCAGGTTTCATTCCGATTGATCCTCAACTTAGTAGGCACTCGTCTCGCACGGTGAGTTAGTGCTTCTTCAAACTGCTTAGCCTCTCCGCGAATTCAGAAGTCTTGTAGTAACTGTCCAGCGGATAACATCCAGACGGCAACCCGTTGCGCGGCGCAGTCGTGCAATCACTAAACGTTCTGCAGATTCGCTTGTGTTGGATCGTCTTCCCTTCGGTTGCATCCCAGAGCAGCTCAGGATAGGTCAATACCATCCGTCCCAGCCCAATCATGTCGACCCATCCCTGCCGGACGGCGGCCTGCGCCACATTCGGCAGAAAATCTTGGAGGTAGCTATACGCCGATCCCACAAAAATCAAATTTGGAAAACGCTGTTTCAACTGCCGCGTGGCTTCCATCTGCCGAGCCACACCGATCAGAGGATCCTCCGGCGGCTGATATCCATCGGAAGGTGGATACAGCGCGGGCCGTTGAATGTGAGGATTGTAATAAGGGCTCCCGGCGGTGATATTGACCAGCCGGATGTCCAACTCCTCTAGCAGAGACAGAAAGCGAATCGTTTCGGTTAGATCCTGTTCAGTCGGAGCGAGCGGGTTTACACCGAATCCCCAGCGGTACGGAATCAAGCTCTCGGATTTTTCAGGAATTCCAGTACCATGCTTTCCGTTGGACGAGCGCTGGGGATCAGACAAGAAAGGAATCGTATCGAACGCTGAAAGCCGCACACCAATATGTAGTCCCGGAGCGAGGGAACGAATCCCCTGTACAACCTCCCGCAGAAATCGAGTGCGGTTCTCAAAACTGCCGCCATAACGCCCGTCCCGTGTATGAGCGCCCAGAAATTCGTGGCCCAGATAACCATGGCAATGTTTGATGTCCACAAAGTTGAATCCCAAATGCCAAGCCAGCCACGCTGCGCGATGGAAATTCGCAACAATCTCCCCAATTTCTGCGTCTGTCAGTAAGGGATAATCATCCGGCAAACCCAATCGACGGTCCAATATCGGATGATGAAACAGAATGCGCGGTTCGATGCGACCATGGGCATTCGGTCGGCTGTAACGCCCCGAATGCGTCAACTGGAGCCCGATCATCAATCCATCGTCTGAACCTGTCGTTCGCCGATGTTCCTCTACCAATACAGATCGTAGACAGTGCAATCCTTCACGCGTGTGTTTTGCCGCCAAGAGTTGATTTGGATTGGCGCGTCCTTCATGAGTGACCGCGACGGCTTCTCCACCCCAGATCAATTTCGCTCCACTGCGCCCGAATCGCTGCCAGCGCCGGATCGTGCTCTCGGTGGGGTTTCCGTCTGGCGAACCGTCCCAGCCTTCCATGGGCTGCACCGCGATGCGATTGCCGATTTTGATTTCACCCTTGACCAGCGGCCAACGCAGTGGAGATTCCGGCCCATACGCCAGTTCTCGCTCGCACGGGATATTCAGATGGAGCGATTGCAGATGCTGTTCAAAACGCGCGATGTCCTTTACGGCTCCGAGCCGAAGAATCGGTTGCGCGCTCATGCGGCCTTCCGGAGGTCTGGCGACACATTCATTGCTTAATTCGGCGATGCTGTAGCTACGGCTCTGAAGTTTACTCCACGTCTGTGGCCGGAACTCGGCAGGCTGTCTGTTATGATGCCGCCGGATTTCGAACATCCCCGCACGAGGTCATTTATGCCGACAACCCGACGTGAAATGTGTCTTCTTCTCGCCGCCGGATCTTTTCCGGCTGCTATTGGATTAGCAGTTTTTGCCACGGAAGACAATTCGTTGCCTTCAGCGACATACTCATTTGACAAATTGCCGGTGAACGTTTCAAACAATGCTCAGATTCGCCCGATTTTGAAGGGTAAGCTTGCCACAGGCGAATTGCTTGAAGCGCACGAAACCACTTTGCCTCCTGGCGGCATGCCGCACCCTCCGCACCATCATATGCACTCGGAGATGTGGCTCGTTCGTGAGGGAACCGTCGAACTCACAATTAACGGCGCTGGCCATGTCATCGGGCCCGGCGGGTTGGGATTCGTCCACTCCAATGACGAACATGGGATCAAAAATATTGGCACGAATCCGGCCACGTACTTTGTCGTAGCCGTTGGCCCCGGCGCGGGCTCGTGATCTCGTCGCTATGAACCGAGCCGTCCAAACCACGCCATTACCGCCGGATTCGGACCTCAGCAGCAAAGTCCCCCGCAGGCGCTGGGGAATTGCCTGGCTGCTGGGATTTGGAGTGCTGGTTAACTACTTCGATCGCGTCAACTTGTCTGTCTCGCAGGCCGCTTTGCATAGCGAGTTCGGAATCTCCACCGTCACATTCGGTTATTTACTGAGTGCCTACAGTTGGACGTATGCTCTGCTCCAAATGCCGTCAGGTCTATTGCTGGACCGCTTTGGAGTACGCCTGGTCGGCCGTATCAGCACTATTCTCTGGAGCGTGGCTTCCTTCGGAGCAGCGATTTCCACCGCAATCAGCGGCTTCTTTGCCGCGCGCCTTCTACTTGGGATAGGGGAAGCTCCAACTTTCCCAGCCAATGCGAAAGCAATCGGATACTGGTTTCCTAAACAAGAGAGAAGCCTGGCGACCGCAATTTTTGACGCAGCCGCAAAATTTGCTTCTGCGATCGGAGTGCCCTTGATTGGCATCCTGCTGCTGCATTTTGGTTGGCGATGGAGTTTCGCAGCGACTGGGTTCATTAGTCTCCTTTATTTTGCGCTCTTCTATGTGTTTTACCGGAACCCGAGCGAAGACAAATCGCTGACCATCGCGGAGCGGGAGTTCATCGCGCGAGGCGGCGCACAACCGGAAGATCGGATTGAGGCTTCCAAAGGCGCTCCGCTTGGTTATTTACTCCGGCAGCGGGAAGTGTTGGGGCTGGCTCTCGGCTTTGCTTCCTATAATTACAGCTTTTATTTGCTTCTGACGTGGCTGCCGAGCTATCTCTCTGTGACCCACCATGTTGACTTGCTCCATTCTGTCCTGTATACCAGCGCGCCTTGGCTGTTCGCCACATTCACGGATTTGCTGGTGGGTGGATGGCTGGTTGACGCGCTCGTTCAACGAGGCTTGAACCCGATACGTGTTCGCCAGGCTGTACTTATCGGAGGAACTATTCTTGGGCTCGGAATATTTGGCGCTGCCACTGCGCACACACCCTTAGCCGCGCTGTTTTGGATCAGCCTGTCTTTGGGCGGATTGGCCGCAGCCGCGCCGGTCGGATGGTCGATCCCTTCTTTGATCGCTCCACGGGAAAGTGTCGGCACGCTAGGCGGAATCATTAATTTTTGTAATCAGCTTTCGGCAATCGCCGCTCCGATTCTTACCGGCTATATCGTTCAGGCGACGCATTCCTTCTCGGGAGCATTCGTAGCCGCGGCAGCGTTTCTGCTTCTTGGGATCGCGGGTTACGTATTTCTGCTCGGAAGAATGGAGCCGATACCGGATCCAGTGTAAAACGAATAAGAACATCCAAAGAACGGTGCTGCTATGACAAGCCAGGATCGGGCGCCCAACATTTGGTCGAGGTTGCCCATTGCGCTGCGGGCGATCATCTCCGGCCTCCTTATCGCTCTGGTCTCTGCCAATGTGTGGCCGTTGTTGCTGCTTAACCTTGGCATGCCGCTTGCTGCGATCGCTGAAGCGATATTCCTCGCGCTTTATGTTTGGTGGACAGGCGGCGGAGGTCCGCCGCGGACGACGCAAGCCGCCCGTGCCACGGCGTTCCGTCGCGGCAGGTTATCGCCCAGGCAATGGGGGTGGGGCCTTGTCGCTGCACCTTCCTTCGCCATAACGATTCATGCCTCCCTCGTTCTGCTGTTCCGCATTGTGCCCTTTCCGATGGCAGCGTTCCGGCAAGGATATGCTTTTTCGTTTATTCCATCTTTGCCTTTGAGATGGATTGCAGTCGTGGTCTCAGCCGTTTCGGCGGGGATATGCGAAGAGACCGGCTTTCGCGGCTATATGCAGCGACCGATCGAACAGCGCCATGGCGCGCCGGTTGCGATTCTGATTTCCTCGCTGTTCTTCACGACACTACATCTCACCAAAGGCTGGGCGATGGCTGGGATGGTTCCCATCGTGTTTGGTGCAGGTGTTCTGCTGGGACTTCTCGCCTGGTCCTCCGGAACGCTCGTTTTCGGCATGATCGGCCACGTCGTAATGGACATTGGGCTGTTCGCTTATTGGTGGACCGGTATTGCCGGCACGTTCACCGCGCGACCGATCACTGAGACGGGTGTGGATCGGTCTTTCCTCATCGCGTCCGCTGTGTTCGCGACATCGCTTTTTTTCGTGCTGCTTGCGATATCGAAGCTTCGGCAAAAGAGTCCGTCGACAGGTTGAGGCTAGTGTGCAGCCGTGTAGTGCTTGCTGGTCTCGGTCCTCGAATTAAATACCTCGAAGCTTCCATCCTTCCACGCGGTCACTTTCAGATAGTTTCCAGCGTCAGGTCCGACGAGATTGGCAATGAATGGATTAGCAACGTTGTGGTCGATGCCACCTTCCCTGGAAAAATGGAGCTGCCAAAGATCTTCGAGCCCAGGTGACTTTTTGATGATGTCCCACGAAGGCGGCGACCCACCTTTGGTTTCCCCGTTGTCCATGATCGCCACGCGCGGAGCAATACCGTGCACAAGGGCGGAACTGCCGCTTTGGCTCCAGCCATGATGAGAAACGATGTAGATATCTACATGGCCCAGGCGGTTCAATGGACACATTAGCTCCAATTCTTTGTCAGAGGTGAGGTCAGCGAGATCCAAAATCCGGAGCTTGCCAAATGTGATCATCGTTCCCAAAGAGCGTAGATTCTCTGTTTTGTCGGCCGGATACTGATCGGATGACTTACAGGCCGGATTTGTTCCACCCGCTCCACGCAAAGGTTTTTTGATGAGCACGCCGTCAGAGCTAACGACCTCAGGCTGAATCCCCCGAATGGGTAGATTGTCTCCCGGCTTAGCGATGATGCGTTTGACATTGCCTTTTGCCAGGAATCGCTGATAGTCCTGCCAAACTTGCTCCGTGGTCGCGTCCGTATGCTCCCGGTTTTCTCCGTGATCGATGACTGTTCCAACCGGAATTTTTGCAGCGAGCTGCGTGATCCCGCCGGCATGATCTTGGTGGAAGTGGGTTAGGAGGACAAAGTCGATCGTGCTGATTCCCGCTTTCCCTGCCGCTGCCACAATCCGACCCGCATCTCGCCCATCGTGACCCGGCCAGCCGGTGTCAATCAGCAATGACTGGCCAGCGGGTGTGACGAATAACGTGGCTTGGCCTCCTTCGACGTCAACAAAGTATATTTGTAGCGCGTCGCGGACTGGAGGCGTCGACGCCCCCAATGCCATCGGCACCAGTAAAACACTCAGACTGCCAGCCAGGAAGAAAGCTCGCCAACGAAACTTCAGTTCTAATCGACAAATAGAAGTGCCTGCCATTGTCTGAGCCCCGGTTCTACTTTGGCTTCCTTGCGTCTGCTGACTGCGATAGCGCCCGCGTAGCGCCGGTCGAGATTCCACCATCCACCAGCAGAGTTTGCCCGGTCACATATCGGCTGGACTCGGCGGCGAGAAATACGATTGCGGCATCCAGGTCCTCAGGCTGTCCCGGACGCTTGACCGGAATACGGTCACAAAGATACTCAACCCACTCGTTGTTCTCGTACAAGGCCTTGTTCTGTTCCGTGCGAAACCATCCCGGAGCCAGACAATTAACCGTGACCCCGTGCTTGCCCCAGTCGTCCGCCAGGCTCATCGTCAATTGCCGGACGCCCCCTCGACTGGCTCCGTAAGGTCCGAGATCAGCATAGCCGGCGACGCTGGTGACCGAGCCAATGTTAATAATGCGTCCGTAGCGGCGGGTGATCATGCCACGAGCAACAGCTTGGGACACAAAAAAAGTGCCGCGCAGATTGGTGTCAAGGATCAGATTCCAATCGTCCCAAGTCACGTCCAGCGCGGGCTTCCGAACGTTGCAACCTGCGTTGTTCACCAGGATATCCAGACGGCCAAAGGCCGCTTCCGCACTTGCAACCATCCGCGAAATGCTCTCAAGTTCGCGGACGTCGAGTTCCAAAGAAACTGCGCGGCGCCCGAGCGCCCTAATCTCCTTTTCAAAAGGCAGTAAACGATCGCGATTGCGACTGGTGAGCACCAGGTCAGCCCCGGCTTTCGCCAAAGCGCGTGCCATGTATTGCCCCAGACCTCGGCTGGTGCCGGTGACAATCGCAACCTGTCCGCTGAGATCAAAAAGTCCATCGTTCACAATGACGTCCCGGGAGTGAGAACTACCTTCATCAGATTCGGTTCTCGCGCATACAATCGCTCGAACCATTGTTGCCCTTCACCCAACGGAGCAATGGCAGTAATGAGCGGCTTCACTTGAATCGCTCCACTAGATATGAGTTCGATGGCCCGCGGATACTCGCCAGCGGAGGCGCAGGATCCCTGAAGTCGGATCTGCCGTGTGACAATTTTTTGCAACGGCAGTGTGACTTCGGGCGAGATGTTGCCGACCAGAATGACCCTTCCTCCTTTACGGACGCTATCGATGGCGACACCGACAGTTTCATTTTTTCCGACGGCTTCGATAGCAACATCCATACCAGCTCCGCCCGACAGCTGCAGTATCTGATCCAGAAAGTCCGGATCCGCTGCCCACAACGCCTCGGTTGCTCCGAAGTATTCGGCGAGCTTGAGACGTGACTTGTCTATATCCGCCACCAGAACACGCTTACAATCAGCAGCTCGCAATGCTTGCAGAATAAGCAGTCCAATCATGCCGGCGCCGACGACCAGAGCATTGCCATCAGGAGCAACTGGCGTCAGTGAGACAGCATGAAGCGCTACAGCGACTGCCTCCAGCAGCGCTGCTTCTGCAAACGACAAATTGTCAGGCAGGCGATAAACGATGCGCGCAGGAACCACTACGTATTCGGCAAACGCACCAGCGCGACGATAATCGGAGCAGGACACTCCGAGAACCTGGCGGTAATCACACAGGTTAACTTCGCCGCGAAGACAGAAAGCGCACGCGCCGCAATAGACAGTCGAATCAAAAGTTACTCTGTCGTCTTTAGAAAACTCCGCGACGCCGGCCCCAACGCCGGCGACTGTCCCGGCCGCCTCGTGTCCCATGACGATAGGCGGTATACGCCGTCCCGAGGAGCCATCGTAGCCGTGAACATCACTGCCACAGATCCCGCAAGCTGCAACCCGGATCAGAAGCTCCCCCGGCGCCGGTGCCGGCGTGGGAACGTCCGCTATCTCCAGATGCCGGTACTTTGAAAGCAGCAGAGCTTTCATCTGAGAACCATTCGCAAGCCCGCGTGGACGCTGTGCGCGGAAACAACGATCGAAGTCTTTGGAGCAACAATTACTTGGATACTTTTACCAGCACAACACCATGTTTGGGCACTTCCACCGTGTACGCATCCTGCACTATGCCGATATCTTTGTGCTCCCAAAGGTCACGCACTTTTGCTAGACCGCTGAACCCGATAGCTTTGAAATCCAGAGTCATTTTCAGGTCTGCCTCACTGCGATTGAACAGGCCCACAGCTTGGCTTTGATCGGCGAGCGACCTTGTCCAGATTTCCAACGGGCCTTCCTCCCAAATCCGATGACCCTGCACACCTTTCGCATCCTGATCAACCGCAAGGACCTCTCCATTGGTCAGCATTTCTTTGGTTTCGGCAGTCATGCTCCTCAAATCATTACCGGCGAGTAACGGCGCGGCGAGTAAGGCCCACAATGCCATGTGGGTTCGATATTCGTCGCGATTCATACCACCATTACCGACCTCGAGCATGTCGGGATCATTCCAGTGGCCGGGGCCGGCAAACTTTTCTAGTCCGTTCTGGCTGAATCCAATTAGAGACATGCTGTCGTACTTGTCGCTGATGTCGCCCGTCGTCCGCCAGAGGTTTCCGGTTTTCGGTCCCCATCGCCAAGGCGCCTTGACACCCCAGTTGCAGATGCTGAACACGATTGGACGTCCGGCTTGCGCCAACGCATCACGAAACTTTGCATACTGTACTTCTGGATCGAGTCCTTCGGAGTGACACCAATCCACTTTGACGTAATCCACTCCCCACGAAGCGTAAGTCTTCGCGTCCTGAAGTTCGTGATCCAAACTCCCGGGCCGCTTTTGGCAAGTCAGTCGGCCGGCATCGGTGTACACACCGAGTTTCAACCCTTTGCCATGTACATAGTCGGCCAGCGCTTTGATACCGCTGGGAAATCTGGTGGGATCGGCAACAATTTTTCCCTGGGTATCACGGCTGACTTGCCAGCAGTCATCAATATTGACGTATTGGTAGCCTGCCGCCTTAAGACCACTGCTGACCATCGCATCAGTCATCTCCCGGATCAACTGCTCGCTTACGTCGCATGCAAACTTGTTCCAGCTGTTCCAACCCATTGGCGGAGTCAGTGCCAACTGAGCAGACGCACCACCAGCGGCGGGCTGTGCCTCTGCCGTGCTATTCATTGCGAAAACAACTAATGGCAGAAAGACCGCAATCAGCGCGCATCGAAAGATTTTCATTGTCCTCTCCGTGTTCCTTCGTCAAACGAATCGCTATGTTAAGGCGAGTGGGGTAAAAAGGCGACCCCTACTCGAAAACCGCAAAGGTGCAGGCGGCGATAGGTTGCGGATGGGAGGCTAAGGAAACAGTTTCCCGTATGTCAACTGATTAAAATTCAAGTTGAGGTTCTGACCGACTTAACGAATGATTCAATTCTTATGGTTTGACAGGCGGCCAGAGCCATTCTTATATTCTGCGATGTTGACGCCTCATGACGCCTCTAATTTGGCGTGGGTGACGGTCAGGCCGGGTTCACGAAGGGGCCATCCGGTCTAGGGGCCAGACAGAAAAAGTAAAAGCCTGCGTTTTCGATCATCCGATCATGGATCAGACCGCCAGACCCGGTGTCGTAGCTACTTCTCCCGAGCATGTGGCCGACGCACTCGGGCAAGAGCAGCGAGGAGGTTCCTCCCGAGCTGGCTATTTTCGCTGGGTCATCTGTACTCTGCTGCTGCTTGGAACCACCAAAAACTATATGGACCGCCAGGTCCTCGGCGTCCTCAAGAGCACTCTTCAACACGACTTGGGCTGGAACGAGATTGACTACAGTAATCTTGTCTTTGCGTTTCAGGCTGCTTACGCGGCCGGCATGGTACTGGTGGGAAGGTTGGTCGACCGCCTGGGCACGCGATTAGGTTACTCGCTGGCAATGGCTTTCTGGAGCGTGGCTTCGATGGGTCACGCCCTAGGAAGCAGCTTCACAAGTTTTGTGATCGCTCGGTCCGCTCTTGGTTTCGGTGAGGCAGGTGTTTTCCCGGCAAGTATTAAGACCGTAGCGGAATGGTTTCCAAAGAAAGAACGAGCGCTAGCCACAGGAATTTTCAACGCGGGAACTAACGCGGGCGCTATTGTGACGCCTTTGGTAGTTCCCTGGATCACTCTGCACTGGGGATGGCGCTGGGCATTTGTGATCACGGGGGCGCTGGGATTTGTTTGGCTCGTCTTTTGGATCGTGCTCTATCGCAAGCCCGAGGAGCACTCCCGGGTCTCGAAAGCCGAACTAGCTTACATCCGCAGCGATCCGCCCGAGCCGATCAGGAAGATCAAATGGATTAGCCTGTTTCCGCATCGCCAGACTTGGGCGTTTGTGATGGGCAAGTTCATGATCGATCCCATCTGGTGGTTTTATCTGTTTTGGGTGCCGGACTTTCTGCAACGAAGACATGGGCTGGCCTTGATCAAGATCGGTCTGCCAATCATGGTCATCTATCTGATCTCTGACGTGGGAAGCGTCGGTGGCGGATGGCTTTCGTCCTGGCTGATTCAACGTGGCAAAAGCCTTAACGCAGCTCGCAAGATTGCCATGTTAGTCTGCGCACTCTGCGTGGTTCCAATTGTGTTTGCCTATCGGACCGATAACATGTGGGAAGCCGTTTTGCTGATTGGTCTCGCCGCTGCGGGCCACCAGGGCTTCTCCGCGAATCTTTTTACGTTGACTTCTGACATTTTTCCCGCCCAGGCAGTAGGCTAATGGTCGGGTAGTTACATGGTACCTTTCTTCATTGCCGGCTCAGCATACTTGGTGGCATTGGCTACCATTCAGTTACTGTCTCCCAAACTTGAGCCGGCCAGAATTACCTGAGGCAGATACATGGCGCTGGCAATTAGACCGAAGCAGGGATGCCGGTGGGACCTCGTTAGTCTTGGCGAAGTCATGCTGCGGTTCGACCCGGGCGACGGCCGAATTTCAACGACGCGCCACTTTGACGTGTGCGAAGGCGGCGGAGAATACAACGTAGCTCGCGGACTAAAACGCTGCTTTGGTATGGATACCGCGGTCGTCAGCGCGTTCGCCAATGACCCTGTGGGACGACTGCTTCAGGACCTTATCTACCAGGGGGGAGTTGATCAGTCTCTGGTCCGCTGGGTCGAGCACGATGGGGTTGGTCGTGCCGCGCGAAATGGCCTCAATTTCACTGAGCGCGGATTCGGAGTGCGTGCAGCCGTAGGATCCTACGATCGTGGACACACCGCAATTTCCCAACTCAAGCCAGGTGACATAGATTGGAATGAAGTTTTTGGAAAGCTGGGAGCGCGCTGGCTGCACACCGGTGGGATCTTCTGCGCGCTTTCACCCGCGAGTCCGGACGTCGCATTAGAAGCTATGCAAGCCGCAAAACGCTACCACACACTCGTGTCCTACGACCTGAACTATCGCGCATCCTTATGGAAAGTCAATCGCCGCATCGCACCTTACGTCAATGTCATGCTGGGAAATGAGGAGGATTTTTCCGCCGCGCTCGGCTACGAGGTTCCCGGGATGGACGAGCATCATTCAAAGTTTGAAGTGGATAGTTTCAAGGAGATGATTGGCAAGGTAGTGAAAGATTACCCCTTCAACGTAGTTGCGACCACTTTGCGAAAAGCAAAAACCGCCACCCAGAACGATTGGGGCGCGATCTGCTACTGCGATGGAAAGTTTTATCAGGCAAAGAACCGGGAAAATCTTGAAATTTTTGATCGCGTGGGCGGCGGCGATTCGTTTGCATCAGGCCTCATTTATGGCTTTCTCAGTGGCAAAGATCCGCAGTGGGCTGTCGAGTGCGGCACCGCCCACGGGGCACTCGCTATGACTACGCCCGGAGATACCAGCATGGCGACACTACAGGAAGTCATCCAGGTGATGGAAGGAGTTGGGGCACGCATCGCGCGATGATCGGGAACATGCGGCACGAGAGGTCAGTGGAATGAACAAACAGAAAGTTAGCGATCGAATAGCAGAAATTGGCGTGGTACCGGTGGTGCGAGCATCGTCGTCACGCGAGGCATTGATCGCGGCCGAGGCAGTTTGCCAGGGAGGAATCCCGATCGTGGAAATCACGATGACCGTGCCTGGGGCGGTCGAGGTGATTCGTGAACTCAGCAAGAGCAGCGCTTCGGAAGTGCTCATCGGAGCCGGGACCGTGCTCGATCCCGAGACGGCGCGTCGCTGCCTGGATGCAGGGGCGCAGTTTCTCGTCAGCCCTGGGTTGAATCTTCAAACCGTCGAATTAGCAGTCCGGGAAAAAATATTGATAATGGCGGGCGCCTTAACGCCGACCGAGGTCATCACGGCATGGAACGCTGGTTCGGATTTCGTGAAGATTTTTCCCTGCGGCCAAGTTGGAGGGGCTAAGTACATCAAAGCTCTGAGAGGTCCGTTACCACAAATTCCGCTGGTGCCCACGGGCGGAGTCAATCTGAATACCGCCGCCGAATTCATAGAGGCAGGGGCTGCCGCTTTAGGAATCGGGGGCGAACTGGTGCAGGCTGAAGCCTTGAAATCGGGCAAGTCGCAAATCATTGCTGACAACGCGCGCAAGTTCGTGGAAATCGTGAAACAGACTCGTGCCCGCATGACTTCGCAGAACGCAGTCACCACAAACACGGTGTGATCACATCATTGATTGACGCCGCTCGCCAGAAAACCCCCATCTACAACCAATAAATGTCCAGTAATGAAGCTGGCTGCATCGGACGCGAGAAATACACTGGCGCCGCCAAGCTCATCGAGTTGTCCAAAACGCCGCATGGGCGTACGCATTAGAAATTCCCGGCCACGCTCGGTGCCGTCGAGCAGGGCAGCATTCAAATCGGTACGAAAGACGCCCGGTGCGATCGCATTCACGCAAACACCTGACCTCGCCCACTCGATGGCAAGCGATTTCGTCAGACCAGCCACCGCAGCCTTGCTGGCACAGTACGCGGTCACTTCATAAAGCGAGACGAACGAGGCAAGCGAAGCAATGTTGATGATGCGGCCGTATCCACGCTCGACCATGTGCTTTCCGAATACTCGACACGCCCGCAAGGTTCCGTTCAAGTTGGTTTCCAGAATCGCTTCCCATTCAGACTCTGGGAATTCGAGCGTGGGCGCCCGTTTGGTACGACCGGCGCAGTTCACCAGGATCTGAACGCTGCCAAACTTCTCACGCACAGAGTTTAGGAGCTGAGTGAGGCTGGCTGTATCTGTCACATCGCACGTTTGAGCGAGGGAACGCCGGCCTAAGCTCTCCACTTCCGACACAGCACTCCGCACCTGTTCGGCGCGACGACTGGAGGGAACAACTTCCGCTCCAGCCTGCGCAAGCGCCTTGGTGAGGGCAAGCCCGATACCGCTGGTCCCGCCGATCACAACCGCGGTTTTGTTGGTGAGATCAAGAAGAGGATGACCCATAGAAGTCCTTGCCGAAACGTTTCGGATGAAGCGATGAATTATAAAGTCAGAAAGCCTCTTGCTTCGTTAAGTCTTGCTGAATTTCAACCTCAGTTTTTTCGCTTTGACAACGCGGAGAGCCGCTTTTATAGTCCGCGACGCTTGACTCTCAGCGGCATCTGACCACTTGCAAGGCCATTTGAGCCACGCTAGCGGCTAGTGCTTCGGTCCGCTTTTCATTGTTATGCGGGCCGCTGATCCAATAAGTCAAGAAGCTCCGAACGGCAGATGCCCAGATAGCAAATGGACGCTAGATCAGTCAGTGAATCAGAGCGGACGGCAAATCTACCTCAGGCAGACGCTTTGCCTGTCAGTCAGATCGAATCTGTTGTAGAGGACGTACTGGCCTCGACTCCATTCGTCGACGTTCACACGCATCTGTTTTCCCCTGTATTCGGCAGCCTCGGACTGTGGGGAATCGACGAGCTTCTGACCTACCACTACCTTGAGGCCGAGTTCTTTCGTTCTTCTGATATGCCGCCCGAGCGCTACTGGAAGCTTTCGAAGCGAGAACAGGCCGACGCCATCTGGCAAGTCCTCTTCGTGGAGAATACACCGATCTCGGAAGCGACACGCGGAATCATCGCCGTTCTCCAAGCGTTCGGCCTTCCCACTGAAAGCCTTGACTTGGAGGAGGCCAGATCGTTCTTTCAAGCTCAGCAGCTCGAGTCGCATGTCCAACGAGTATTAGAAATGGCCGGCGTGAGCACGGTAGTGATGACCAATGATCCGCTTAATCCCGAAGAACAATTGATCTGGATGAACGGGGTTAAGTCTCACCCGCAGTTTCAGGCTGTGCTGCGGCTCGATCGGATTCTGCGCGACTGGGGCGGCAATTGGCAGCAACTGGTGAAGCAGGGTTATGCAGTGGATGCTCAGGCATCGGGAAGAACAGTGAGTGAGGTTCGCAGGTTTCTTTCTGATTGGTACGGGCGCATGCATCCGGTATACATGGCGGTCTCGCTTCCTGATACCTTTCAATTTCCAGCGGACACGATTCAAAGCAAGATGCTCGCCGAAGCGGTAATTCCATCATGCCGCGAGTTCGATCTGCCCTTGTCTCTCATGATTGGGGTCCGCCTGCAGGTGAATCCGAGACTTCGTTTGGCCGGCGATGCGGTTGGGAGGGCTGATCTTCGTGTGCTAGAAAATCTATGCCGCACTTTTCCCGACAATCGGTTTCTGGTGAGTGTTCTAAGCCGTGAGAACCAGCATGAACTTTGCGTCTATGCGCGAAAATTCAATAACCTGATGCCCTTCGGATGCTGGTGGTTCCTCAACAATCCCTCGATTGTGGAAGAAATCACGCGGGAGCGTCTTGAAATGCTCGGCGCCAGTTTTATCCCGCAGCATTCCGACGCCCGTGTTCTGGAGCAAGTGATTTATAAATGGCAAAACACCCGTACCATTCTTGCGCGCATCCTCGGCAATACGTATCGGCTGCTTTCCAACGACGGTCGCGGCGTCCGCCGCCAGGATATTCAGCGGGATGTTACGCGTCTCTTCCGCTCGAATTTCGAAAAATGGACGCGCTTGAGTTCAGGAGATACTGCAGCCGTCTGATTTTTGGAACTTTACGCCGCGGTAAGTGCCTGGTGAAGGAAATCAGCGATTGAGGTGGTGAGTTTGCGGGGATAATCCGTTCGGACCATAGCAAGGGCCAGGCTCCTGGTGAGCCGGTGCCCTTCGATCCGGTAGGTTTGGAAGAAACGATTCCGCCCTCGGAGTGCATGTTCTGGAAGTATGGAATAGCCGAAGCCGGACTCGACCAGTCGCTTAATTGCTTCGGTGTCGTCCGCCTCCATGACAACCCGTGGCGTCACGCCGATCTCCTGAAAAAACCGATCGATGATCTGCCGCATGTTGCTTCGTTTGGGATAAAGCAAGAACGGAGCACGAGCTAGTTCCTCGGTTGGCATAGATCCGATGCGGCTGCGGCGGACATTATTGGCTGCCGGACGCAGCACAAAAAGTTCTTCGTCGAAGAGGGGTATGATCGCGAGGTTCTCTTCAGAAACAGGCAGTGAGATCAGGCCCAAGTCAAAACGGCGATCGTGCAAACCAGCGACTATTTCCTCGGTTACGCCAACCGTGACCCGGATCTCCGCATGAGGATATTGTTTCCGCAATTGCCGAAGCGGACGTCCCAGTTGGTAAATCAGAGTAGTCACGCCAGTGGCGAAATGGAAGGGACGCACATCGTGCGATAAATCATTTTCAAACTCCTGCTGAATGTGGCCCATCAGCTTAACGACTTCTCTGGCCTGCTCGGCAAGGCGCGATGCGGCTGGCGTCGGCACCAGTCGCTTTCCAGAACGCACAAACAATTCCGTGTGCAGTTCGCCAGCCAGATTATGGAGCTGCAGGCTGACGGCGCCCGGCGACAAATGAATCTTCTCTGCCGCTTGCGTCATACTGGCAGACTCCATTACCGCCAAAAACAGTTTGAGTTGGTGAATATCCATGCGCCCTTTCCGAACATAGTCCTAAACCGCTGCGGACGACACTTCCCGAGCACGGTTGTGGACGAACTAATTCCTTTAATCTTCTTAAACTTCGGTTTTAAGTATTTTCAGTTTGACAGGGTAAGCATTCCTGCCTATCGTTCGGTCGCGGCCATGCGCCACTTTACCAAAAAATTAAGGGGATGAGTGTCTTCGGGCAGTGTTCGCTCTGGTCTTGCGCTTTTGGCAAATGCGCCGCGAACTCGCTTCCAAGGTGGAAACGCAATGAAGAGATTTTGGGTGCTATCTTTGCTGTTGATACCTTTTCTGACTGTAGCTGCTCAAGAGTCAACACCGGCAGGTCTCGAACACTGGAGCGCTGCGTCGCTGAAGCAATTTGGTCAGACCTTGAATCAGGAGGCAGCAACTGATCCACATCACCTGGCGGTAAAACAACTCTCCGATTTTCCCAACGAGCTGTTTCTGCTGGGTCTCAGAGAGGCCGACGGCCAGGTCGAATGGCATGAGACTCAGGTCGATGTCTTTGTGGTGCAATCCGGTTCTGCCACGCTGCTTGTGGGCGGCACCATGGTGAATGGGGAAACTGTGGCGCCGCATGAAAAGCGCAACGGCTCCATTCAAGGTGGCATTCGGCGGAAGCTCTCAGCCGGAGACATCGTCCGCATTCCGGCTCGGGTACCACATCAGCTCCTGCTCGAGGGCTCGCACGAATTCACTTATTTTGTGATCAAGGTAAAAGGCTACTAGGTCGAGAAATAGTGCGAGACGCGGCAGAGTTTCCATTTGCAACTTGGATTGCCAATCGGCGGAGGAGAATGGTGAAAGCGTCCACAAATTTCTCTAGAAGCTTGCTTGTTGTGTTTGTCGCGGGAATTTCCGCATTTCCCGTGAACGCTCAGAATTCCAGTTTTCATAACGCGCCATCATCGGCCAAGGAACTAAAGAATCCTCACGAAGGCCAGCCAGCGGCCGCCGCCAAGCGTCTTTTTCATCTTCGCTGTGCGCGCTGTCACGGCGAGAACGGGGAGGGATCGGGCAATATCCCTTCGCTCGCAGTCGAAAAACTCAAAGCGGTAACCTCGGGCGAGTTGTTTTGGTATATCACCAAAGGCGACGTAAATAATGGCATGCCGTCTTGGGCATCTCTGCCCAAACGGCAAAGGTGGCAAATTGTTAATTATGTGAAATCGCTTGCTGTGACGCCGGGTGAAGGCGAGAAGAGCAAAGTTGAAGCGCCACAAGTCGCTACAAAATTGAATGCGCCCCCGCCCCTGCCGCCATTCACCGACTTCCGCTATGAGAAGCCTGGGAAAACTCGAAAGATTACGGTAAAAGACCTTCCTCCTCCGTTCATGACGCCTTCAGCGGGCAATGGGCCTAAGGTAGTATCCCGTCCCGCGAACGCCTGGCCGCAGGTTCCGCCCGGCTTCAAGGTGGAGCTGTATGCATCCGGCCTTGACGAACCACGACTGATTCGCAGGTCGCCCAATGGCGACATGTTTGTCGCCGAGAGCAAGGCAGGAGTAATCAAAGTTTTTCGTGGAATGACCAGCCCAGGCAAGCCGGAGCAGATGGCAGTTTTCGCCACCGGCCTGAAGCTGCCGTTTGGCATCAATTTCTATCCTCCGGGCCCGGATCCGCAGTGGGTGTACGTCGGGAATTTGCACTCGGTCGTGCGCTTTCCTTACCAGAATGGCGATTTGAAGGCACGAGGAAGTGCGCAGCACATCGCGGATTTGCCCGGCGGCGAATATCACTGGACGCGCGATATTCAGTTCTCTCCCGATGGCAAGAAAATGTTTGTCGCTGTCGGCGCAGCTTCCAATGTTGACGATCCCGATACAACTCCGGCTGAGAAAGATACTGCCGACATCCTTCAGTTCAATCCGGACGGTTCGGGGATGCGAGTTTACGCATCAGGCATCCGGAACCCTGTGGGACTTGCCATTCAGCCGAAGACTGGGGATTTGTGGTGTTCAACCAACGAACGCGATGGCCTGGGAGACAACCTGGTTCCGGACTACATCACACACGTCCAGGAAGGCGGCTTTTACGGTTGGCCATGGTGGTACATGGGTGGTCATCAGGATCCGCGGCACAAAGGCAAACATCCTGAGTTGAAGGACAAAGTCATCACTCCTGACGTCTTGGTGCATCCGCATAACGCGTCGCTTGAGCTGACCTTTTATGATGGCAAACAATTCCCCGCGGAATACCAAGGCGAAATTTTTGCTGCTGAGCACGGCTCCTGGAATAGGTCGGTTCGCGTGGGCTACGAACTTATTCGCGTTCCCTTGCATCAGACCGGACATGCCACCGGCGAATACGAGGACTTCATGACTGGATTCGTCGTCGACAACAAAAACGTGTGGGGACGCCCGGTTGGCCTTGCTGTCGCGACCGACGGCTCGCTGCTTGTCACTGACGACGGCTCCAACTCCATTTGGCGCATCAGCTACACGGGAAAATGAACGCCTCGAAGAGCATTCGTTTCAAAGCGGCTACCCATCGATTTTACTGTCGTCGATTCTCGCTCCAGGAGGAACAAGCCCCGTGGGAATTTTCTGGAACAAAACAGCCTTTTTGCTCTTAGCGCTGATGTTTCTGACTGAGCGCGCGGCTGCGCAAGGCGCTTATAGCGTGTTCTCGCCAAACAAGCAGATTGAGTTAAGAATCCGCCTTGGGGAAAAGATCCAGTACGACGCTCTGTTTAAGGGAACGGTGTTGCTGGAGAATTCAACACTCTCCATCAACATCGACCGCAACACGCTGGGCCTGAAGCCGAAAGTCAAAGCCTCCAAAGAGCGCGGCTACGATAGCATGCTGCAGCCCGTGGTCCGGCAAAAATTTGCCAAGATTCGCGAGCACTACAACGAATTACGACTGGACATGGAAGGTAATTACGCGGTTGTCTTCCGAGCATACGACGAAGGCACGGCCTATCGTCTGGAAACCTCACTGCCGCAGAAAGAAGTGAAAGTTTATAGCGAGGAAGTCAGCCTGAATTTCGCTGGAGACTACAACGTTTACTATCCTCAGGAAGAAAGCTTCTTCTCGCATAACGAAAGAAAATATCTCCCGTTCAAACTGACGCAGATCGCTCCCACCGCGATTGCCTCTCTGCCCGCTGTGGTTGATGCCCCTAACGGAGTGAAAATCGCCGTCGCCGATTCTGACATCGAGGACTATCCGGGGTTATGGCTGCACGGCACCAGCGGCAACGCCCTGGCGGGAACCTTCCCTCCCTACCCGCTCAAGGAAAAACTGGAAAAGGATCGCGATTTTAAAATCACCGGGGCCGCCGACTACATCGCTATCACCCGTGGCACTCGTAACTACCCCTGGCGCCTATTGGGAATTGCGGAAAAAGATGGCGACTTGATCACCAATCAACTGGTCTGGCTCCTAGCTAAGCCATCGCAGGTGCAGGACACCTCGTGGATTCGGCCCGGCAAGGTGGCTTGGGACTGGTGGAATGCCAACAACATCTACGGTGTGGATTTCAAATCCGGCGTCAACACGCAAACCTACAAATATTACATCGACTTCGCTTCTAAATATGGACTGCAGTACATCATCCTGGATGAAGGCTGGTACAAGCTGGGGAACGTGCTGGACGTAGTTCCAGAAATCAATATGGAAGAACTCTCCGCCTATGCCCGACAAAAGAATGTTGGCATCATCTTGTGGGTTGTATGGAAAACGCTCGACGATCAATTCCAGCCCGCGCTCGATCAGTTTGAAAAATGGGGAATCAAAGGCATCAAGGTTGATTTCATGCAGCGCGATGATCAACCTCTGATCAACTTCTATCACAAGGTCTGCCGCGAGACCGCGAGACGCAAGATGCTGGTCGATTTTCATGGCTCTCAAAAACCGGCGACCATGACGCGGACTTGGCCGAATCTGATCAGCACCGAAGGCGTCCGAGGCATGGAATGGAGTAAGTGGAGTGCCGACGCTGAACCGGGCCACAACCTGACTTTGCCTTTTAGTCGCATGTTCCTCGGCCCCATGGATTACACCCCCGGCGCAATGTTGAATGCGACCAAGAAGACTTTCGCCCCGATCCACGAGCAGCCGATGGCCCTCGGCACTCGCTGCCATCAACTGGCCATGTACGTTGTTTTTGAGAGTCCGCTGCAAATGCTGGCTGATAGTCCTTCCAACTATTTGCGCGAGCCGAAAGCAATGGGGTTCCTCGCTTCAGTTCCCACCGTGTGGGATGAAACCAGAGTGCTCGATGCGCGACTGGGCGAGTATGTCTTGGTCGCGCGAAGAAAAGATCGCGATTGGTACGTTGGAGCAATGACGAATTGGACGGGCCGCGACTTGGAAGTGGATTTTTCCTTTTTGCCCACAGGAAATTTCTGGTTGGAAGCCTACCAGGATGGCGCCAACGCCGATCGCTATGCCAGCGACTACAAAAAGACCAAAACCCAGATTAGCAACGCAAAAAAATTAAAAATCACGCTGGCGCCTGGAGGAGGCTGGGCAGCCAGTATCCATCCCTAGCTTGCAGCCTCCCCTCGCACCTCGTTGCACAGAAAATGGCATTCTGCGCTGCATAGCGAAAAGATTACGCTCACTCGTATTTGTTAGAATGAGAGCCGATGTAGGCGCGTAGCTCAGTTGGTGAGAGCGCTACCTTGACACGCTTTGAGCCATTGGAAAACCAACGACTTACCAAGCATTTTCGGGCACTTTCAGAGCATTTAGAGCACTGGGGAACCCTTGTTGGCCCGAGATTGGCCCCATAAAATTGCCATGCGAGCGGTTCGGCAACGCTTACTTTTCGACGGCAGCAATGAGGCGTTTTCCTGACACATCGCTGTTCTTGAATTTCACAAGAGCGCTGTCGCCCATCTTATTGTTTTTACCGGTTGGATCATCGGGCTTGCATAGTGGCGGCCATTAACGAGAAATCCGATGCACATTGAACCGCGTCACCTCCGGAAAGTCCAGCGGAGCTTCACGGCAACGATGTCGCTTTGTGGCGCGATACTGATGTCGTGAGGAGTTAGGATCAAGCGCTGCCAACCGCGGTTCCACACGACGAAGAGATCGTTGCCAGGCTTAATCGTCCAGCGCAGCCGTGTGTTCGTGCCGATAGTTTGTGATTCGGTGTCGTATTGCACAAAGCTGCTCAATATCAGATTTGGAGTCCACGCATAAGCGCCTTGGAGCTGCCAAAGCCGTTGCACGAAGTTGCCTTGGGGAAGGTGTCCGAAATCATTCTCCGTGTTCGCTTCCAGCTGCACTCGGCCCTGTGGCGATGTCCACTTTAAGTAGTTTTCCCACTGTGTGAGATGACCGTCGAAAAATGTGCCGAACCACGTTGTAGTTCCAAATTGCAGTGGCCGGTGACCGCTGGTTTGCGCTTCGAGGCGGTACCGCGTGAACTGGTAAGAGCCGGGAGGGATGACTACCCCGGGAGCAATATCAAAGGGGACCAGCAGGATCTCGCCGTGCGGGTCCCAATTGAACTCAAAACGGTCACCGGATTCGAACCGCACATTGATCGGCGCCATGAAATATTCCCAGGACTCGAGCACGCCTTGCGGATTCGTGTGGCGAAGGTATTCGTTTTCGAAAAACTCCTGCCGAATCCAACGGAATGGGCTGGTTTTGGAGGGGCGAGGCTGATATGCGCAAAATGCATCGGTACGGCGCGTGCCCGGGCGGGGAAGAAATCCCAATAAGGGTTCGAGAGCGTTGCCATACTGGTTCACGCTGGCGGCGCAATCCAAGAGGTCATTAGGGTAATCCGCAGTGAAACCCCAACCCACCTTGCTGCCAGGACCAACATCACCTTGGGTGGTCGCGGTCCACGCGCCGAACTGAAGATTCTTGTCGCCAAGAAACCTGGAAGTTCGCCACACAGCGTCGATGCCAGCAAATGTATTGTCACGGATCGCTTCCGGATCACCACGAGTCAGTATTGTCCCTACGCGCAGGTTTTGGTTGAAGTCGTAAGAGATGCGGCCGGCAAACAAATTCGTGCCCGATACGACCGCAGACGGCAAAGCAAGGTCCCGTACAACTTGATCGGGCACGGTTGTGTCGCGCGTTTGAACATCCAGGAGGGCGAGATTCCATTTCCCCACACGCCCGTTCAGTTTCACGCCAGCATCGATAGGAATCTGAGCCCCGTCTAGCAGGCCCACGTTTCGGCTGAAGAATGGGATGAATTGCTCTCCAAGGTTAAGGCCGAAGACGTACTGGTTCGCTCCCTCCAGGAAAAAAGAGCGTTTCTCTGGAAAGAAGAGAGGGAAACGGGTGAGATTGATTTGACGCGTGTCGACTTCGGTCTCCGCAAAGTCGGTGTTCGCGGTGAAGACAGTAACCAACTGCGGCGTAATCTTCCACGTGATCTCGCCGCCCACAGCTCCCTGCCATGCTCGTGGACTTACTCCATAGAAACGCTTGGTCTTTCCTATCGCATACGGAGTAATCTCTATGCCTTTGCCCTGTTGTAGGTCTCCAAGTCCTGTCAACCGGCCGGCACGGCTGAGGTCGTATAGAAATGAATCCAATGTCGGCGACGACCAACGCAGCCATTGTCGTTCGCGGGGAATGAATCGCTCTAGATTCAACCCCCAATCGTTCAGGCCGGGCGTGAAACTCAGGGTCCGTGATGGAATGACGATTTCCGCCGACCAACCGTCCTGGGTCCTTGCGGTGCGTGCATCCCAAATACCGTCCCAGTCGAGCGATGCGCTCTCAGACCTGGAAATCAAACCATCCACTCGTGCTCCAGCCGCGTTGATCTGGAAGAAGTAGCCCGTACGTCGATCACCGTAGGTGTCCAGCACGACGCTAACGGTGTCGTCACCTGTCATGTCACCATCGCGTTGCATGGTATGAATGGCGATGCGGCGCGGATCGGGATCTTTGCAGGTGAAGCCGAAGTAGATCCGGTCGCTGGTCACGATCACTCGGACTTCGGTTTCATAAGGTGTCGGCTGTCCTGGTTTGGGTGCTTGCTGCACCAACTTCATCACCCGCGCATCCTGCCAAACGGGTTCGTCGAGGCGGCCATCGAGAGTTATGGACGCAGACCTGCTTACTGTGGCGAGAGCGATGGGTCCGTCGGTTGCACTGGCAGGAAGCGCCGCGATGACAAAAAGTGCGCATGCGAGCCAGGGCCGCGGCTTTGTCCTGCTTTGTGAGGAGTCTTTCGTCAATGCGGATCTCTCAGCGCCGCGAGATTTTTCTTTCAGGGCTGCTAAGGACCGGTGACCGCCTCGTAAACCACCATTCGCGCTGCCGATTTTCCGTTCTCTTCTTGCTCCGGCGTGTAAATGCGATGGGTATTGGGATCAACGGCAAGGCTGTGGACAGCATGCTGGACGCGAAAGTCTTCCAGCTTACGGTAGTGGTCGGGATCATCCTGATGGAAAACCGAGATAGCTCCGCTGTAACACGCAACATAGATGCGGCCCAGACCGGCATCAAATTTTGTGACATCTGGTCCATCAGCAAGCGGGAGAGAAGCGATTGATACGTGCTTATCCAGATCGAAGACAGCCATCAGGTTGTTCTCCTCACACGCGAGAAACGCGCGGTGATGCTTCGGGTCAAGCGACATTCCGTGATTTCCCTTGCACTTCCCAACAGAATATCTCCCCACCACCTTATCTGTCGCAGGATCAATGACCGCAAAGATGTTCTGATCTTGCAGATTAACGTATACCTTGCGGGCGACGGGATCGTATTGCGGCATCCCGGTTTCACTGTCGAAATGCAACGTGCCCACGATCTCATCCTTTTGCACGTCAACAATGGCTTCGGCTTTGCCTCGTTCATCAGAGACGTAGAGTTTATGAAAGGGCGCTGCGTACGTGCTGCCGTCTGGCTTGGATTCAGTCTTGAGTTTCTTGATGACCTTCATCTGCTTAAGGTCAACTACACCAATCGTGTCGTCGTACGCGTTGGATGTGTAGAACTTCTTGAGTTCAGGAACGTATTCAACTCCCTCGACGCCGGGGGTATTCGTTAGGACCGCGACGACTTGGTTCCTCCGCAGGTCGATTACGTAGGTCTGGCTTGCAGCCAGGTGTGCGGATATCAGGTAGTGATCGTCCTGATCGATGGTCAGGTAGTCGAATCGCTTTCCGGCGGGGCCTGGTAAATCAAACGCAGTGATTTTCTTCAAGGTCTGCCCTGTGGACTGGCCGACTCCCGTTGTGCCCAGTCCAAGAATGAAAGCGGCCATCAATAACAAAACAGTCTTTCGCATCACATACCTCGTCAGTGCAAACATTTATTTCACCGCTACTGGCTCAATGCCGCTTTTTATTCTCCGACAATCAAGCCGGCCGCAACAGTAACCCCGCTATCGCCGCACATGCTATCAGGAGCGGTTCGGGAACTTTCCAGCGAAAAAGGACTGCGAAAGTAACAATTGCAATCACGATCGTTGGCACATCATGAACTGAACGCCGGGCCAGCACAACTACTGCTCCGGCGATAGCTCCTGTGGCGGCTGCGGTTACGCCTCGGACAAAAGCATTCAATTGCGGGTTCTTGGCCCAGCGTTTGTAGGACGGTGCCAACAATACAACGACCAGATAGACCGGCAGGAATATTCCGAGTGCCGCCGCTGTCGCCCCCGCAAGCCCAGCCACGAGGTATCCGATAAAGGCTACAGTTATCACGACAGGTCCCGGTGTGATCATCGCCACCGCGACGGCATCGACGAACTGGCGGTCGGTGAGCCAATGATGACCTTGTACTACTCCACCATAGAGAAACGGCACCACAGCGAGGCCGCTTCCGAACACGAACATTCCTGCTTTCGCAAAATAGAAGAACAGTCCCAACAGACTGCCACCTGCTCCGGCCGCCCCCACTGTGAAGAAAAACGCAACGGTACTCCTTGCCGGCAACCGGATCGGAAAAGATTTGACCAACAAGGCGACTACGCCCGCAAGCAGAAACAACCAGATGATTTCCTGCGAAGTCCAGGCTGTCGAGATGGCTAGAACGGCAAAAATTCCCCACAGCAACTTGTCTTTCCCAAGTGTGAGTTTAGTGAGTTTGAACGCAGAACGAGTGATGATCCCGATGACGGCCGCGCCAATTCCATAGAACATCCCCTGCATCCACGCCAAGCCACCAAAGCGGACGTAGGCTGCCGAAAGGGCGAGCACCATGAGGAACGAAGGCAGGACAAATGCTACTCCCACTGCCGTTGCGCCCAGGACACCCGCTTGGACATAACCGAGGTAAATCGCCAGTTGTGCCGCCAGAGGACCGGGTGCTAATTGCGCTAGAGCCAACCCCTCAACGTAATCTTCTTTGCTGACCCAGCCACGTTCGTCGACCAGGTCCTGTTGCATGTGCCCGGCGAGCGCGATGGGGCCGCCGAATCCAACGGTTCCGAGCCACAAGAAGTAGGCAGCGAATCGGGTTAGGGAGACCTCCGTCAGCTCGCGTGGTGTCGGATCAGTTTCCACATTCATTTTGCGGAATTGGTTTTATCCAGTGCGGCGTGCAAACCCTTTGCAAGTTTCAGGGCGTCGTCATTGGCCCAGAAATGCATGAAGAACAATCGGGGCTCTTCCATCAGCATGTGGCTGTGCAGGGCCGTCACTTCGATACCGTTCTCTCTGAGCGCTCGCAGTACGGGGTTCACTTCACTGGCAAGCAGGACGAAATCGCCGGTGATTGCGACCTTGCCATTACCAGTCGGCTGGAAGTTCAGGGCGGTTGCAACACCCATCGAAGGTGGAACTGTCATTTTCGAGTCTGTGATTGTTTCTGACCTTGGCACCGCGATCTGAAGTACTCCGCCATTGACCTTTCCGGCGTGACCGAGAATCTGCTCCAGTTGTTTCTGATCAAAGCCGAGATCGGTTGCGGCTTGCGCCGCCGGACTGGCATCCGGGCCAGGAGTCTTGCTCAGCATCAGCGACTCGTGGATTGCCTTGGCCATTTGTACGGCATCACCATGACTGGCAATGTGCATGTACATCACGCGCGCAGTCTCCCACATCAGATGGTTGTGAAGCGCGGTTTCCTCTATGCCGCCCTCCTGAAGTTTCTTCATCACAGGTTGGACCTCATCCTCAGTGAGAACCAGGTCGCCCATCACCATGGCTGTTCCGCCATCTCGTCTGAATGCTGCCCACGAACCCAATGCGAGTGCTGGCTTGATATCGACGCCCTTGAGCGTGACATGCAAATCTTTTCTCGGCATGCTGAACTTGATTACGTCACCGGGTTGCATTTGTCCGGGACGACCCATTGCATCCTCTACCTGCTTCCAATCGCTCGCAGCGTCCTTTGGAGAGGATGCTGCGCTGGTCTGGCCAGTCGAAAAAGAACTCAAGAGAAACGCTATCCCGACAACGACATTCGCCAGAGTCTTGAAAAGTTCGAGAGGCAGATTACCTGCTAGGTAATTTCTACGCATGATGACATTCTCCTTTTCTCTTAGTGCTTCAGTCTCGTGAACCAAAAATGAATTCGGTAATTCTCAGCGAACAGAGTTAGGCAGCAAAGCTAACCCGAATACCGGTCCCCTGCCTTTCGGCTTTCTCGTACAGGAGCGCCGCTGCAGCGACATCCTGTAGAGCCATCCCGGTGCTATCAAAGACGATGATTTCCTCGTCCGATTCGCGCCCCGGCTTATTTCCCGCGACCACGTCGCCCAGTTCCCCGTACACATCGGCAAGCGTTAACACACCTGCATCCAATGCGTAATGCAAGTCTCCCATGACAGAACACTGTTGCAGGATGTCAGCTACAATCTTGCTCTTTGCCATTAACAGCGGCTGGAGTTCCTGTTTTTCAGGGCTGTCCGCTCCCACCGCGGCGATGAATGTTCCCGGTGCAATGTCATCGGAATCCAGGAAAGGTTCCCGGGACGGAGTACAGGTCACGCATATATCACTTTGTCGCACCGCGGCCGCCAAGTCAGTCACCGAAGTCACCGGGATTCCCAGGTCTTCTGTAAGTTCTCGCGCAAAGTGCTGTGATTGCTCTTCGATCTTGTCATAGGCAAACACGCTTTGCAGCCGGCAGACTCGGGAAAGTGCCTTGACTTGAATACGTCCTTGCTTACCGCAGCCACAAATGGTGGCGGTCCGCGAATCCTGGCGGGCCAAATATTTCGCCGCGACCGCGGTCGCCGCACCGGTTCGCAGCAATGTGATGTCACGGGAGTCCATCACAGCCAGTGGACTGCCCTTTTCGGCATCGCAAAGAATCAGGACTCCCTGAATAGTGGGTAGCCCGAATCGATTAGGGTTCTCCGCGAAATTCCCGTTCACCTTGGCGCCAAAGTACGGCCTGCTAAGTTCCAACAACCCGAGCTTTACGTGAAATCCGCCATCGCGTGTGTGCATACTCAACACTGCTGGCGCAGCCGCTTTGCCCTCTCCATACAAGCGGAATGCATGTTCCACTGTCACGATGCATTCGTCGATGGTCAGTAGGCTTTGAATCTCTGGCGGCGTCAGCACCAGGATTTCTTCTGAGTTCATGCGTGTGTTCCGATCCCACAGGCGGGCGCTTGAAGATGCGAGCGGTAGTTGCTCCCTTCAGGGTAACCACTCCATCTTGCACCCGGAGAATCGAGCCCTCCCGCAAACCAACCACCGGCTCCGCGTTCTCTTCGAGGAACTGCATAATTCGTTCCTCTTGGGTCTCTCCCATGTGGGTGGATGAGGGGTCGGAATCAAGATAGTGCGGACTGATCTGGAAGGAGACCAAACCCAACGCCTCAAAGCACGGGGGTTGCACAACGGGCATGTCTTTGGTCGTCTTCAGCGTAGGACATGCCACGATGGAACCAGCACTCGATCCGATGTAGGGCATACCCGCCGCCACCTTACGACGGATCGGACCCAGCAGCTCATAGTCATACAGCCCCTTCAACAAACGGAACGTATTTCCTCCGCCGACAAAGACCACGTCCGCTTCGTCGATAGCTCGCGCCTTGTTGGAAACATCGTGAATTGACGTGAGTACGAAACCCATGTCACGAAAGCGTTCCTGTGCCTTCGCCGCGTACACCCTCAGGTCATGGACAGCAAAGGGAACGAATATCACCCGCGCCGTATTTCCTAAGAAATCCCGGATCTCTCTTTCCGCATGATCTAAATAACCACTCCCGTAGAGAGTGGAGTTGCTGATCAGCAGCAACCGTTTGACACTGTCGATAGCCGTCATGGCTGCCTCCCAAGGGTTCATGCGAGCGACTCGTACAGACCTTCGATCAACTCGATACCTCGCTGTAGCAATTCATCATCTGGCAAGTCTTGTTTGGCCCAGCCATTCAGCACTTTGTCCAATCCCTGTCCTTCGACGCGACCAAATTTTTCATCGCCAAGATCGGCGTCGTGGATGATCTGTGCAATGCGCTTTACTCTGCCATCTCGCATTGCGAACTGCTTGTAAAGAGTTTCAAATGTGCAATCCTCGCCACGATGACCGAAGCCTTCATCGCTAAACATATCGAACGGTACCGCGTCAGGATCAGCGGAGCTTTCCTTCCCAAATACGAAATGGGCCTTGGGATCGATAAACCGCCGGATCAGCCATGCTGAAGAAACGCGGTCAATACCCGGTCGCGGACGAGTAATCCACCGGCGGTTCAAATATTTTCCGGCCTTGCCTTTGTGATTACGCGCAGTGCTTGTTTTATCCCGCTCGTCCAACCGGGACAGGAGATGTTCTACACGGCTGCGCAGTGAATTCCCGAAAAAATCAATCCCTGTAATTTCTACAAACCGACGCCGAATCCGATTCACGGTTCCCGCGGGCCTCGTCGCCGGGGCTGACGCCAAGACCTTGTTCAACTCGTGTATCACTTTCCGGTAATCACGAGAGCGTGCTTCGTTGAAGAGTTGCTTCAATTGCTGGTCTGAGAGATCGTCGAAGCTTTGGACAAGAACCACAGAAGCTTGTCCTTTGTAGGAGCGAATCGCCGCCCGTTCGGAAGGATATTGCCGGAAGTACGGAGAGCGACAGTGCCGTATCGCTGGAGCTTGCGCCATATTTCCACTCGGCGACTAGCGGCCTGCGCCGGGAGGCTGAAAACGAGGAGCAGCCATGGGGCTGCCAATTCCTTAGGTACATGCATTGCAATAATGTTATATCTATATCACCATAAGGACAAGGCTAAAACGCGGTTGCCCGTAGACGGTGAGTGGCGTAAGAACCTCGTTTCGCGGCTCCCTTGCCTATTACGCCATCTAGCGTTACGCTAATCAGCGTAATACGGTAGGAAAATTCAGTCGGTTTGGCCCCACGCCGGCAACGTCTGTTGCTGCAAGTGCTTGAAGATAAAATGTAGGCGCGTAGCTCAGTTGGTTAGAGCGCTACCTTGACACGGTAGAGGTCTGGGGTTCGAGTCCCCACGTGCCTACCATTGTTTTTTCTGCGGTTCCTGCACGATAAGCTCCCTTTTAGCCGCCAACCGCTCCTCAGCC
Organism: Acidobacteriales bacterium 13_2_20CM_55_8; assembly: GCA_001914815.1. GTDB lineage: Bacteria > Acidobacteriota > Terriglobia > Terriglobales > Acidobacteriaceae > 40CM-3-55-5. The sequence goes on from MNDG01000133.1 coordinate 54,187, forward strand.
ATTACTGTGCCCGTAAATTCCTAACTGGCCTTCAAAGTCCGTATAATTTAGTTGTGTTCGTTGTGAATTGTCAAAAATGAGCACGAGTGGTGATGGCCGCACAGAAGCTCTTATGGTGACGCCGCAGATCGATCCCGGCATTGACGAGTACCTTCGCAAGAGGCTGATGCCGGTGGAAGGTGCGATCCCCCACCTGTCCGGGATCGACATGTACGGCAATTCCATTCCAGCTGGAACTGTGGGCGGCGATCTCTTCGAATACATCAATTTTCAGCAACGTTACAATATTGACGCTCGCATCGCAGGCGCTCTCAAACTGGCCGCGGAGTATCTGGAGCCCCTTGCCAAAGGCCAGAACGTTCGAAATTCCGTGGATGATCATGTGCAGTGGTTGGAATCCAGACCGGGTTACAACGCGGCGGTGGAGGTCGAATACAGAAAGGCAAAAAGCTCCGAGCAGTTGAGAATCGCCGAAGATCTGCAAGAGCTCTACACGACTGCGGGAGTGCTGTTAGTGGATGCGCAAGGACACGGAATCATTTCGGCGAAGATTGCGTCGACTGTTCACGACACATTTCACGCTTTTATGCTTTCCGAACTCGATCGGAGCGGAAAGACAACGCCACAGTTTTTCGAGAAGATCAATCTCAGGCTGGCGCAGTCGGTCACTGCGCGGAACGCTCTGGGACGGGATCCAAATGACAGTTCGCGCGAAATCGCGACGATGCTATACGGCGAAATACGGCCCACTGGACATTTCCGCTTCGTAAATTTCGGTCATCCTCCACCACTAGTGTTTTCTGCAGAGTACGAAAAATTCATGGAGATTGACAAGGATCGCATGGTGCAGTTCCTTGCCCTGGGGCTGGAGATTCCTGAAGACCATCCTGACCGGAATAAGTATTTTTCCATGAAGCTCAGGAAAAGGCAGGTGAACTCCTCGGACGTGGCGGAAATCACACTCATGAGCCCGGGAGACATAGTTTTTCTTCATTCAGACGGGGTTTACGACGGTAGCGATGAACAGGATCGCCGACAAATCGAGCGTGTTATCCGTGAGCATAAAAATGAGCCGGCGAGAGAGATTTGTGATGCCATCCTGAAGCACGCGGTGCAGCAGGACGAGTACCTGCAGCAGATTGGGGAACCGGACCGCATCGACGACAAGACTGTTTTTGTCATCAAGCGCCGGTGAAGCCGACCTGACTACAACTGTAAATTGTTGTGTAGCATTCACTCAGTTGATTACACACGCGGGAGAACGATCAAATGGTCGCATGGGGACTTGTCGGACGTAAGCCGCAAACACCACAGAAGGTAACTACCGGCCGCTTTGAGCTCGAGCACGACGGACAGGTAGCCTACCTTGAATACAGTATGAGCGGAAATGTACTCGGGTTGACCCATACCGAGGTTCCCAATAAATTGCGCGGCCTGGGTCTTGCGTCCTTGTTAGCCGAGAACGCGCTTCGATGGGCCCGTGAAAACAACTTCAAGGTAGATGTGATTTGCCCTTCGGTGCAGGAGTACATCGCGAACCACCCGGAATATTCAGATCTGGTTCTGCACTGATGGTGGATACAAGTCTGAAAAACGACGCAGCTGTCATTTGCGCTGCCCATCAGCTCTTTGCTCCAGCCTTCCTCACAACCGGACCGCGAGAGATGCATCTATAGCCCCATGCGAACGCCTTGCGACGAAACCGTAGTCCGAGCCATGGGTACCGGGGTTCCGTTCGAGCGGACGCGAGATACTTG
>MNDG01000153.1:0-28170 GCA_001914815.1 Acidobacteriales bacterium 13_2_20CM_55_8
AAGCAGGATCACCAGCCATATTTCACCGAACCTCGCCGAATCCGCCGCTTCTACGAAGCGTTACGGCCCAGTGAGAGTCCGGAGGCAACGCAAGGAGCATTTCGACCTGCTCCCGGTCTTCTCGTCCTGCTAACTTCGCTGCAGTGGGACTCGTCGGGCGAGCCACATGTTCCTGGCAATCTAGGCTTATGGGGAGACATCTTTCGTCAAAAAACAGATTCCAGCGCCGCCCGTAGCGTCGGTAAACGTGCTGGCCACTTTGCCACGCCAGAGCAGTTGCTGGAAGCTATGTTTTCGCTTTCGAGGGTGGACACCGAAGCCGGACCCTTGCAAATCTATCTGGCACTTAGCGCACTCGACAGCAGGCGCTCTTTCCAACACCAGATTGGTCCCGGGACGGCCCGTCGCCTGGCGCTCAAGTTTGCGGACCTCAGCAGTCAATATTGGATCTTTTCAGAGTTCTCGGAACTGAATGACGAGTCAATCGACCTCTTCCTCGACGTGGCCGCCTCGCTTGATCATATTTCGGACATCACGCTCCGGGGCAACGCGATGGGGACTTTTCAGGCAAACATCGGAATGTGGCAGATATTGGCGCGGCAGGGAGAGATTCCAGAGGCTGAACTGAATCGCTCCTGGCAACATGTTCTCAAGCCATTCCCTGGTGTACGCTCCGCTGCTCAACTGTATGACGCCGGATGTAGCTCCCTGCGAGAGCTCGTGCACGCCGCCGGTATGCGCAGTATTTCCCAGGACGGAATCATCAACTTACTAGCGGGCCCTGAGGAAGGTGGCGCGCAGGCAAAACAAGTACGCCGGGCCGTCGCCAGCAAAATGCAGGCAGTGCTGGATGGCCAGCGCCTGGTTTCTCTCGACACGCTGCTGGCGCTAGGGGATGGTCTCAAACAATTGCCTCGAGGCAAAGAGGACCGCGAATATCTGATCTCGCAGGCCGGGAAGCTGGGTGAATTTGAGATGCCGCGTCCCATCTTTACTAATCGAGAGAGAACTGAATGGGCTTCTGGAATTTATAACAACAAGCACACTGACTTACAGATGCGGACCGATTTGGCTAAGGTAATCAAGGCATCGCCCTCGGCCACGCAATTGGAAGACGCTCGTGGCCAACTCGCACCCTTTCTCCGGGATACTGTGGTGGGCCTGAACTACGCCTATTATGAACCGCCAGGGGCTGAGACTCTTTACAACAATCCACTCTTCGTGCGCTCGCATGATTTTGCGGGCGAGACCGTCTCAGGGATTAAGGTGTGGCAGGCTCCCCAGCTTTTTGGCGCCGGCGCACCAGCCGGCGGTGGCGCTCACCTTGTGGGTTCGCTTGCGGATTTGCCTTTCGTACTGGCTGCGGCGGAGCAGGACTTTATCGCGCCGCAAAACGTTCAAGCCCTCATCTGGAGGGAGTTCGTCCCAGAATTGTTGACCAGCGCCATCTTGCCGCGTTGGTGGAGGGTAAGTCGGAATGAACTTCACGCGGTGACGCTATATCAAAGGACAGGAGAAGAACTGCTGATCGGTTCCCAGGAGAATGAGGACCTGCGGAAAAAGGTGATGACGATTCTTTCGGACAGAATGGTTCCGCAGGACTCGAATCAGGTTGAGGAAGCTTTGCTGGCTGGGCGCGCTGTCGAAATGATTCCTGAAATGTTGCCGGCGGATACTTTCTATCTCGCAGCGGAGTTCAGTCGCCGGTTTGCAGACGAGGCTGGTTCCTGGGGTGAAGCTGGCCGGGAACTGCACAACTTAATTCGGCAGCATCCGAAGGAGGTCAGCTGGGAAAGGTTGTCACACGATTTCGGTGTGCCTCATCCGACTCTGGCGCAAACCTACGCCCGTCAGCTCCTGAATTTGCCGCCTCTTCCGGCTTTTGCTGGCTACTACAATCGAATATTGTCGGAATCATGGGATTCCAGCAACTTGTACTGGGCGCGTTTAGCGGATGAATCGGGTTATCCACCGGTAGCGTTGAACAGCCTGGTACCAGAACTCACACGCCGCATGGTCGAAACGATTTTCGCTAGTCATTTCGAAGATTGGCCAGGCATTCTTCGGGCTTTGAGGGAAACAGGAGAGGACTTCCGAAAGGGCAAGATCGCCGCGGTAAACGCCGTGGATCGGCCATAAATCGTCGTCGGCGCACGGCCAAGATATTTTGGCCGCGCCAGGCCAAAAGCGGCAGACGGGGAATCTTACTATGCTGGCAAGATACGCGCTACTTTTTGGAGTTTTAGTCGTTTTGTGTTTCAGCTCCGCAGTATCAGGCAGAGCCCAGGAAAACCAACCTGACATTCAAGTTGTGGTCGACATGGTTCAATTGAATGTCGCCATAACCGATGACAAAGGCAACTACATTACCGGCCTGGGCCCTCACGATTTTGTGGTTACGGAGGATAGTATTTCGGAGAAGATTGCTACGTTCGCCGAAGGTGATGAACCGGCCCGCCCCCAGGATTTGCCGCAGCGGAATGACAAATCCGCAACTCCTGCTCCTGTCACGCCGCATCCCTTACCTGAACCAGTTGCCCCTGACAAGCCGTATCGGACCCTAGACTCGTTGGTCGCGGGTGCGAATGTGTTCATTCTGTTCGATACCAGCAACTACATGTATCGCGGCTTCGTCTTTGCGCAGGACGCTATCTCGGACTTCGTTCGTTCGCTCGAGACCGCGGACAAGATAGCTTTCTATTCCTATAGTCGTGACCTATTCCGGGGTTCCCCCCTCACTTCTGACCGCTCGCAAGTATTGCGCGCGGTGCGCACAACCGTGGCTGGAGACGATGCTGCTCTCTACAACACTCTTTTGCTCACCCTCAAGGATGCGGGTCAGTATACCGGAAGAAAAGTTGTGGTTGTGTTCTCGAATGGCCCTGACAACTCCAGCGTGATTCCTCCAGAGGATGTCGCCGAACTGGCGCAGTCCTTAGGGGTTTCTATTTACATGATCAGCACTAACCAGGCCCAGTTGGAGCCGATATCCACCACAGTTTTCCAACGCATGACTGCGGCCACAGGTGGCAGAGCCTATTTTGCCAAGGCCTGGAACGACGAGAAGCGTGCCTTTGCCTCGATTCGGGACGATCTAAAGCATCTTTATTCACTGAGCTACTATCCGCAACCCAATCCTAATCATGGCTGGCGCGCGATTAAAGTGAAACTCGTAGGTGAAAAACTGAAGAAGTATCACATCCGAACGCGGGACGGATATCGACCTCAGCCTTCCCGGTTCTCGGCGACACCTGCGACAGATTCCCCGCAAGTGGCCGACCCCGCAGTAACCGTCCGCAACAAACAGTCCCAGTAATGCGAGCCGCGTGCGACCGCCACTTCAGGGTTGAATGGGGTAAGTCCGAGGATCCCGCTAGGCTAGCTGAATCGTGCATCAGACGCAACACGCGTTTATAAACGCCCGAGATCTTCTTAACGAATTAACTCCGGGTTCGCCGCCGACGCGTTCGGTTTACCGCGAAAGCTACATACTTTTTGTATCTCGTCGCGGAGTTCGCAATATCCATTCCGAAGCCTCAGCTTTCCCCATAAACCGGCAGTGCTGCACCATGAATCACTTTGGCTTCGTCGCTGCACAAGAATAGGATGACACGCGCGATGTCTTCAGGCTTCGGCCACTTCGCAAAGTCGGCGCTGGGTATTGCTTTCCGGTTTACTTCTGTGTCGATGATACTGGGAAGAATCGAGTTCACCCGCACCCCGGTGCCCTTGACCTCGTCGGCAAGCGAATCCATCATTGCCACCGCGCCCGCTTTCGACGCAGCATAGGCGGCTGCACCCGCTGCGTGCTCAACTGCAGCCTTGGACGCAACATTTACGATCGCGCCGCGCCCTTCTTTGAGCATCGCCGGGACAACTGCTCGTGCCAACACATAACCAGAGCGCATATTCAGCGACAACATCTGATCGAAAACTTTCGCATCGGTTTGCCATAAGTTCTTGCCGCCGGCATAGCCGCCAACTGTGTTCACCAAGCCATCCAACCGGCCGTATTTAGCAAGAACGGCGTCAATGAGTTCGCGTACTGCCGCCTCATCGGTCACATCAACACGCCGCCCTTCGAGTGCCGAGCCATTCGCTCCGGCAGCGCTCCTGAGCGTGTCGAATTCCTTCTGATTCCGATAGGTCACGACCACCTTCGCGCCTTGCTCGAGGAACGCCAAACTCACCGCGCGTCCCAATCCGCCAGTGCCGCCGGCGACTAACACCAACTTGCCTGAAAATCTCGCATTCTTTTCGTTGCTCGTATCGTTGCTCCTCGATCAGCATCCATCAACCAAGCGTGCCACATTGTGAATGTCACAGAAATTTTTGCAGTGCTTCGGTGGTTTCTTTAGGACGCTCCTCCAGCAACCAGTGTCCAGTATCTTTCAGCACCACAACGGTCACATTCGAAGCGACGAGCTTCATCTGTTGTGCGAGTGCATCTCCCAGTGCCTTCTCACCGCCAATCACCAGCACCGGCATGGTCAGTTTAGCTTGAGAGAGCTGGGCGAAATCCTTTGCGGCCTGCTGGAAGGAGACGAAGTAAGCCCAGCCGGCGCGCATGCGTCCGGGGGGGAATAGGCTGCCGTATAGGCTCTGCGGTCCGCTTCAGGAACCGAATTCGTCTTATCGGCGGCAAAGTCATTCCAGTAGTGCTCGAAGTATATGCGCTCGCGACCTTGAACCAGCGCTTCCGGTGTGGGCCCATTAAAGCGGAAGTGCCAGAAGCCGGGGTTGTTGTAGATGGCTTCCCACTCACCGACACCCGGGAGGAAAGCATCCATCACGACGAGTTTTTCCACTTCCGCCGGGAATTGTGCTGCATAGGCATAGGCGACCATGAGGCCGATGTCATGCCCAACGACTGCTGCTTTCTGGATACCGAGCGAGCGGGCAAGCGCATGAATACGGATTGCGGCCGTCTTCATATCGAGACCGTCCACTGGTATAGCCGAGTCCCCGATGCCAGGCAGGTCCGGTACGATCACAGTAAATCGCTCGGCCAGTAACGGTATGATCGGCTTCCACATGAGCGAGGTCTCGGCATATCCGTGCAGCAAGATGAGCGGCGTGCCGTGGCCGGCAGTCATGTAGTGCAACTTAATGCCTTCGACTTCTGCGTCACGCGAGACGATAGCGTTATCCGCCGCCCTGGCTTGGAACTTTCCCCCCAGTGAAGCGAAGAAGAAGACCAGGCTAACAAGGGCTATGCCTCTGCTGAGACTGAAAGCGCCTTTCATCAATTACTCCTTTGTAAGAACAGATAGAAAATACGGAGGGTTGTTAAGATCATCTTTCTTTTGTTGTCTTCTGTTCTTTTCGGCGCTGAACCGCGACGTACGTGACCGTGTCCCAGGAGTTATGAATTCCTACAAACATCAGCAGAAGCGCAGTTGCAGCGATGACGAACAGAGACATGGTGGGATGCCGCTTGAGCAGAATCCCCGCCCCGAGCAATGATGCGTACCCGACCAGCGGAAGTGCAGAATACCAGAACCAGTCCTCGGCATCTGGCGAATAACCAGTCTGGCGCCGTGCGTGCCGGATGACCATGATCGCGTATACGATTCCCGCGGCTCCACAGGCGTCCAACACCAGCCCAGCATTGGAGAGGGCGTGCCAGGGCGCGCTCAGGACCGCCGAGATGAACAGGACGGCGCAGAAGTGCACGACCGTCGGCGTGCCGAAGGCGCGAATCTCCAGCATGCCGCTCGACACTGCCACTGCCGCTTCCGCTTCCGCGATCAGGGCGATTACCACGAACTGCAAGCCCGTCAACGCTCCAGCCGACGAGCCCACGATGACATAGAAACTTTCCCACTGCGTGAGCGGCGACAGCACGGCTTCGTCCATGACCATGACATCCTTATCTTGCAGGCACTACCGCCAATCGCAGTCACGACCGAGTTACCCGGCCTCCGCCGCAAAGGCGGAAGGCCGGGTGACCGGCGGATTACGCTGCTGCTTGAGTGGCACGTTTGAGGAAGGCGAGCAGGTCCGCGTTGACCAACTCCTTGTGGGTCGAGCACATACCGTGCGGCAAGCCCGGATAGATTTTCAGTGTGGCTCCTTTAACAATCTTCGACGAGAGAAGGGCCGAGGCGCCGATGGGCACGATCTGGTCGTCATCGCCATGGAGGATGAGCGTTGGCACATCGAACTTCTTCAGGTCTTCGGTGAAGTCCGTCTCGGAGAACGCCTTGATGCAATCGAAGACAGCTTTGAACCCGGCCTGCATCCCCTGGAGCCAGAAAAAGTCGCGCAAGCCTTGTGACACTCTCTCGCCCGGCCGGTTGATGCCGTAGAACGGCTCACTGAGATCCTTGAAGAATTGCGAGCGGTCGGCGAGGACGCCGGCGCGGATCTGGTCAAATGCGTCAATTGGTAGCCCGCCGGGATTGGCCGCCATTTTCAGCATCAGTGGCGGTACTGCGCTGATGAGTACGGCCTTGGCGACGCGTTTCGTGCCATGCCGGCCGATATAACGTGCGACTTCGCCGCCACCAGTGGAGTGGCCGACGTGGATCGCGTCTTTCAGGTCGAGTGTCTCGACGAGCGTCGCGAGATCGTCGGCATAGGTGTCCATTTCATTGCCATTCCAGGGTTGGCTGGATCGGCCATGGCCGCGACGGTCATGGGCGATGCAGCGGTATCCGCGGGAAGCCAGGTAGAGCATCTGGTCTTCCCAGGCGTCTGCGCTGAGTGGCCAGCCATGGCTGAAGACTACGGGTTGTCCCGTGCCCCAGTCCTTGTAGTAGATCTGCGTGCCGTCTTTGGTTGTGATTGTAGACATAAAATTCTCTCCTTCTTGTTGGTGGTGGAAGTCGAAGCCGCCGCTGAGCAATGGCGACCGTCGCCGGCTGGATATTCCTTTCATCCGGAGTCGGCGAACAGGAAATAGGACCGATTTAGGCCGCGCGTGCCTCCGCGCGGAGCGGCTCGCCATGGAACCTTTTCGCCGCCATAATTCCTGTCACGATGAAAAGTACCAAAACGACGAGCTGAGTAACCAGGAATGGCGGCTCGGTCTGCTTCGGAGCCAACGCGTGCAGCGCCGGAACCTTCAGGAAGGCCTGCACCACTCCGACGAAAACATTGAGGTAGAGAGCAGCCACGGCAGTTGTTACGTAAATCCGACGCCAGACTCCGCGGAGATGAAAGGCATAGCGGGCCAGAATTGCAAATGCCAGCAGCACCAGCGAAATGATACCGACCTTGTGAGACGGCAAAAGGTGATCGAACGGAAAGCCAAAGCCGGTCAGGCTCGTTGCCACGGTGGTCGCGAGGAAGAGCGCAGTCCAGCCGTCGAGGCGTTTCCCGGTGAGCAGACCGAATACCACGACCAACCCTGAGGCGATCCCCACCAGACTTAGCAAGACGTGCACAAGCGTGTATGTCGACGTCGTCATTCCGAAAATCATGATGTGTGACCTCTGTCACACAAGATACTCCCTATGCCAGGAGGGACGCATTTATTTAGCTGGTGGTGGAATTCGTTGGGTGGTCGCGGCATCAATGTGCGGAATTGTGAAAAAGCCTCACTCGTCGGCAACTGCGCGGCGCGCCGCCAGTTTGCGTTCCATCGTGCTGATCAACGACTCCACGTCGGCAGGTTTCACGAAATAGTCGTCGACTTCGTGGTGGATGGCTTCCACGGCAGATTCAAAGGCAGGATATCCGGTGAGAAGGATGGTGACGCAGTTTGGATTAGCAGCGCGCATAGCATGCACTATGATGAATCCATCACCTTCTTCGCTGACATTGAGATCGGAAAGCAGGATATCGAATTTGTAGCTGTCGATTGCCGCGAGAGCCTCGGGCACACTGCCCGCGCTGCGCACATCAAAGCCGCGTGTCTGCAAAATTGGGGGGAGAGTTACGCGGATACTCGGTTCGTCATCTACGAAAAGCAGCCGCTTCTGGGGTGAACTAATAACTGGGCGACCAGGCTTGGTAAAGCGTCCGCGAATTTGATTTTCGCGGTCTTCCAGCGCGCGATTGAGTTCTTCGATAATCGCCAAGAGTTTTTTGGGATCTTTCTCGTCTGCGGCTTTTTGCGCGAGTTCCCGCCAATCCCTGAGACCCTTATCGCCCACGGTTCGCCCTTCTCTCAATATCTTGGTTTTAAGCGTGACCACAATTTTATAACCTAAACGCTGATAAAGAAATCCACCGGCGTAAAGTTATGTAAATTAACTGCCCTGTGTTCGATGCGAGACACTTGGGTTAGCAATGTGGGATATAGCGATATGGCTAAGGACAGAAGCGAGAAAGATTATCCGCCTGTAGCCGTCTCCACCCGGTTGCGACCCGATTGCTTAGCCCGATAGAGCGCTTTGTCCGCCGACTTGATGACTTGTTCCACTAACTGAGTTCGGACCGTCGGGGCAGCTGCGCCAATGCTGACGGTCACCGAAAGACGGTTGTCTTGGACGGGAGTGGAACGAGGACGGATGTTTTTGCGGCGAACGTTTCTTCGATCCGGACCTCGGGGAGTAACGCGACGCTCCATCCCGCCGCGCCGGCGAAATGTGGAAGCTTCTATATCCGCCCTTAGCAACTCCAGATGGGGGAGCGTTTCTGCCAAGGATTTGCCGGGGAAAAGGATTGAGAACTCCTCTCCACCAACCCGAAATGCCCGTCCGTCGCCGGTTACACGCGCCAGCTTCGACGCAACCATGCGCAGGACCTCGTCCCCGGTTTCGTGGCCGAATGTGTCGTTAAATTTCTTGAAATGATCGATGTCCACCGCCACCACGACATAAGGTTCTTCCAGTCCAAGCAGCGCCTCGTTAAAGGCGCGACGCGCCGGCAGGGCGGTCAACTCGTCGTGATACGCGAGGTGGTAGGAGTTCTCGATGATCGAGCTAACCAGGATCAGGCCACCGGTGGCGATATACGCTCGGGATGAACGCCCCAACCCGCCCGCTTGCAAGCCTAGAAACGCAGCAGCCAGCGACCAGAACAGGCCACTCTCCACTGGCTTGCGATAAAGCAGAAAACGGGTCAGCAGAATGACGAAGGCCGAGGTAAAAATCAGCAACGCAGGTGGCGGGATGATGGTCCAGCGAAACACGTCTAGTCCCAGGAAGCCAGAATGAAGGAAGGCCGGACCCGTGGTCTGTCCCGGACGGCAAATGATGGCCACGAATACCGACTCAACGAACAAAAAGCAGGAATGCAACGCGATCGAGGGAAGCACTAGCCCGCGCTCACGTACCGCGGAGAGGATGACGAAATTCAGCGGCAAGAGAAAGGCAATAGCTTCGAAAGCAATGCGACCGGGACCGGTCGAACTCAAGCTCCCAGCTGCAAAGAACTCAAGTGAGCGGTGCGCTAAAAGTAAAGTGAGGAGCGCAAACAGTACACGGCTGGAGTGAAAGCGCCAGGCCAGCAGTATGCCGGACAGGAAGACAGCGTAATAGTAAAAGTCGATTACAGAAGCAGACAGTGGGACAAGTCCGGCCTCCAGCAATAGCACGGCAGCGAGCAGCAGGATGCCTGCGGGAAATGCCAGAGATATCAGAGTTCGCTTGTTCCAGACATCCAAGTGACGGGAATCCTTTCCTCCAGCGACGTGCCCCTAACAATTATCTGCGCCCCCGGGAAAGGCGTGTGAGTGCCAGCGCAGGTTCCCGGTAGCGATTATGGCCGCCATCCACGGTTGGGCCAGATTTGCCGTCCCGATATTGCGAGGCGATGAACATCCGGCGTTCCACTTCCGCATTAGTTCTTTTTTGGAAGACTAGCGCCCTTCGTGCGGGTCTCAATTCCGGCTTAAGACTGTTGTCCCTGCCTAGAATCGAAGCAGGAAATGACATGGAATTGAGTGCAGAAGCTTATACGGCGTGGCAGGATGAAGGGCAACGAGAACGGCTATTAATGGATCAACTTCCCCAGGTGCGGTATATTGCGCGCCGCATCCACGAGCATCTGCCGCGGCACGTCCCCTTTGAAGACCTGGTGCACGCCGGCGTGGTGGGCTTGATCGACGCTTTGCACAAGTACGATCAAAAAAAGCAAGTTCAATTTGCCTCTTATGCCAAGTTTCGCATCCGGGGTGCGATTCTGGACAGCTTGCGGGAGATGGACTGGAGTCCGCGAGATTTGCGGCGTAAAGCTCGGCTCCTGGAAGAAGCTCATCACAAGCTGCGTTCAGAACTGGGCCGCAATCCAACCGAACCCGAATTGGCAGTGGAGTTTGGCATAGACCTGCGCGGCTTGCAGTTGCTACTGGGTGAAATCGACGGACTTGAAGTCGGAAGTCTTCGAGTGGAGTCTCACCTCGACGGTAAAGAGGAAGATTTGTGTGACTCTGTGCCCCATGATCCGCAGGAAACCCCGCTGTTTTTGTGCTTGCGCGGAGAAATGAAACAACAACTGGCGCGCGCCATTGCTGAACTGCCGGAGAAGGAGCGCCAGGTCCTGGTCCTTTACTATTTCCAGGAATTGACCATGAAAGAAGTTGGAGCTGTGCTTGGCGTGGGCGAGTCGCGCGTTTCTCAAATCCATTCCACCGCAGTGGTGCGGTTGCGAGCCGTGGTGGTCCTGGGTTCGAGCAAGTCCTCGGGCCAAATACCTCCTGCTCCTTTGGAAGATGATCTAAGGCAGGAACGATCAGTCGGGCAAAGCCCTGGTTGAAATGCCGTATGAAATTCCGGGGAAGCGGCCTGTAAGAGTTGCCGTTAGTGGACTCGCGTCAGGAGCGTTTGATTAGGATCGAGGATGATCTTTCGCGTTCCGGAGGGTGCGGTCAGATGAAATTGAGTTTCTGGTCCGTCTGCGAAGACTCTTCCGATCAAGAGCGTCTTGCCTGCGATCACCGCGTAGACGGGAACCGAAGTCACTAATTCATTGGGGATGGACTTTTGCAGAACAGTTCCAGTAATCGTAGTCGAGCCCGTTTTCTCTGCATATTTCACTGCTTGCAATTCTATTTTTGGAATCGCTGTACCGTTTATCCAGCTCTGATAGAACCAATCCAGCGATTTCTTGCCTTCATACCAAAGCGAAGGTGGCAACTGCTCTTCGAAGACTCGCAATAATTCCCGGGTCGTGATGGATCTTCCCTCATAACGCTCTCGTACCGTACGCAGAGAGCGGATGAAAGGTTCTTCTGCACTCTGCGTTTCAGCGGCACCTCTGCGACGGCTGCCGGGAGTTGTTGCGGCGTCGCGCATCATAGAGCGGAGCATGTGGAAGAGCCATGTACCACGGCCGTAGCTGATAGCCTCGTACCCTGCCGGAAAGTGCGAGGATGAGAGCCGGGCTCCAAAGGTGACCGGACCAGCATTCATAAGGGGCAGACCTTCCTTATTCTTTGCCAGCAGGTCTTCACGGTACTTTCCCATCACCGCACGAAACTGCAACGGATCTTCCGACTGAAGCAGCATTAAGGAGCTGTAATTAGCCAACGCCTCCATGATCCATTGATCCCGATATCCGCTCCAAAGAACGGCATCGCCCCACCATTGATGAGCCGTTTCGTGGGCGATCACTTGTTCACTGAGAGTTTTGGTGACCGGACTCATGTGTTGCTGCGACTTCTCCGCCGGGGTAAGAAAAGCGTAACTGGACAGGAAAATAAGCCCCGGCCAGCCCTGGCTTACCACGCCGGGCATTTGCGTAATGGCGAGGCTGCTGTAGGGATACGGCCCAAAAAGAATGCCGAAGAATTGCAAGGCGCGAGCTGACGCGTCTGCTACGTTTTGTGCATTCCGCGAGGGAGATGGTGGCAGCGAAGCAAGCACTTGTACTGGCACGGTGTGCAGTCCGCGCCTTGGAAGAGCAGATGGATCAATCTCAACCTCGTTTTTGGGGAATGCACGTTCCATGGCGGCCGCAGCATAGGTTTCCACTGTGATGCTGCCTGACTGGGCAACAACACGCGCATATTTCCCCAGATTGAATCCAGCAACTGGAATGGGACGATCCGAAATCCAGTGCGATACCTGCTCGCCGGAGGAGCCCATTGAGGAGCCGCCGCGGCCAGAGGAGGTGGCCGACAACGAATCCACGCGCTTCCCCGTCGCCACAAGGGTCCAGTTCTCCGGATAACGAAATTCCAGGTCGAATTTGGACATGGCCAGTCCCCGGTTGGGATACCAGGTGCCGCGTGCACCCACATACAGCAGTCCACCTCCAGCCTCGGACAGGACTTCACCGCCATATGCGAAGTGCAGTTCCATTCGTTGTCCGCTCTGTAAGGGCTCAGGGAAGACCAGAGCGACGAGATCATTTCCGCGACGGGCGAGTTGTGTACCCTCGAGCGCCTGATTGTGAATGAACTCGAGGGGGTGGCCATCCACTTCGATTTGTTTGATCTGAAGAAATCTCGACAATTCGAACAGCACAGCACGCTGTCCGCCCTGGCGTACTTCCATCTGCAGCGACGCCTGGGCGTCGAGCCTGGTAGGCGGCTTTACCTCCGTTTTGATCTGATAGCTGGAAATATTGATTGCATCCGGCCCTCCGACTTCGCCAGTCACCGTGTTCACAACTGCGGGGCGCTGTGTCGAGCGGTTCAGGGCAAATGCAGTCCATACATCGAAGTAGCCTGTGCCCTCGGCGGTTCTTAATTGGCCGACCCAAATCTGCTCGGTTGCCGCCGCGTCGTAATAAAGATCGAAGGTTCCCAGCCTTCGTCCCTGAAGACGCGCGTGCAGCACCCGATCTTCGTTGCTGATAGGGTTACGCTCCGTGCTGGATACTTGCGCTTGCCCGGTTACGGGCAGGAATTGACTGAAGGTAAGCAGCAATCGCAGAGCATCGGATTGCGCGAGGTTATGAGCAGTTTCATTCCACTGCGATACGAATTCCGAACTGTTGTCGGCGGGTCTGAGCGCGGGCTGCAGTTCCGCGAAGGTTTCATCATTGAAGCGGAAGTATGCGGTGACGAACCTTTCTTCGAGAATAGCCGCACCAGTAAACATTGCCATTGAAGCCCGCTCCGCCTGGTCGGAGGGAACAAGCAGCACTTCCCCATCTCCCTCGAAGAAAGCTCCGGTGATGCGTCCGGCAACGTCCTCAGTGAAGGCGATAGTGCCATCGTCGAGAGTGAAGTGGAACGCCGCCCGATCGAAGGAAGTCTCCCGGATGCGGTAGACACGCGACTTATCCAAGCCGACGCTTCTCAGTTGAAGGTAGAGAGTCTCGGCAGAAATGCTTTGTGCGATTGACTTCGCTGCCGCTGGGCTGGCCTCGGTTGGCGCATTCGGAGCATTTTGCGCTCGGCTCAGCGTCATAGCACCTATGACCAAGGCCAGGCACACCGCTGCCATCGAGGCTTCCCGAACTCTTCTGATTACCATTGTCACCTACGCTGAGTCTGTTGCTATTGCTAGAATGCGCCCTAGTGCGGGCACCTGTCATCATTTTCTTACTGCCGATGCTGGCCGTGGTGTGTGCGCCAGCGGACGTCATCCACCTGAAGAATGGTCGCACCATCTGGGCCGATCAGGCCCGGGAGAACGGCGCTCGCGTCGAGTACGAGATTGGCGACAACACCTATGCGATTCCAAAATCGAAGGTAGAACGAATTGAAAGCGGAGGCGCCCGCCAAGGCGATTCCTCCGGCAACAGTTCGGGCGACATGCCCGCGTTTGCACCCACCGACAGTTTGAAAAATGAAGCAGTCGTCACCAACAGGATTATCCACGATGACAAGGTGGATGTGGATGCTCTGGCCGACCTGCAGAAGCAAAGCGATCTGGGCGTCACCGCCGCCGGATATTTCGCTGCCGGCAAATATGAATTCGATAAGGGAAATTTCGACAAGGCGCAGCCTTATCTCGAAACCGCGTTACGCGCGGATCCTGCGAACCCGACGATTCTCAATTATTACGCCGCATTGCTGGTGCGCACTGGAAACGCCCGGGAGGCATTACCCTACGCTGAGCGCGCTGTACGCGCCACGCCTGATTCACCCGATGCGCTGGACATTCTGGGATACGCGCAGTTTGCCGCCGATCGCAATCGCGACGCTATCCGCACGTGGAAGCGTTCTCTGGAAATCCGTCCGGATGCCGCGGTCCAGCAATATCTCGACAAGGCGGAGCGGGAAACCAAGGCGGAAGCTGATTTCTCAGAGCGTGAAACCAGCCACTTCACTTTGCGTTTTGAAGGCAAGCAGACATCGGAGTCCTTGCGCCGCGAATTGATTACCACTCTGGAAGCGGCATATGACGATCTGTCGCGCGACCTGGGTGGAACTATCCGCAACAGTATTCCCGTGGTTCTGTACACGGAACAAGCGTTTTTTGATGTTACGCAAGCCCCTGCTTGGAGCTCTGCCGTCAATGACGGCAAATTGCGAATCCCCGTCGAGGGTATGAGTTCAGTCACACCCGCACTGGCGCGCGTACTGAAACACGAACTGGCGCACTCTTTTATCAATAAGATTTCGGCAGGGCGTTGCCCGCAATGGCTGCATGAAGGTATTGCGCAGGCCATGGAGCCAAAATCGGTCGCATCGCGCGGACGCCGGCTTGCCGTGCTTTACCATGCACACCAGGAAATCCCATTCAACGGACTCGAAGGCAGCTTCATGCGCTTCTCGCCAGCAGAAGCGTTGCTGGCATACGATGAATCCCTCGCCACCGTGGAGTACATTAGCGACACGTACGGCATGAGCGACCTGCATCGCATCCTGGAAAGAATTGGTCAGGGAAGTTCGACTGAGGCCGCGCTGCGCACCACCATCCACTCTGATTACGGACAACTGGAAGGCGAAGTCGCCAAGTATCTCAGCAGCAAATACGGTGAGTAATTGCAAAGCTACCGGATGTGCACCAGACCGCTGGGTTCGGAAGCGGCTTGAGGCGCGGGAAATTGCGGGGCGCGCCACGAATCGAAAATCGAAACCTGGTGTACACAAGAAACCGTGCAGTGCGGCGCGCATGATTTTTCCGTAACGTACTCCCGGCGAATGTCGGCGACGGTGTACTTTTCCAGCGGAATCCCCGGATAGCCACGCTGCTGGGAGCAGTAGTGAACTAGCCCGTCCTCACAAATATAGAGATACCGCGCTCCGGCGCGGCAACGCCACTGGTTTGGCCTGCCTTGGGCAATATTGTCCTGGAAAGAGTTCACTCGAGTGAAGCTGCGCTTTTCCATGGCTTTCATTTCGTGGTAGACACGGCGCTCTTCTTCGCCCAGAGGCTGAAGTTGTCCGCCACCGTCATGAATGATGCCGATAGTTGAGCTGAATCCCAGTTCCAGAGCTCGTTTGCCGATAGTCAAAGCATCCTGCGGATTGCGCACGCCGCCACCCACTACGGAGTTAATGTTGACGTGAAAATCGGCGTATTCGGCGAGGAGTTGCAGTTTCCTATCCAGAACCTTGAGGCTCTTCTTCGAGACCTCGTCCGGCGTAACGTTGTCAATCGAGATTTGCAGCCATTCCAGGCCCGCGCGATTCAGCTTCTCAATACGTTCTGCGGTTAGCAGATAGCCATTCGTGATCAGTCCGGCGATGCTGCCGTTTTTACGGATGCGGCGGATGATCTCGTCCAATTCGGGGTGGAGTAGGGGTTCGCCGCCACTGATGGTAACGACCGAGGTCCCGAGTTCACCCAACTTGTCGACTCGCTGGAACATGCTCTCGGTAGGGACCGGCTTGGAAAAATCGTCGTATTCATTGCAATATTCGCAAGCCAGATTGCAGCGTCGAATAGGGATAATGTGCGCCAACAGAGGATGCTCGGTAGAAACCAGCGCTCGTACGGCTTGGCGCACTCCGCGGATGCTGCGGGCGAGCGATTTCATGCGACGGCGCAGGATAGTGTGGCGGGAAGGCATTATTCGTATTTGTTTATTAAATCACAGCTTTGGCAGATAGGGACATTTTGAACATCGGTCGGTGGAATCTCAGGGGTGAATGGGGAACGCGGGCCACCGTGGCTAACTATTCGCGGCTGCTTTTCGTAGCGCCGCGCGAGCCAGCAGGCGAGTTGAATCAAGAGTGGGCAGAGGAGAAGAATCCGGAGTGACCAGTAGCGGAATTTCCGTGCAGCCCAGCACCACCGCGTCGCAGCCTTCGTCTCCCAACGCTCGGATGACTTCCATGAAATAGGCTAAAGAACGCGGCAGGAACTGAGCATTCACCAGTTCATCAAAAATAATCTGGTTGATCTTTTCCCGCTCCTTGCTGCCGGGCATCCGGAATTCAATCCCTGCCGCAGTCAGCTTTCCCGGATATACCGGACCTTCCATGAGATAGCGCGTGCCCACAACGCCTAGCCGCTTGTAGTGACAGCGCTTAGCCTCATTGCCCACTTCCTCGGCGATATGAAGCCATGGTCTTGGTGAGCGGTGCGCCACTAACTCGAAAGCCTGGTGAATGGTGTTGTCAGGGCAGATAAGAAAATCGGCCCCAGCTTTGGCCAGCTTCTCGGCTGATGAAATCATCAACTCCGCCACGCCCGGCCAATCGTTGGCGTAAATGCAATTCATGTATTTGGCCAGGGAATGACTGTGCATGGAAACTTCAGGATGGTCGTGGCGGCCCAGCAGTTCTGCTCCCTCCAGGCAAATAGTGCGATAACAGAGCGCCGCGCCCTCTGCGCTGCAAGCCACGATTCCGATGTGTTGGGGCATACGTTTTCTCTAAACCAGGGCCATGCCTAGGTTCGGGGCGCAGCCGCGTCAAACAAATTCAGAAATCCCAGTTTCTTCTCAGCAGGAAGAAATGATGCTTCAAAGGAATTCCGCGCCAGTTCGCGCAGGTGTTCATCGGTGAATTCAAACGCGCTCTGGGCCAACTGATACTCCCGCGCCAGGGATGTCGCGAACATTGCCGGATCGTCTGTATTAAGCGTAACCATTATCCCGTGTTCGAAGTAGTTGCGCACCGGATGATCCGCCAATGTGCGGCAACAACCGGTGCGAAGGTTGCTGGTCAGGCAAATCTCCAGCGGAATCTGCCGGGTTGAGAGTTCCTCCACTAATTCAGCATCTTGCCACGCGGTGAGGCCGTGTCCGATGCGCTCGGCCTGAAGATTCAACGCGCCCCAAATTGAGTCCGGCCCAGCACTCTCGCCTGCATGAGCAGTCAGGTGCAAACCGTTCTTTGCACAATAAGCATAAACATCGCGAAAAAGTTCGGGGCCGGCTTTCTGTTCGTCCCCGCCAATTCCGAAGCCGGCGACGCCGCGGCCCTGATAGCGGACCGCGAACCCAGCTACCCGTTGTGCTTCCAGGGGCCCGAATTGACGTACCGCATCGAAAATCCAGAGCAACGACGTGCCGAAGTCCTGTTGGCCCCGTTTGCGGCCACGCTCCAGACCTTCGAAAATGGCATCGAAATCCTGCTTGCGCCACAGGCACACTCCAACGGATACGTAAACCTCGGCATGCTGCACATTCTCCGCTTTGAGCTTTTCCATGAGCCGATAGGTAATCAACTCATAGTCTTCCGGAGACTGTAGATCTTCGGTGACCGTTTTGAAGGCCATCAGGAAACCGCTGAAATTCTCGTACTGGTAAAGCTGGTCGATTTCTGAAAGAGTGCCAGTCTTGCCGTGGCGCTTTCTTAGCTCAAGCCAGGTTGCGGAATCAATCGAGCCTTCGAGATGGAGATGGAGGTCGGCCTTTGGCAGGGAAAGGATGAATGAGTTGGGCGCGGAAGGCATGATTGCTGATTATTGATTGTTGATTCAAATTGCAGATCTCTTAACGGGTGAACTCGCTATGGCGCCGGCTGTACAGACCGTAAATAGTGAGTCCAATTGCCAGCCAGGCGAAGAACCGCAGCCACGTTAAGATCGGCAATCCGGACATCAGCAGAACGCAAAAGAATACGCTCAACACCGGTGCAGCGATTCCTCCAGGGGAACGGAATCCGCGGTGGCGGCCAGGATCACGGTAGCGCAGGATGATCACACCTATCGAGACCAGCGCGAAGGCGAAAAGCGTGCCGATGTTCGAAAGATCGGCGAGCGTTCCAATGTCGAGAATCCCAGCCGGTACTCCCACCACGAATCCAGCAATCCAGGTTGCTGTGGAAGGAGTCCGGAATCTGGGATGGACACGACCGAAAAGCCGAGGCAACAAACCGTCACGCGACATGGCAAACCAGACCCGCGCCTGCCCGAGTTGGAATACCAGCAGTGAAGAAATCATGCCCATCATGGCGCCGAACAGAACTCCCAAGCGGACCCAGTGCAGCGTAGGCGAACCGGTGGCCACAGTAAGTTTCTTCAAACTGTTCACTACTGGGGCGGCATCGTCAAGCAGCGTGTGCCAGGGCACAATTCCGGTCAGGACAATGGCGACCGAAACGTAAAGAACAGTGCAAACCACCAGCGTGGCAATAATTCCAATGGGCAAGTCACGCTGGGGATTGCGGGCTTCTTCGGCGGCGGTCGAGACCGAATCGAATCCGATGTAAGTGAAGAAAATGATCGAGCCGCCGGTCAGAATGCCCGACCATCCTTGGGGCGCGAAGGGATGCCAGTTGCCCGGCCGGACGTAATGCGCTCCGGCGATGATGAACGCAAGGATTGCCGCGATCTTTAGAACGACCATAGTGTTGTTGGCCTCCGCCGATTCGCGGATGCCACGCACCAGGATCACCGTCAAAATCATCACCACCAGAAATGCGGGAAAGTTGAATCCGAAATGCAGTCCTGGTGCGTAAAGAACATTTCCTTTTAAATCTGAAAGACCACTGGGCAGGTAGGCGGGGGAGATCCAGCGCACCGCGGGATGAAATCCAAACCAGTCAAACATGTCCACGAGATGCGCCGCGAAGCCTACGCTAACGGCCATATTGCTGACAGCATATTCAAGAATCAGGTCCCAGCCGATAATCCATGCAATCAATTCCCCCATGGTTGCGTAGGTGTAGGTGTAGGCACTGCCCGCAATTGGAATCATGGAGGCGAGTTCCGCGTAACACAGCGCTGTAAATCCGCAGACAATGGCCACCAGCACGAGAGACAGAGCGAGAGCTGGGCCCGCACCCGGGCGACCCACTGTCGCCGTGTGGTGTATCAGGAAATCGAGCAGCGGAGCGTTGAGGATGGAAGATGTATCGAATTTTTGACCGGCGATGGCTGTGCCCACCACAGTGAAGATGCCTGATCCGATGACTGCGCCGATGCCGAGAGCGGTCAGTGACACCGGGCCAAGAGTTTTCTTTAATCTTCGCTCCGGCTCCTCCGAGTCCGAAATCAGTTTATCGATGGATTTGCAACAGAAGAGTTGGCTGCCGGAGTTGTCGTGTTCGCCCGCCTTGGTGGCGGGACGGTTGACGGTTGGTGGTTGTGCCAACGGAGCGTATCTCCTCAGTCCCGCGCAAGGAATTGGCTGCCCGTTCCTCGCGTAAATTTGGCGCGGGCATAATGCCCGCGCCACGGACGATTAATCAAACATGGTTATCTCTTCGCTGTACCGCGGGCCAGCTTCTGCACCTTGCGTTTTTTCGAACCGCGCGCGTACTCACGTTTGGCAAGCGGCTTCTCCGCTTTGCGCTTCTTACGGGCTGCGCGCTTGGATTTTTTGCGTTCTTCTTTGCTCAGTGCTGCGGTATTGGCCATTAGTCCTCGCGTTCTTAAGATTAAACCTGCTCCAATTGCGCGTACTTTTCTACCAGCTTCTTCAAACCGAAGCGAGGAAATTGTACCGTAATCTTGGCATCTTCACCGTCTCCTTCACGCTGATAGACGGTCCCTTCGCCATACTTTGGGTGACGTACCTTCTGCCCGGGCCGGAAACCTTTTTTGCCCCTGGGTTCTTCCACTGGCACTTTGGGGAGACTGAACTTTTTCCCTCGTGAAGCAAAGAACTCCGCAATGTTTTCAATCGAGTTGTACGTCTGTCCACCATACGAAGCAGCAGGAGCACGTTGCTTTCTGCGTCCCGCCCAGCTTACGCTCTGATCTTCAT
Source organism: Acidobacteriales bacterium 13_2_20CM_55_8 (assembly GCA_001914815.1). Lineage (GTDB taxonomy): Bacteria > Acidobacteriota > Terriglobia > Terriglobales > Acidobacteriaceae > 40CM-3-55-5. The sequence goes on from MNDG01000153.1 coordinate 19,894, forward strand.
CCTCATAGGCATAATGCCTGGAAGTTGGCGCCTGCCGGTCGGAGGTGCGTGCTTCCGACACGAATGAACTCCTGGTTTTTCTGGGAGATCCTACGTCTTCCAATAATTCGGCGGGCACTTCCCCCAGAAATCGAGAGGGGACGCTGGCTTCCGGCAGATCCGTTCCGTAACGCCGTCGGTAGACCGCTCGCGAAAGAATGAGCGTATCCATCGCGCGCGTCATGCCCACATAACACAAACGGCGTTCTTCCTCGATGTCGTCGGGATGCAGAAATGTGCGGGAATGCGGAAATAGACCCTCTTCCAACCCGCATAGGAATACAAGAGGAAACTCCAGGCCTTTGGCTGCGTGCAAGGTCATCAAGGTAATCTGTGCGCGTTCGTCGTAAGCATCGGCGTCGCTGACCAGCGCGGCATGGTCGAGAAACTGATCCAGGGTCTCGCCCCGATCGCGTGAATCCATGGCTGCGTTTACCAGCTCGCGAAGGTTTTCAATGCGCGAGTAGGCTTCCGGCGTGTCCTCGTCTTCCAGTTGCTTGATGTAGCCAGTGCGATCAATGAGAAATTTTAGAAGCTCGGCGGTGCTGGCTACAGGTAAGCTTTCTGGAGCAGCTTCATCTGGTCTTGGGGAGGCAACCTCAGGGTTACTTTCGCGGGCATTACTTTCGAACACCGTAGGATCGAACGTAATTTGATCATCCATTGCGATTGCTGCCGGAGCCTCTGCGGATTCTGATTCGCGTGCAGTCTGTTCCAGTCGCTCCACGTATGTTCCGGCCAGTATGGCGCGCGCATCTTCAATCAGGTCGTGAAATCCTTTTAGCGCCAACAAGGCGCGCTGCGGAAGAAGCTGACGTCGGATGCTCTCTCCGATTGCGCCCCACAAAGACAGGCCAGTCTCGAGAGCCACGCGCTCCACGGTCTCAATGGTGGTCTTGCCAATTCCGCGCACGGGAGTATTGATCACTCGCAGCAGCGAAATCGAGTCCTCCGGGTTATGGATGACTTTCAGATAGGAAATCATGTCCTTGATCTCGGCTCGCTCGTAGAACGAGAAGCCGCCCACGACGTGATACTTCAACTGGTAGCGGCGCATGCCCTCCTCAAACAACCGAGATTGGGAATTGGTGCGATAGAGCACCGCCGCCCTGGGATTCTCCCCCTGCTCGGCTGCTTCGCGCAGGTATTTGGCAATGTAATCTGCGACAAATAGAGCTTCATTCTCGCCATCGGGTGCTTCGTAGTATCCGATTTTTGTGCCGCCTTGACGCGACGTCCACAGGTTCTTGCCCTTACGTTTGATGTTATTTGCCACCACAGCCGACGCAACCTGCAGGATGTTCTGCGTAGAGCGGTAATTCTGTTCGAGACGGATAATCTTCGCTTCGGGAAAATCTTTCTCGAACTCCAGAATGTTGCGGATGTCCGCGCCTCGCCAGGAATAAATCGATTGGTCCTCGTCGCCGACGGCGCAGACGTTGTGGTGCGTCCCGGCAAGCACCCGCATGAGCTCATACTGCGGACGATTGGTGTCCTGATACTCATCCACCAGCACGTACTGAAACCGGCGGTTGTAGTGTTCGCGGACCGCGGGCACTGCTTTCAGCAAACGTACGGCTTCGAGCAGCAGGTCGTCGAAATCCAGGGCGTTGGCCTTGAGCAGCTCCTTGCGGTACTCCTCGTAAATCTGCGCCACGCGCTCGGTCTTGGGATCCGCCGATTGTAAATAGACCTCTTGCGGGTTGAGCATGTGGTTCTTCGCCCAGGAAATGTGGGCCAGCACGGAGCGCGGCGTGACCTGCTTATCGTCAATCCCCAGCCGCCTCATGACTGACTTGACCAGTTGCTGCTGATCGGCCTCGTCGTAGATGACGAAGCTTTTTGTAAGACCGATAGGCGGCGAGCCGGGCACAGTGGAAGGAATGCGCAGGGCCTCAATGTCCCGCCGCAAGACCCGCACGCAGAAAGAATGAAACGTAGAGATGACGGGTTTCGCCACGGACAAGCCGCCGACGATCTTGTCCACCCGCTCGACCATCTCGGAGGCGGCTTTGTTGGTGAAAGTAACTGCCAGGATAGACTCCGGCATCGCACCCAAATTTTCGATCAGATGAGCGATGCGGTAGGTGATAACCCGCGTCTTCCCGCTACCGGCACCAGCCAGAATGAGCAACGGCCCTTCGGCAGTTTCGACAGCTTCACGCTGTTGCGGATTGAGTTGGTCGAGGAAAGACAAACGTTTAAAGCCCCTCATGGCTGACAACAATTTAGATGTGAATTTTTGAATTGCGAATTGCGATTTCCAATTGCCGATTTCTAATTGAAAACCCGAGGCATTTCAATTGGAAATCGGAAATCGCTTTTATCCTATTTTCGCGGCAGTGCGTGCCGCTTTACATTCCTGGCACGGGCAGACATCCCGCAGAAACTGCCAGGAGTAAATCCCTAACTCGTGCCCGTCATTCCAGTGGAACTTGATGGCATATTTGCCTACGCCTTCCGCTGAAGTTGGTTTCGCTGCCGCCTTGAACATAGGCAGCGCCCCGGGAGCGGCTCTCGGCGGCTCCCCCGGTTGACGACCGCTTTTGGACCTTTCGTCGTCACAAAGAGCGCACGGGCAGGCGTCGCGCAAAAAGGGAAATGAGTAGTGCGAACGATGTCCGTCCTTCCACTCGATGTCCACGCCCGTCCCAGTGGTCAGATTCACCTTGACCGACCTGGGATCCGCCGACGGCGCCATGAATTCAGTATCGCACAGGAGTTACGAGCGTTTCCCGTTTTGGAATTAGGAATATCACGCGTGTGACGAGCGAACGTGACGTTTACAGCCGCCCACGTATGCCCAGTTTGGGCCCGTGGTGTAACGGGAACACAGCACCCTGCGACGGTCGCAGATGCGAGTTCGAATCCCGTCGGGCCCACGTCCCAAGGGACGCAGGTTCTGGGGTGGAAAATGCAGGGATATCCTCCCCGACAGTAAAGTAACTTGACTGAAACGTTGCGGTGCTTATACTGAAATTGTCGCAGGGTGCTGTACCTACCCAAAATAGCCGGCCCCGAGAAATCGGGGCCGTTTTGTTGCGTCCTCTCGCCACTTGGCCAAAGCCTTAAAATCCGGTAAAATCTATAGTTTACCCGTCAAGTTCTGAGCTTATCTGGAGAAGTCATGGCACAAGTATGTGATGTGTGCGGCAAGGGGCCGCAATTCGGAAACAATATCAGCCACGCGCACAATGTCAGCAGGCGGCGCTGGAACGTCAATCTGCGGCCCATTCGTGCCAAGGTGAAGGGCGCCACCAAACGCATCCGCGTCTGCACGTCTTGCTTGCGAAGCGGGAAAGTTGCGAAAGCTTAAAACCTTTAACCACAAAAGGACACGAAGTTACACTTAGAGGAGATCCTGCGTACTGGGATTCCTTCGTGTAACTTCGTGTCCTTCGTGGTTAGAGGCGTTACTGCACTCCGAGCAGTTCCACATCAAAGATCAGCGTCGCATTAGGCGGGATCACGCCTGGGTAGCCTTTCTCGCCATAGGCAAGTTGTGAGGGAATTTTTAGTTGCCGCTTGCCTCCAACTTTCATTCCGGCTACACCTTCGTCCCATCCCTTGATGACCTCGCCCGCGCCCAGAGTGAACGAGAAGGGCCTTCCGGAATCGACTGAGCTATCGAACTTCTTGCCAGTGGTGAGCCATCCCGTGTAATGGACTTTTACCGTCTGCCCCTTTTCGGCGGTCGGTCCTGTGCCCAACTTTATATCCCAATACTCGAGTCCGGAGGGAGTCTTCGTCGAATCTCCGGTGACTTTCGTCGGTGCGGCGGTATTCGGACGCGCGGCCGGGGAAGCTTTCTTTCTGTTGCTCTGCGCTACGACAAAGGTGGCCAACAGCGCGAGGCCTATCAAGAGCGTGCTCTTGAACATGGATGATTCTCCAGATTTCCGCTTGCGATTTCCACTTGCAAGCAAACAGTTTGAATTTGAAATCGGTCGAAATCGAACGTTTAGATTTCTAAACCAACGCGACCACATCAATTTCTACCAAAACATCTTTGGGCAACCGTGCGACTTCCACCGTAGATCGTGCCGGAGGCGCTGTGTTGAAATAGCGGCCATAGACTTCATTCATGGCGGCAAAGTCACCCATATTCTTTAGAAAAACGGTGGAGCGCACAACCTTCTCCAAGCCGCTTCCAGCAGTTTTTAAGATCGCTGACAAGTTCTTCAAGACCCGATCGGTCTGCACTCCAACGTCCCCGCCAACGACCTGCTGGGTCGAGGGATCAATCGCCACCTGGCCGGAGACAAAGACGAATCCGTTGCCACGAATAGCCTGAGAATACGGGCCAATCGCCTGCGGAGCGTCTTTGGTCGCAATCACATCGCGCATGAAGTCTCCAAAACCATGGCTAGTGATCAGTGGTCAGAATTAACGCAGATTGAGCCGCTGGAGTCAACTCGCTGAAGGTTCCTCCGTGAGAACTTTACCTGTGAAGAAGATAACCTCAGTCGTCAGTTCCCGGTTCCCAGTTCCAGGTTGGTCTTACTGACCACTGGCCACTAATCACTAGCCACTGCTCTTAGATTTTTTGCAGCCTTTGCACATCGTGCACGCCAGGAATCTTCCGTACACCGTTGATGATGTTTTCCAAATGTTTCAAGTCCGCGATGTCCAGGATGATATCAATATTGGCCTCCCCATTGGAGGTTCGTGCTTCAATATTGCGGATATTGGTCTTACTGTCGCTGATCACGGCAGTGATCTGCTTCAGCATTCCGAAGCGGTCGTCGCAAAATACCGTCAGCTTTACCGGATAAGCGCTCGGCGCGCCTTCCTCGCGCGCCCATTCCACATCAATCTTGCGCTCCGGCTCATACATCAAATTGACGACGTTGGGGCAGTTGGCCGCGTGCACGGCAACACCTTTGCCTCGAGTGACGTAACCAACCACGGTTTCGCCGCGAATCGGGTTGCAACATCGAGCGCGGTATACCAGCAGGTCGCCGTGGCCTTTGACTCGGATGGCGTTGTTATTGTCGCCGCCAAAGACGCGCCGGACCACGCTAGCGATTCCGCCGGATTTCTCCGCGTCCTCCTCGGTAACCGGACCAACTCCTGCCGGAGCCAGGCGTGCCAGCACCTGCCGCGCCGAGTACTTGCCGTAGCCGATACCGGCCATCAGATCGTCCGGACGCCCTAAACCGTAGTCGGCCGCAATTTTCTGCAATTCTTCGTCTTTGATTTCTTTCAGCGCGACTCGATATTTGCGAGCTTCTTTTTCAATGAGCTTGCGGCCGATTTCGATGGCACGCTCACGTTGATGCAGATTCAGCCAGTGCTTGATCTTGTTGCGCGCGCGCGACGACTTCGCTACTGACAACCAGTCACGACTTGGCTTGTGGCCGGGCTGAGTAAGAATTTCTACGATGTCGCCGCTGTGAAGCTTGTAGCGCAGGGGAATCATGCGTCCGTTCACCTTGGCGCCAACGCAGCTGTGACCTACTTCGGTGTGCACTGAATAGGCGAAGTCAATGGGTGTGGAATCTCGTGGCAAAACTACCACTTTGCCCTTGGGAGTGAAGGTATAAACCTCTTCCGGATAAAGATCGATTTTCAGGGTAGAAAGAAACTCGGTGGGATCGGAGACGTCGCGTTGCCATTCCACTACTTGCCGCAACCAGGCAAGCCGCTGCTCGTCCTGCGCCGAGACCGGGCCATCTTTGTATTTCCAATGCGCCGCGATGCCCTCTTCCGCCATCTTGTGCATCTCCTCGGTGCGGATTTGCACTTCAAAGGGCGTGCCTTCCTCCGTGATCACTGAGGTGTGAAGCGATTGGTAAAAATTCGGCCGCGGCATAGCGATGAAATCTTTAATACGACCCGGCACCGGCCGCCACAGATTGTGAATGATTCCCAGCACGGCATAGCAGTCTTGCACGGACTGCGTGATGACGCGCATGGCGAAGAGGTCGTAGACCTGTTCGACTGCGATATGTTGCCGCTGCAACTTTTTGTGAATGCTATAGAGGCGCTTGATACGGCTTTCTACTTTCGCCGTAATCCCCGCTTCCTTCAGCTTGTCCCGGAATATTCCTTCCACGCGAGCCAGGAAGGCCTCGCCTGCCTTGCGTTTCGCTTCGACTGTGTCATGGACTTGCTGGTAGCCAATGGCATCTACGTGGCGGAAACCTAGATCCTCCAGTTCGCCGCGGATTTTCCCCATGCCCAACCGGTGCGCGATAGGCGCATAGATATCTAACGTCTCCTGGGCGATTTTCTGCTGTCGATCAGGGGGAAGATGCTCGAGCGTCCGCATATTGTGCAGGCGGTCAGCCAGCTTGATGAGGACCACACGGATGTCGTCCACCATCGCCAGCATCATCTTGCGGAGATTCTCGGCTTGCTGCTCTTCGCGCGAGTGGAAATCAATCTGGCTTATCTTGGTAACGCCCTCGACAATGTGCGCTACCTGCTCGCCAAATTCTTTGCGGATATCGACCACAGTCACGGACGTGTCTTCCACCGAATCATGCAACAGACCGGCGGCGACGGACACTGGGTCCATTTTCATCTCCGCCAGAACCAGTGCAACTTCGAGGGGATGTACCAAGTAGGGTTCGCCGGACGCTCGGCTCTGGCCGGCATGATGCTTCTGGGAAAACTCGTATGCTTTGCGCACCAGTTCCAGATCTTCGGTGGGCCGGTTGGCCTTCATTCGGCGCAACAGCTCACGAAACTTGGTCACCGTGAGCACGTTGGTCGCGATCTGTTGGCGCAGAGTCGCCATGACAGATTATAGCGTGTGCGAAAAATCAGGCGAAATCCGCCAGCAGTCTGTGGCGTCGCTGCTGATGATCAGCGAGGATGGTGATCTGCTACATTTATCCTGACATGGCTGCCGTAAATTCTTCACGTATTCTTGTGAGTGGAGTCTCCGGGCCGATCGGGGAAGCTCTCCTGCCTTCTTTGAAGGCTCGCGGGTACACGATTACGAGGCTGGTTCGCGACCAACCAGCCGGCGATGGCCAAGTCTTCTGGAATCCGGCACAGCCGCTTTCACCGCAATCAGTTTCGGGTTTCGAAGCGGTCATTCACCTGGCCGGAGAAACCATTGTTGGCCGTTGGACGAAAGCGAAGAAGGCTCGAATTCGTGACAGCCGCGTCCTGGGTACACGTCATCTGGCCGAGGCGCTGGCTAAAGCGACGCAACCTCCGCGAGTGCTGATTTCAGCCTCCGCCATCGGGTACTACGGCGATCGAGGAGAGGAAATTCTGCAGGAAGATAGTCGGTCAGGCACAGACTTCCTATCAGAAGTGTGCCGCGAGTGGGAAGCTGCTTCTCAACCTGCAGTGGACGCCGGGATACGCACCGTCCAAACGCGATTTGGACTGGCTTTGAGCCCAACTGGGGGTGCCTTGCAGAAAATGCTTCTGCCTTTTCGCATGGGGTTGGGCGGAAAAATAGGCAGTGGCCGGCAGTGGTGGAGTTGGATTGACGTGAAGGACCTGGTTGGTGCGATTCATCACGTTCTGAGGAGCGACCTGCTGCGAGGTCCGGTAAATCTGGTCGCTCCGAAACCAGTGAGGAACGACGAGTTCTCAAAGATCCTGGCAACAGTGCTGTCGCGCCCGTCGATTTTCCCCATGCCCGCATTCGCCGCGCGTCTGGCCTTGGGCCAAATGGCTGACGAACTCCTACTGGCCAGTCAACAAGTGGAACCTGCGAAACTTATTGCGACCGGGTATTCCTTCCAACATGCAGATTTGAAGCCGGCGCTGGAAGCCATATTGCAGTAGAGGTCCCCAAGATCAGGTAGCCGTGTCGGCCTCAGGAGATTTCAGTTGATTCCAAGAGTAGTTGAAGAAACGGGATTTACCGTGGTCGGAATCTCAATCCGTACCAGTAACGCAAACGAGATGTCTGGGAAGGGTGTCATTCCACAACAATGGGATCGCTTCATGAAAGAAGGCCTGCTGGGCAAGATTGCCAACAAGGTTAATTCGAACATCCTGGCAGTCTATATCGATTATGAGAGCGACGCGAATGGCGCGTACACCTTCATGATAGGCGCGAGAGTAAGCTCGGCGAAGGATGTTCCTCTTGGGATGGTTGCCAAGAAAGTTCCAGCCGGGAGATATGCTGTGTTTATCTCTGAGAAAGGATTTGTCGGGGAGGTTGTTCCTCAGACCTGGGGCCGTATCTGGGCAATACCGAAGTCCTCACCCGGAGGAAACAGGGCCTACCGAGCCGATTTTGAAGTCTATGATCAACGAGCAGCG
>MNDG01000153.1:28181-31688 GCA_001914815.1 Acidobacteriales bacterium 13_2_20CM_55_8
AAGAAGCAATGAATAGTGCGGGTCTTGCACTACTTCTTCAATCGTGATGAAGTTCCCTGCAGGGATATTGGCTTAATAGTGGGATGAAACTCACTTCCTCGGCGCCATGTAGGTCCGCGTAATTCGATCATGCCAGCAGAGCTCATCTTCGTCGAGGAAGCACCAGGCATAGCCCAACCCGATTGAGACTCCGGACAACACCGATGCCAATACCCGCCACCGCCGAATGTTTCGGGGAACGGGGGCACCATCAAATCGGCTCAACTCAAGCTTTGCCAGTTTCAGCCCTGGGGTCGAACCCGTGTGCACCAGGAGCAGGTATTGATAACCCGTCCAGAACAAGCCCAGCAGGACGATCGAAATTCCTGCTGCTTGCGTTAGTTGCGGCAGCATAGGCGTGACTCTTAAGAAAATGTACGCAAACGCGGTGAAGGCCAAGATCACTAGGACTGCATCCGTCGTAACGGCCAACACGCGCCTTATCATGGGAGCTGGCTGCAACGGCATTTCGAAACCCGGGCGCCTCTCATCTGCCTGCACCGCTGGTGCTTCCAGCAGAATGCCGCCTAATGCGGGCGGAGCGGGCACAAGCTCGGGCGCTTCCAGAATTCGTGGACGGTCCAGAACCGGTTCCGCCAGTTCGTCAAACTGTCTCTGACTAATCGCTGAGGGACGGGGAAACTCAATGATTTTGGCAATGGGCTCGACCGACGTTAACGCGAGTGCCGCGTAAGCCATCGGCGCGGCCGTGGTCACCGCTGAATCAGTACACATGGAACTTTCCACGGCGACTGACTGCCGGCGCGCCAGGGTAACCGCAGGGGAATCGGCCGGTCCGAACTTCAGTCGCATAGACGGATAACGTGGCCCTCGCGGAGTCCGGCGCGCTCGATAATTATTTAGCCTTGCCGCCACTTCGTCCCGCCAGGACGAAGATCCCTCTCCTCCGAGAAGATCCGGCTGAAACGGCGCAGCGGCCATCTCAGGCGTAGCGGCCTCGGTCGCTTCGCGATCTGATGCATCGATTTCCTGCTTCGACTCACGATTGGAGCGCTCGGGTGCGTTCGCAGGCTGCTCCAAGGCTGTTTCGGAAGGTTCAAGTCCGCGTGGACTCTGCGCCTCGCGGGAGGGCGCGTGTTCTGGCTTCACCACAAAGCGTGGGCGTGGGGACAACTCTTCCAGGCTGGCCGAAAATTCCTGTTCGCTGGCGTCATAGGCTTCCGGGTCAACCAGCAGCGACCGACGCGGGTCCGACTCCGCTTCACCGGGTTCGAATCTTGAGCTCATTTGAAACAGAACACCCGCGAAGGCCGGAGTGCTGGCACTTTTGCCACTTCGGCCAGCGCCGTGCTAACGTCACGAATACTCCAGCGCGGACCCTTCACGCGGAGTTTCGTGCGCTTCCGATGACCTCCCGCACTCGATTCCTTATCACGGCGGCGTTCGTTTGTCATCTGCTAGTCGCGCCTTCGTTAGTTACCAGCCAGTTGCTTTCCGGCCCTGAACAATCTGGTTTGTCGCAAATTCCGCCCAACTCTCCCTCGGTAGTGAAGGAAGAGGAGGTCACCATCCGGGCGCTCCAAGAGGAGAAAGACGGCCCGGTTTTCAAGTTGCATGGAAATGTGGAGATCCGGTACCTCGACCGCGTTCTTTAAGCAGATGATGTTAATTACAACTCTAAGACTGGTGACGTCGCAGTGGATGGCCATGTGATTATCGACGGCGGGCCGAATGACGAACATATTGAGGCCAATCGTGGGACCTACAATCTCCGCAGTGAAGCTGGGCGCTTCGAAAATGTAACCGGCACCACCGGCATACGCCTCCGTGGAACACGTCTAATGCTGACTTCTTCGAGCCCTTTCTATTTCACTGGAAAAGTGGTCGAGAAGACCGGGCCCGACCATTATCGTGTCTACGATGGCACCATCACGACCTGCGAATTGCCCCATCCCAAGTGGGAGTTCAACGCACACAAGGTAGTAGTGGATGTGGGAGGCAATGCGAAGATCTATCGCAGTACATTTCGAATCAAAGGCGTTCCCATCCTGTATTTTCCCTTTGCGACTCATCCGGTTCAGCGAGGCAGTCGGGGTTTCTTATTCCGAATGTCGGACGTTCCTGCCGCAAGGGCACGATTCTGGGCGAATCGATATTTTGGGCCATCAATCGCAGTACGGATGTCACTTTCGGCACCGAGTACTTCTCCAGCCGTGGATGGGCCCCCCAAGGCGAGTTTCGCATTCGTCCCAGCGATACATCATTTGTCGACCTGAATTATTTTGGGGTGCTTGATCGTGGCTTTGGCGATCCCAAAGTAGATCAGGGAGGTCATAACATCCGGCTCGACGGGGAGGGCGCGTTTGGGCATAATTTCCGTGGGGTGGCGAACATTGATTATTTGAGTTCGTTTGTCTTCCGCCTGGCTTTCAATGAGATATTCAGTCAAGCCGTGTACTCAGAAGTGAAATCACAGGTCTTTCTCGCCAACACCACGCGTGGTTTTCCTACAATGCCCTAACCCAGCGTTATCAGAACTTCGAAAGCACTACGCCTGGAGATGTCATCACCATTCTGCATGCGCCCAGCTTTCAGTCTTCCAGCGTGGATCGGCAACTCGGAAAATCACCTTTGTATTGGTCTTATGACGTCGCGCTGGAGGGACTATCGCGCAGCGAGCCTTCGTTCCGCACTGCCCCGCTGGTGGGACGTTTCGATCTGGCTCCCACTCTGTCTCTGCCGCTCGTTGATGGCCACACCTACTCCACTCGAGGGCGCCAGTTGTTGTGTATACAGCGTAGTGCGAAGCGCAATCTCCGGGCGCAATGACCATCCCCGCAATAACGTAACCGGTGTGAATAACTTTCCCAACATCCTGCGCTTTGACGCCCGCGATATTCTCAGCAATACCAACGAGGTCGAGTACGCGGTCGTCAACCGCCTGTACGCCAAGCACACGTCCCAGCAGACGGAGGATTGCGGATCCGCGGGAATGCCATCCCTCAATGTTGGCAGGCCAACATCAGCCAATCGAATCCCGTGGGAACGACAGGGGGGGCCTCAAGAAGCCCCGTGTGAGACTGGCCCGCCGGTGCGAGAGATCGTTACCTGGGAACTGGCGCAGAAGTATTTTCTGGATCCGACCTTCGGGGGAGCGCTGGTGCCGGGACGTCGCAATGTTTTCACTACCACTGCGGACTTCACCGGAATCGCTTTCCTGACCGATGCTCGGCGGCTTTCTCCACTCATATCTCGCCTTCGCATTCAGACCACTGCCCGCACCGATGCCGAGTGGGACATCGATTACGATTTCAAGAAAGGCCTGATCAATTCCAATATGGCGTTCGTGAACTATCGCATTGGCCAATTTACTCTGGGTGGCGGCGACGCTTATCTCAGGGCCCCGGGTGAAACTCTGGTTTCCAATACCATCGCTGGCCGGAGCGCTTCAATCAATTCCGCTTGCTGCTCGGTTATGGCTATCCCAACAAGCGTGGGTTCAGCGGC
>MNDG01000165.1 GCA_001914815.1 Acidobacteriales bacterium 13_2_20CM_55_8
CACTACCACCGCATCAGGCTCGAAAAAATCGATTCCGATCAATGGCGCCGTCCACATGAACTACGATGGCCGGCGCAATGCGATCACTCTGCACCAAACTGTGCTTCGGACCCCGGCAACTTCCATAATCGCAGATGGAACTATGAGTGAGCGCTCTGAGCTTCGAATTCAGGCGCGAACCGCCAATATAGAAGAATTGTCCACGCTCGCAAATGCGTTACAAGCGGCAAGCACTCCGGCTTCACAATCTGCACCGAAGCCCTTAAGCGTTTCCGGGTCCGCTGTGGTGGACGCTACTGTGCGAGGCCGATTGCAGAGCCCACATGTGAGTGCACAAGTTACCGCGCAAAACTTGCAGGCCGAAGGTAGCCAGTGGCGCAGCCTGCGCATGGTAGTTCAAGCCAGCGCATCGGAACTCGCACTGCAGAACGGCTCGTTGGTCAGCGCACAGCAGGGGCAAGCATCCTTCAATGTGAAGGTTGGCCTGCGGAACTGGTCGTATGATCCGTCGAATCCAATCGCAGCGACATTGTCAGTGAAGCAAATGTCGCTGGCGCAGTTGCAACAAATTGCACGGCTGCAATATCCGGCTACAGGCGACCTCTCCGCTGATATCACGTTGCAAGGCTCACAACTCAATCCAGTCGGACGTGGATCGGCGAAGCTGGTGAAAGCCCGTGTATACAACCAGCCCATTCAAACTCTGACGCTTCAATTCCAAGCAGCGAACGGCGCCGTAAATTCCACCTGGAACGTAAAGACCACCGCAGGTTCGGCGGACGCAAACCTAATTTATTACCCCAAAACCCGGAGTTACGACGTCCGTCTGAATGCGAGTGATGTCGCGCTGGAAAAATTAGAAGCGATTCAGGCCAAGAACCTGGCGGTTAAGGGCACGCTGACGGCTTCCGCCAGCGGGAAAGGTACGCTCGATAATCCGCAACTCACCGCGACCGTACAAGTGCCGCAACTTCAGTTTCAGCAGAGCGTGGTGACTGGAGTTAAGGCTCAGTTGAATGTCGCCAACCATCGCGCGGATGCAACACTTAATTCGAATATCCAGCAGTCATCTCTGCAGGCAAAGGCGAACGTGAATCTCGATGGACGCGACTATTACACGACCGCGACCATCGACACCACAGCTCTACCCGTTACCGCTTTGCTGGCGGTATATGTACCGACACTCCCTACTGGGTTGCAAGGCCAGATGGAGCTGCATGTCTCCCTGAAAGGACCATTGAAAGACAGGTCACGCATGGAAGCTCATCTCGTGATTCCGACTTTGAACGCGACTTATGAGTCCGTCCAGATCGCCAATGCGGGTCCTATACGCGTCGACTACGCGAACTATGTTCTGTCTCTCCAACCGAGTGAACTTAGGGGGACTGGAACGTCGATTCGCTTTGCGGGACAAGTTCCTTTGCGCGGCGCAGCCGCGATGAGCCTCAATGCGCAAGGGAACATTAATCTGCGTTTGTTGCGCCTGGTCAGTCCCGATGTCCGCAGCTCAGGAACCATGACGCTTGACATTCGAACTGCCGGCAATACGAGTAACCCGCAGGTTACAGGAACAATCCGTGTGCAGAACGCCGCCCTTTCTACCGCGACCATGCCCTTTGGTCTGGAACAAATGAATGGACTATTGAATTTGAATAAGGATCAAGTCCAGATCAGCACTCTTACCGCACAAATGGGAGGCGGGCAGGTTACGGCCGGAGGCTTCATAACCTACCGGCCCGACGTGCAGTTCAATCTTGTGCTCAACGGGAATTTGGTTCGGCTGCGTTATCCCGAGGGGCTGCGCTCAGTGTTGAACAGCAGTCTTACGCTCACTGGCAACCGCCAGGCGGCCAGGCTGGACGGAAGAGTGCTGGTTGACAGTCTCTCGTTTACTCAGGATTTTGATCTGGCGAATTTCATGAATCAGTTTACCGGGGACACCGCGCCCCCATCGGGGGAGCGCTTCGCCGACAATCTGAACCTTAACATCAGCGTGCAATCGACAGAGCAGCTCTCCGCCGTGAGTTCGCAGGTCAGTGTTGAAGGGCAGGCCAACGTGCGGGTGATTGGAACAGCCTCCAATCCAGTGATCGTGGGCAGAGCGGATTTGACTTCGGGCGAAATTTTCTTCATGAAGAGGCGCTACGAATTAGAGCGCGGCATTATTAACTTCACCAGGACTGATCGCACTGCGCCCGAGGTGAACCTGCTGATAACGACAAGTTTCGGATCCTCCGTTACCTCCTGTGGACGTTATTAACCTGATCGCACGCGGGCAAACCACGGAAGAGACCACTCCGACCAGTTTGGGCGCGAACTCGATCCTGGCACAAGGTTTGGCAAGTCAGGTCGGCACGCAGATTGGTAAGCTGGCGGGCATCTCCAGCCTGACCATTGATCCCTTAATTGGCGGTGATAACAGAAATCCCTCCGCGCGCATTGCCATACAGCAGCGCGTGACGAAAGATTTTATCTTTACTTTTTCGACCGATGTAACCTCGGCGCAGCGGGAAGTCATCCAACTGGAATATCAGCTCAACCGGCGATGGTCGGTGAGCGCAACCCGAGATGAAAATGGCGGCGTGGCATTCGATGCAAAGTTTCACAAGGTTTTTTAGAGCCGAATGTTGCGCGGAATACACAAGGACGTTGAGCAAATGTCAGCGGTCGAAACGGATTTGTGGGTTTTTCGGGATGGACGCAATTCCGTGTCGAGTGCGGGCCTGTTGGATGAACTGCACACCTCTCTGAAGAAGCTGCTGGATTCTCCACGACCGCACATTCGTGAGTACTGCCTTAATGCATTGATCCGTGCAGGTGAATTGGAATCCGCACTCGCGGATGCTGAGTCTCTCGTCAGATCAGCTTTAGCAGCGCTGACCGATGCACTGGCATTCACACTGCTTAGCGGCAATTTGAGTTCCGTCCGGAGACTTACTGGCAGCCTGAGCAATCTCTCGCTTCCCCAAATCGTTGAAACTTCGCCACCCGAGGGATTTTCCTATTACGCTCTGCATCCTCTGGATTTCGCAGACGCCGGGATGCGGCTCGCGAATCCCCCGCGACCCGTGGCAGTGATCGGAATTCGCAGCATTGGAACTACTCTGAGCGCAGTGGTTGCGGCAACGCTACGCGGAACCGGGTCTTCCGTGGAACGGATTACGGTGAGGCCAAGCGGCCATCCTTATAGCCGAATCACGCAATTCACTTCCGAGCATATCCGGTGGATCGAAAAACAAAAAGAACAGAGCGCCATGTTCCTTGTGGTGGACGAGGGCCCAGGAAGAAGTGGTTCAAGCTTTCTATCGGTGGGCGAGGCACTGATTGACGCTGGCGTGCCAGCGGCGCAACTCACATTAATAGGAAGCCACGAACCCGACCTTAACCTGCTTTGTGCCGATGATGCTGCGCGGCGATGGAAGGCTTTTCATTTTCGGGCGGCCGCGTCACGCGTTGATTCGCGCTTTTCCGATCATGTGTTTGTGGGAGCCGGGGAATGGCGGCGCAAACTGCTGCCGGAAGCTGCAATGTGGCCCGCCTGCTGGCCACGGATGGAGCGAGTTAAATTTCTGTCGCGAGATGGGACGAGGCTGTACAAGTTCGAGGGCTTAGGACCGATGGGAGAGGCAGTGCAGCAACGTTCGCGACTGGTGGACCAGGCTGGCTTCGGGTGCAGCGTTACGGATGCAGGCGACGGGTTCTCCTGTTATGCGGTCGCAGAGGCTACGCCAATGACGGCCGAAGAAGTAGACCCAATCGTCCTGGAACGAATGGCGCAATACTGCGCTTTCCGCGCCGCCGAGTTCGGTGCCGGTGGGGTGCCTGAACCTCTAGCGGAGATGTTGCGTTTCAATATTTCACGCGAGTTCCAGATCGAATTGAATTTGAACCTGGACGCACTGCAACCCTCCCGCCTGGTTGTGGTTGACGGCCGCATGCAACCGCATGAATGGCTGCGCACAAAAGACGGAATTCTGCTCAAGACGGACGCCTCCACCCACGGTGACGATCATTTCTTTCCGGGGCCCACCGACATCGCATGGGATCTGGGGGGAGTTACTGTGGAATGGAACCTCCATCCTGCGGCGCTGGAATTTTTGCTTGCCCGCTTCGCCCGGCTGACCGGCAATGACCTGCGTCGAACATTGCCCGCCTTCATGCTTGCTTACAGCGTATTCCGGCTGGCCTGGTGCAAGATGGCGCTGAGCACAGTGACGGATTCCTCTGAGCAGCTTCGTCTGCGAACTGCTTATCGCCGATATCGGAATGTAACGGTAAGACAAATGTCTCAGCTGGGAATCAGAGTTCGAGCAGCATCCAGAGAGCAGGCAACCCTGGTTTAGACCAGGCCAGTTAAAGTCCGATACCCTAAGAAGTTTTCAACAGGTGTATACAGCATCACCTCGATTGCTCTAAGACGAGGCAGCGGGTAGAGTGTTGTTTGTTCTTTGCCCGGGAACCCGCGAAAGATCCACCGGCATAAAAAATTAAGATTTGAAAGGACATCATCATGAATCTGGATTCCAAGAAAGCTATACGAATTGCCCGAGCCATTCTGGCTGGGGATGTCGATATTGAAGCACCACGGCGGAGGGGATATTCCAACATCCCTCTGTTCCTCGCTGGCTTGGGCACCGGTCTTGCCCTGGGCGTGCTCTTTGCTCCCGGCTCTGGTGAAGAAACCAGAATGTATCTGGCGGACAGTGCCAGGCAGGGACTGGACAAAGCAAAGGCTAAGGGTGAAGAGTTCTCCCGCCGTGCACAAGACGTGGTCACTCGCGGCAAAGAAGCCGTGACTCGCGGTAAAGAGGCAGTGAGCGAGAGCGTAGACGCTGCCAAGCAATCCGCCAAGCAAGCCTATTACGGCGAAAAGACCAACGTCTCCTAGGACAGTTGAGTTTCGTTCTCGCGATCCGACTTCGGTTGAACCGCGACAGCCGAATATAACTGCAAGTATTGGCGAGCGGAGGTGTGCTCAGAAACTCTAAGTTTCTGAGCTTTCTTTTTTGGCGCATTAGCACTTTCGTGCCAACTCACCTACACTGCCGAGCCATTGCCGTTGTGGCCGGTAACAGCTACCTTGACGAATCATAAAAACTGGACCGCGAAGCTTCCAGCACTTACCTCTGGCCAGCCTGAAAGAAGCTCCGTGGCGATTGCTGACACAGTAGCAATCGAAAATTGATTTCTGAGGCTGGCAATTCCAAATATGAACGCACAGACGCTGAACCCCCAATCGGCGGAAGCTCGTGTCAGAATTCTGGTCGTAGACGATCACGAAGTGATGAGACTGGGAATGCGAAATCTGCTTGAATCTCGCTCCGGATGGAGTGTTTGCGCCGAGGCCAGCAACGGACGCGAAGCCATTGAAAGCGCGCTCCGACTTCATCCTGATGTCATCATCATGGATATAACGATGCCGGGCATGAATGGCCTGGACGCCGCGAGCCGGATCACGGAATCGCAACCCGAGATTCCGGTCATTCTGTTTTCTTTACACCTTTCCGAGGATGTCATCGACCATTTTCAGAAGGACGGAATTCGCGGCGCGGTCAGCAAAGGCGATGCAGCGCGGGATTTGGTTGCTGCGGTAGAGACAGTGCTTTCTGGCGGGAATTTCTTTCCGACGCGAAAGTCTCCAGGCAAACTAACGCACTAAGGCACAGTCAGCTCGCAGCCTGGCTGGCGCGTCCAATCCACCACAGGATCTTAGCCACGATCCGCCAACTGGCGGATGAAATCGAGATGGAATCGTATTCCCGATTTTCAGGAACCAGAACTTCCGTATCGTCAAAGCGCTGCAATCTGGACACAATCAGGCCTTGCTCCTTGTGAGCTGCCACCACGATTTGTCCATATAGCTTCTTACGGTTGGTTTGGGATTTATCCACAACGATGATGTAGCCATCGTGGAGCACGGGCATCATGGATCGCCCACGCACTCGAAGGCAACTGGTATAGGCGGGATTGGGACACCAGGAACTGGGAGCGGCCAGCACAGTTTCCGGCCGCGCCTGGTCCAGAGAAACTTCCGGATCTCCCTTTCCGCCGTGAGTTGCGGCCACCACGGGTAAGACTGGTATTGCTACCAGGTGACTTCCCTTTTTGCGCAGTCTGTGCGCAACCCGCATCAGATCGCCGCTATCCAATCCGGCTCGTCCCCAGAAATACCAGCACTCCGGATCCCCGGTGATGTTACCGAGCTGAATGTAGATATTGGCGGGAGGCTCTTGCGCTCCCCGCTCCCAGCGCGAGACCGCCATGGCAGAGGAATTGAGCTGCTTCCCCAACTCAGCCTGGCTTACGCCCATGCGGCGGCGAAGAGCAACGATCCGAGATGCCCATTCGCGATCAGTTGTATTCCTTGTTTTACGCATGAAGCACTGCTACACTCTTAACAAGGCTGATTAACGCCTTGGTTAATGGCACCGTCGCTGCCAAGTGGCAATAATCGTGCCAGCTGCACGAAAGGACGTCATGTCCCATGACAATCTTAGCACAAGCCGGCCAGCCGGAATGCCGTTACCGCAGACGCTGTATCGCGGACTATATGTACGAATCGCAAAGAAACTCGGGGTCGACCCTTCCTACGTCAGTCGAGTGGCTCGCGGGGAACGATTCTCTGATCCGGTAGAGAGTGCTCTGCGACAGGAAGTCCATCAAATCAGCAGGAAACTAGGCGGGCGATTGCCCGTTCCGGAGGATAAACCGGCTCACCGAGGCCACAAGCGGCTCGGACTTCTTGTGAAGCGGCATCGAAATTCGATCCGGCGAGATTGGCTACACCACAGCCAGACAGACCCGGGCCATCGACGCCTGAAGTTGTCTGCCCAGAAGCGAACGTCGCCTGTCCTGCCTTTAGTCGATGAAGCTTTGAGATCCATGAAGTTCACGCCAAAAGAGATGGCACAGATGAACATGAAGGCCGCGACACAGCATGGCAGGCTGCGGCGGGCTCAAGGTTATACGACGACGGGTCTGGTAGAAGACTACAACCTTATTCGACGTTGCGTTTCCGTCTTAGCGGAAAAAAACTTGAATCATTTGGACGCTCATCTTCTGTTGCATGATCTCTCACAGCTCAGCGAAGTGTTTGATATTCAGTTGCAACACGCGCTCCGGAAGTTTCTGGCAAGAGCCTGACCTTGAACCCAAACAGGCGGCGATTCTGCGCAGGGCTTGACAGGAGCCGGCGGGACACCGGTGCTACTTTCCACTTTCAACCGTTAGCAGTGCGACGGGAAAATTTTCCAGTAGAGACGACGCTCGGAGGAATCCCGATTCCCCGGCTTTTTCTGGGCGCAGGATTTCTGCGGTAAATGCGTTGCGGTACCTTGATTTTGAAAGCTCTGGTGGCAGTTCTATCCCGGTATCTTCCCACAAACCAGACTGAGCGGGCGAAGTTGCTCCGTTCACCAGCAAGCGCGCGCACATTCTAGGCACTGCGACGATCGCGGCAGAGCTTCCCTCCCGCCGGGCGAACGCGACGAGATGGTTAGCTTTGGCACCCAGGACGGCTAAGGGCAAGTAATCTCCCTGCTGAAAAAGAGATGCTTGTTGCTTGCGCAAATTCAGAGTTTTCCAGGTCAGATAAAACTTAGCCCGGCCATCGTTGTCGTCCTTCCCCAAACTGTCTGTCAGCTCTCGAGCGAGTGCCTTCACTCGCTCGCACGAGTCCGCGCCTGCCATCAATTCCTTCAAGCAACGCTGGCGGCGAGCGTAATCAACGGCGCGGCGATTGTCGGGATCGACCAGGCTAAGATCCCAGAGTTCATTGCCTTGGTAGATGTCAGGCACTCCGGGAGCTGTGAGCTTGATGAGGACTTGGGAAAGACTGTTGAATCTTCCGAGTCGCGCTACATATCGCTGAAACGGTACAAAATCTTCGAGAAAAGACTTTGCGCCGCTCGATGACAGAATTGCTTTCACGAACGCAGCCACGGCGGCTTCATATTCGGAGTTCGGATTCGCCCAACTGGTTCTTTGCTTGGCTTCGCGCACCGCCTTCAACATGTACTGGTTGATTCGGTCGTAGAACTGGGGCCCCGCTATTGTTTCCTGCGGCGGCCAGGTCCCAATCAGGGTTTGATAAAGCAGGTATTCGTCGTTTCTTGAAGGAGCTTCGGAGCCATCCACCATCCGCTTTTTATCTGCGTTCGTCTCCCGCCAGCGTCGGACGTTTCTTCTCCACAGAGCTGGGGTTTCAGAGAGCACATCAATGCGGGCGCGAACATCCTCGGAACGCTTGGTATCGTGGGTTGAAGTGTCCAGGAGGCTGTGGGGCCAGGCTTTTGCGCGCTGCTGGATTTCACGATGGAATTCATCCGGCGAAACACCGAATCTCTTGGGATCTCCTCCCACTTCGTTTAGCGAAACCAGACGGTTATAGCGATAGAAACTGGTGTCCTCCATACCTTTTGCCATCACCGCGCTGGTGAACTGTTGAAACTTCATGGCAAATCGGACGACTGACTGCCGGTAAGAACCCGTCTGCCCTGCTCCTTTTTGCGTGAGCAACACTTCTCGAATGAAATCGAAGACAGTGACATCAGCGATTGCACTTTGTCGCTTAGCCGATTGGACAGCTTCTTCGATATAGCTACGATCTGGGTCTGAGACATGAGTTTCGGTGATGTAGGTGCGATAAACCGGGAAATTGGCGACGATTTCGCTCAACGCATCCCGCAGACTGTTCAGAGTGAAGTCGCAGGTGTGACGTTCAGCCAGAGCGATACGACTGAGAATGTTTGCCAGCACATTCAGCTCGCTAGCCAGTGCACTGTGCATCACAATTTTCTTGGATTGATAGAGCAAGGTGTCAAAGTCGCATCGTTGGCCGAGGAAGGCACGATAAACGCGGTCCATTTTAGAAACGGAGTCCGGATCGACAAACAGCCCATTCACCAGATTGGCAAAGTCATAACCCGTGGTGCCGTAAATTGGCCAATCTTCCGGTAGCCGCTCCACACTGGCAAGAATTTTTTCAATCACGACATAGACTGATTTCGAATTGCATTCCTTGTTCAGGGATGGACAGTCCTGCTGGCATTGCAATCGATGGAAATATTGCGCGGGATTGTAGAGGCCGTCGGGATGATCGATGCGCAGGCCATCCACTTTTCCGTCGCGGATGAGTTGCAGGACAAAATGGTGTGTAGCATCGAAGACCGCTTGGTTCTCCATTCGTAGACCGGCCAGGTCGTTGATGTCGAAAAAGCGGCGATAATTGATGTCGTCCGCGGCCACCCGCCAATATGCCAGCCGATAAGCTTGAGCTTTGATGAGCTCATGCAGAGCGTCGAAACTGCTGGGGTCGCCGGGCGTGCCATTGATCTTTCGCACGTTCTCGTCGATGAACTGGGATGTCTCAGCAGAACGCAAGCACAACGCCGCCAGGCGGCGCTTGTGAATTTCTTTATCGCGTATACGTTCTGCTTTTTTGTCAGGAGCGGTTTCCTGGCGACCGGGCAGATGATTGAAGGCCGAAATCAGACTTTGCAATTCTAAAAAGTCGGCGTGCGAAGCGCCCAAACTCTGTTCAAGCCGCTCCAGACCACTTGCCCGCACGCGAGTATATTCTTTGGGATCCACGGGAAAACGGTGCTGATGATAGAAGATGCTGAACTCGCCTTTCTCTTTATCGAAAGTCAACTTCAGTTCGCCCAGATCGAGGATGCTGCCGTACTGATCTCCCAAGACTGGAACCAAAACTTTTCCTTGGAGTTCATCCTTCAGCGGCTGCCAGTCGATATCGAAGAAGTCGGCATAACTGGAGGCTTCTCCATTTTCCAGCACGTCTAACCACCAGCCGTTGTCACTCCCCATCACTCCCATGTGATTGGGCACGATGTCCAGGATGTGTCCCATGCCGTGCTGGCGTAGCGCGGCCACGAAATTGTCGAAGTCTTCTGTGCTGCCGATCTCAGGATTCAGCAGGTTGTGATCGATGATGTCGTAGCCATGAGTGCTTCCCGGACGCGCTCTGAGATATGGAGAGGCATAACAGTGAGTGATTCCCAGGGCGGCCAGATAAGGAACCAATTGGGTCGCATCGGCAAAGGTGAAATCGCGGTTGAATTGCAGACGGTACGTGGCCAGCGGAATTTGCGGCGAACTCATGGATGAAGAAACCATACGACGGACCAGGGCGGCATCTTGCCAGTATCCAGTTTTTCAGTCATGCCTTCGATAGTCGAGTAGATCAAGCGCCTTGTGGGAGCAGCCGGCGGCGTTACAGAATCCGGACTGAGATTAGCTATCAAGCGTAGGGTCACTTCGCCGGCAAGTTTCCAGTCTACTGCCAGGCTATTGCTTTCTCCGAGCGTGAAGCTGCCAGATCGTCCACTCAAATTGCGAAGATGAGGAACGATTGTGTCACGTCTGAGCGTCAGTAGATCATGATAGAAGGTAAGCCAAAATTGGTGAGTGGGCTCATCCAATGATCTCCAATCCAACTTCGACCTTGTGAAAGTCGTTTCTGCATTAGGATCGGGTAGCGAAGCCCTGGTATTGGGCGAACTGAATCTCTCGAATCGGGCGAACTCATTGCGTCGTCCGTCGGTGACTGCTGCGGCTAATTCGCCATCAAAATCGCAAAAAAACAAAAACGAAGTATCGGCCCCGAATTCTTCTCCCATAAAAAGCAGCGGCGGCGACGGCGCCAGCAGAAGAATTGCCAGCGCAGCTTTGAGTGCTTTGGGTTCCGCGAGTTTGTTGATTCGTTCGCCATAGGCACGGTTTCCCACCTGGTCATGATTTTGCAAGAATGAGACAAACGAGGTCGGCGGTAAATCGCGAGAAGGTTCTCCGCGTGGAGCGTTGTTTCGATGGCGGGATCGCTCACCTTGATAGCTGAAGCCTTCGGCCAAGCATCGACCCAGGTGACGGATCGGCTGTTCGGAATAGTCGCAATAATAGCCGTCGGCCTCGCCCGTGATCAGCACATGTAGAGCATGATGGATATCATCATTCCATTGCGCGTCGTATAGTCTCGGAGTTTTGCGTTGGTCGCCCTCGGCCGTAGCGCCGGCGTCCCGTCGGCTCTCAAGAGATGTCAGATAATGAGCAGCGTTCTGATCATTCTCCAGCACTAAATGGATGAGCCGATCGACGCCTAACTTTGCGCGTATGGCTTCGGCCAACTCTGTGAGTATGTCAGGCTTCAATTCATCACTCTTCCAGCCAGTAAAGCGCATTGTGAATAAAGAAATCTCGTACAGCGCGACTTCCAGGACCGTCAAAATTGATGGCATTGCCCCAGGGAGTGCGATGACGAGCAGTAAAAAACTCCGGAGCGTAAGTACGCAAGTAATTCCCTTCCGGCCCAAAGTGGTTGTATACCACATCCAAAAACACCATTAAGCCCTTGCGGTGTGCCGCCTGAATCAGCCGTTTCAGATCGTCGGGGTGGCCGTAGCAATTGTCAGGAGCGAACGGCAACACGGCGTCGTATCCCCAGTTGCGCGCTCCGGCGAAGTCGGCGATTGGCATTAGCTCAACCGTGGTGATTCCGACGTCGGCTAGATAATCGAGACGTTGTTCCGCTGCAGCGAACGTGCCGTCCGGAGTGAAGGTGCCAATATGCAGTTCGTAAATGACAGCTTCTTCCCAGGGCCGCCCGCGCCAATGTTCATCCTGCCAATCGAAAGCAGCGGGATCGATTACTTCGCTCGGTCCATGAACGTCGGAAGGCTGAAATCTCGACGCAGGATCTGGAACCTTGGTTTGCCCATTGATTTCAAACTGGTATCGACTGCCTGCGGGGGCATGGATGACAAGTTCGAGCCAGCCGTCTTCAAGTTTCGATAGGGCTCGCGGCTCCTGATTGGCGAGGCAGAGGTCGACTCGTTGCGCTTTCGGAGCCCAGAGGCGGAATCGTACGTTTCCGTCATCGAGGCACTCCGCCCCGAAGGGCATCGGATGTCTACGCCTCATGCCGGCGCTCCACCGCCCGCACCTGGCCCGGTTCCCGTCCTACCAGCAAAGCTAGCGAGCGGGCCTGCAATGGGTAGCTTATGCCACCTTCGAAGAGACGTGCTGGGCTATCTGAGGCTGGGGAGGAGGTATCCACCAATCCCACCCAGCCTACGCCCGTAGGTGGCGCCGGAAGAAGAAAAGGTATGGACTCGTGATGAGCATTCATGAGAAGCAGGAAATCCTGATCGGTGACCGGCTCTCCACGCTCGGCCTGTTCCTCCAGTTTCCCCGAGAGGAAAATTCCCAGAGAACGAGCTGATTCGTTATTCCATTCTTCGTCGGTCATTTCGCGGCCGTCGGGCATCAGCCAATGGATGTCCTTGATGCCGGCACCCTTGATTGATCTTCCCAGAAAGAAATTTCGCCGCTGAAATACAGGATGACTCTTGCGCAGGGCGATCATCCTCTGGGTGAAGGCCAGGAGCTCCTGCTCGGCTTCACCTAGATTCCAATGGATCCAGCTGAGTTCGTTATCCTGACAATAAGCATTGTTGTTTCCATTTTGTGTGTGTCCGATCGAGTCCCCTGACAGCATCATGGGTACACCTTGCGAGAGAAACAACGTCGCAAGGAAATTACGTTTTTGCCGGGCGCGCAGAGCGTTCACGTCCAGATCCTCAGTAGGGCCTTCGACTCCGCAATTCCAACTGCGATTGTTATCGGTGCCATCGCGATTGTCTTCGCCATTGGCCTCGTTGTGCTTGTCGTTGTAGCTGACAAGATCGTGCAGCGTGAAGCCATCGTGAGCGGTTACAAAATTAATGCTGGCATAGGGCCGGCGGCCGCTGCGAGCGTAAAGATCGCTTGAGCCGGTGATGCGATACGCGAGCTCGCCGATGATGCCTCCATCTCCTTTCCAGTAAGAACGTATGGCATCGCGGTAACGGTCGTTCCATTCTGCCCAGCCAACGGGAAATTTTCCGACTTGATAGCCACCCTCGCCCAGATCCCAGGGCTCGGCAATTAGCTTTACCTGCGACAAAATCGGATCCTGATGAATGATGTCAAGAAATGCCCCCAAGCGATCGACTTCATGCAGCTCCCGAGCGAGAGTCGCAGCCAGGTCGAAACGGAAGCCGTCCACGTGCATCTCGAGAACCCAATAGCGAAGGCTGTCCATGATGAGCTGCAGCACCCGCGGATGCCGCATGTTTAACGTGTTTCCGGTGCCGGTGTAGTCGCGGTAATAGCGAGCATTATCCGGCATTGGGCGGTAATAGACAGAGTTGTCGATGCCGCGAAAGGACAATGTAGGACCCAGGTGGTTGCCTTCCGCCGTGTGGTTGTAGACGACATCGAGAATGACTTCGATGCCCGCGGAATGGAGCGTCTTCACCATCGTCTTGAACTCGCTGACCGTTCCCGTGGCGGAGTAGCGCGGCTCGGGTGCAAAAAAACCAATGGTGTTATAGCCCCAGTAGTTACGCAAACCTTTCTCGATAAGTACGCGGTCATCGACGAAACAATGGACCGGCATCAGCTCAACCGCGGTAATGCCTAAGCGTTTCAGGTAACTGATGACCGGGGCTGTTGCTAATCCGGCGTAGGTTCCGCGTAGAGCAGGCGGAACTTCGGGATGCAATTTGGTGAAGCCCTTGACGTGTACTTCGTAAATCACACTCTGGTGCCAGGGAATGCGAGGAGGCTGGTCTGCACCCCAAGTGAAAGAAGGGTCGATCACGATGCCTTTGAGCATGCCGGGAGCGCTATCCCGGCGATCGAAAGACAAATCTTCCTTGGCGTGACCAATCCGGTAGCCGAAGTGCGAATCGCTCCACTTCAAATCATTCTTGACTTGTTTGGCGTAGGGATCCAGCAGGAGCTTATGGTGGTTAAAACGTTGTCCGTGCGACGGATCGTACGTACCGTGGACACGGTAACCGTATAAGAGTCCCGGGCGTGCTTCGGGCAAGTAGCAATGCCAAACCTGGTCAGTCTGCTCGTTCAAGGTAATGCGATGGATTTCACGTCGGCCGCTGCTGTCGAACAGGCACAGCTCGACCTTCTCGGCGTGTTCGGAGAAGAGGGCGAAATTCACGCCTTCGCCATCCCAAGTGGCTCCTAGGGGGTAGGGTTTACCCGGCCAGACGATCGGCTTAGTCTGGTGCAACACTCGAAAACCTCACTGGAAACTTAGCCTCGGGGGTAGCCTTGGCACTTGAATGGTCCCAACCAGCAACAAACCCTTAACTCTAGAGCGTCAGCAGCCTACGCGCCATCCGGTACTCACGGTACGGCGGGGTATGCGCTCTCTGTAGCTCTGGCTGGACGCGTGCACGGCCCAGTCAGGAGCGAATTTCTGTACTGGACCTTACGTGTCTGGATACACTGCAATCCCGATTTCTTTTTAGATTATCCCTTCATAGACTCTTGCAGGCGGAAGTTTAACCTCCATGCGTGTTCGCCCGAGGAGTGCAATGGCGCCGACAGTCAAATCGGCGATGAGCGGTTGGACAACATCCAAGTGCCTCGTTTTCGTTCTGACAGTTTCGGTCTGCGGAAGCGCTCAAGTGCCGCCGCGGTCTGGAACAGTGACCGCATCCTCGGATATTCAACCGCTTGTGTCGCCCGACGTACGAAAGACAGCGTGGGAGATTCTGGCTACGGCTGCTGCGGATAACAAAGTCTCTCGGCGGCAGAACGTGATTGTGGCGGCGTCCACGATCGGGACATGGTCCAAATCTGTAACCCTTGTCGAGTCCTTACTCCACGATAAAGATCCCGATGTAAGAACAGTCGCCGCAGCAGCTTTAGCCGAGATGAATTCGCGCCGCTCAATCCCTGTTTTGCGAAGGCTTTTGGACGATGACTCGGCCGTCGTCAGGTTCGCGGCGGCGAAATCACTTTGGCAGCTTGGAGATTATAGCGGCCGGGAGATTCTGACGGGTGTGCTTCAGGGTGACAGCTCTCCGTCGGATGGAGTGATAAAGAGCAACCTCCGAGACGCCAACAAGAAGCTGCACAGCCCGAAAGAATTGGCATTCGCTGGAATCAATGCGGCCTCGGGCCTGCTCGGTCCACTTTCATATGGAGTGACGGTGGCCGAACAGTTTGCCACGGATAAATCAGCGTCCGCGCGCGCGATATCGGCCTCCCTGCTTGCATCGGATCGCAACCCCGCTTCCGTGCGCGAGCTACGGGATGCTTTGCAGGACAAGAACGCCGCCGTACGGGCAGCGGCGGCAAAAGCTCTCGGTCAGCATCCTTGCAGGTCAGTGGTAAAGGATTTGCACAGCTTGCTTGACGAAAGTAAGGATGAAGTCAAATTCATGGCTGCCGCGTCTATATTACGGATTTCAACCAATGCTGGCCGGCGTCGCGAAGCATGTGAAATGCCCGCTCCCGCCGCGTCTGCCGTAGCGCAAAGTGTTCCGGAATCAGCAGACAAGACCAAATGAGACGGCGTAGTCCGCGCTAAAACAATTAGCCTATACATATCCCCTCAAACCCTTCTCTCAAAGCCTGTACGGCTGTGTGAATTCCTGCTAGTTCTGAACTGGGAAGATGAGATGACATTTCTCGCGATTTAGGGTTTCCGCTGGATTGCCGATATATGGTGAAGAGCTTAAAAGCAAATTATGAAATGTTGTGGCACCCCGTCTCGTCAGATGTGCCGGCAAGCGGTGCGGCGCCGTGTAACGGTTTCGGCGAACTCCATTCTCGCTATCTTGTTGGGAGTTATCGCCTCCGGGACCATTCCTTCTGCTCGAGCCCAAAGTGCCATTGACGACGTACATATCCAGCCGCGCGCCGAGCGCCCCATCGAGGACAAAATGCTGGTGGGTGGGCCAAAGCTCGACAGCGGAAGCAAGCCGTTGAAGGTTCTTGTCGACCTCGTCTTGGTCCCGGTCACCATCCTCGACGGCATGAACCGGCTGGTACGAGGTCTGGGCCGGGATAACTTCCAGGTATTCGAAGGAAAGCATGCCCAGGATATTCGCTATTTCTCCAGTGAAGACGCGCCGGTTTCACTGGGTATCATTCTCGACGTGAGCGGTAGCATGTCGGATAAGATCTACCGGGCTCGCGAAGCAGTCCTCGACTTCCTAAATTCCGCCAATCCGCAAGATGAGTTCTTCATGATCACCTTTGCGGACAAGCCGGAACAAGCCGCGGATTTCACTGAACAGGTGGAAGACATCCAGTCCAAGCTGATCTATGCCATGCCCAGGGGCCGAACCTCATTGTTAGACGCTATCTATCTGGGAATCAGTAAAATGCGACAGGCAAAGCATTCGCGAAAAGCTTTGCTCGTCATTTCGGATGGGGGAGACAACCACAGTCGCTATACCGAGTCCGAGATTGTCGCCCAGGTTAAAGAAGCCGATGTGATGATCTACGGGATCGGTCTCTATGACCGCCGCTTTCCGACTCCTGAAGAGTCTCTGGGCCCGGAATTGTTACGCAAGGTTGCTGAGGTGACGGGCGGATGCTCGTTCACCATTGATAACCCTAATGACCTGGCGCAAGTTACAAAAGCAGTCGGAGTCATGCTGCGTAACCAATACTTGCTTGGTTACCGCCCCGACAGTGTCAGTCGAGACGGGAAATGGCATAAGATCAAGATCAAATTGAAGCAACCAAAGAAAATCAAGTTTTCCCGTCCCGAACTGCAGTTTGGTTACAGTCCTCCCCTTAAATTAGGTACAGGAATTACCTGATTGGGGAAAACCTCATTGGTGAGATATATAAGTTCCAGATTAGAACTGTTAAGTCAAGGAATCTGGCCATACCCCACAATACGGCAAATTCGATGGTCTCCCATTGCGCAAACCCCGCCTGCGCCGCTCCCGGCTATACCTGCGAGACGGAAGACTATTTCAATTTGAGGTGCGGTCTTTCAGTGTTCCGGGTTTCACCCAGCCTGGAGAAACACTAAAAAACGGCAAGGTATCGCGCTTGGTCGCACATTTTTGGCTGTGCGGGCAGTGTTCTTCGAACTTGACCCTGACTTTCGAGCAGGCAAAGGGCGTGACTTTGACGTCTCTGCCGACCGCGAGCCACGACTCGTCTGCTGCTTTCCAACAAGCTAATTCCTAACCAGTCGCCTCCCAGCTCCCCTCTCGAGAAGTCTTGTCCATGGCAGTGCTGCCAGCAGGTTCGAACACCAAGGGTTAAATACCAAGGGTTAAATACCAAGGGTTAAATACCAAGGGTTAAATACCAAGGGTTAAATACCAAGGGTTAACGTTGGTGTTCAGAGGTTGGAAGAAATTAGGGAGGGGCGGGCACCGGATTTGAAAAGGGGAGGTAAATCGGTGCCCGCCTTCCGTCTCCTTCGCGTTGGGGTTAAGTTATTCATACGCCCCTACCGGATTCTGGTGCTATCAGGAACATCCTGTATTTTTTGATGAAAAGTGCCTCGTCCGCCCTCAGAAAGGGGAACTAGAAAAGCTCGCTCGGAAATCCAAGCCAGCTCTGGAAATCAGCTCACAACCGCTGTCCTCCGATAGCGAATCTGAGATAGTGCGAAGGGGCAGCCCACTTCATGGATCGCAGACAACTTCACAACCAATCCATCAACACGGCCAGCGAATACGCATTGCGTTCAGTCGTTTCCGAAATCCAGGATTACGGAATCATTGGCGACTGCCGCGCCGCCGCGCTGGTTTCACGGCATGGTTCCATCGATTGGTTATGCTGGCCGCGGTTCGACAAGACTTCCATTTTCGCCGCTCTTCTGGACAACGAGCGTGGGGGATATTGGCGCATCTCTCCGGAGTCTCCGCGGCAGATCAAAAGGCATTACCTGCACGACTCGAACGTGCTGCAAACCCAGTTTTCCACCAGCAGCGGCGCCGCCAGGCTTATCGACCTGATGCCTGTGATCGATGAATCGTCAAATCAACGCACCATGACCACCGATCATGAAATCATTCGAGAAGTGGAGTGTACCGAGGGAGAGATCTTAATCGACATTGCTTTTGTTCCTCGCGCTGACTATGGCTTGAAGTCTGTCCACATTCGCAATGCCGGCAAGCTGGGATTCCGTATGGAAGTGGGCGGGGGAGTTTATTGGCTGCGCAGCAGTGTTTCTCTGCAGCTCCATGGGGATGGGGCATATGCACGCATATCGATGAAGCGTGGCGACAGCCTGCGATTTTCATTCACTTATGCTGAAGATGCTCCCGCAGTCTTGCCGCCACTGGATGAGCCAATCATCGCTACCCGCGTTCGAGCTACTGTTGAATGGTGGCAACAGTGGGCCAAGCGCGCGCAATATAACGGGCCCTATCGCGACGCGGTGGTGCGCAGCGCTCTCGCTCTTAAGCTGCTCAGTTACGCCCCATCGGGTGCGATTATTGCGGCTCCTACTACATCGCTGCCCGAGCGCATCGCTGGTGACCTTAACTGGGATTACCGCTACTGCTGGCTTCGGGATGCGTCGCTGACCATCCGAGCTCTGCTGGGCCTAGGGTATTGGGAAGAAGCCGATGACTTTATGGATTGGATGCTGCACGCCACCCGGCTTACTCAACCTGAGCTGCGCGTTGTTTATACCGTCTATGGGGAGTTGGCTCCTCGAGAACGCATTCTCGAGCTTGAAGGCTACAAGGGATCACGTCCAGTACGCATTGGGAATGCCGCACGTCATCAATTTCAGCTCGACCTCTATGGAGAGGTAATTGACGCAGCTGCCCAGTATGCATTCCATGGCCGCGAATTGGACCGCACCATGCAGAAGGTTCTCATTGGATTTGGAAACTACGTCGTCAAGCATTGGGAATTGCCGGACGAAGGAATATGGGAACCGCGGACCGGACGCGAGCATCACACCCACTCGCGGTTATTATGTTGGACTGCGCTGGACCGCTTGATATCCCTTCACAAACAGGGATTGCTGGGCGGGGCTCAAGTAGATGTTTATAAGCAAAATGGCGAGTTGATCCAGCGTCAGATCCAACAACGTGGTTGGAATCAGCAACTGCAGAGTTACGTCAGCGTGCTCGATGGCGATCAGTTGGACGCCAGTCTCCTATTGCTTTCCTGGTACGGCTTTGAAAAGGCGGGGTCACCGCGTATGCAGACCACCCATCGCGCGATTATGGAACGCCTGGCGACGGATGGATTGTTGTATCGCTATCGGACAGAACCCCCGGAGGGGGCCTTTGCTATTTGCAGTTTCTGGGAAGCGGAGTACCTCGCACTTGGCGGTGGATCGCTCGAACAGGCCCATGCATTATTTCGTCGGCTCCTGAATTATCGCAACGACCTTGGCTTGTACGGGGAAGAAGTCGATCCCCGAACGGGAGCGGCTTTGGGCAACTTTCCCCAGGGGTTCACTCATGTTGGCTTGATCAGCGCCGCACTCTCTATTGCACAACTGGAAAAGGGCGAGCCCCAGCTCGCGCATCGGGAAGATGCTGCCACAAAACGGGATTCTCCGGAAGGGGCGCTGGCATGAACTGGGAAAGTTGGTTGCTTTCGGGATTCCTGGCCACGCTGGTGCTCTCAACGTTGTTGAGTCTCAGCCAGGGAATTGGTTTGACCCGGATGAATATTCCCTATCTGCTGGGCACAATGGTGACGCCGGATCGACAGAGAGCGAAACTCTACGGCTTCGTGATCCACATCCTCAATGGATGGCTGTTCTCAATACTGTACGTTTTGATCTTTGAGTCCCGACATCTCGCAAGTTGGTGGTTCGGAATGTTGATCGGCGTGGCGCAAGCCTTGTTCGTGCTCACAGTCGGAATGACGCTCATGCCCAGCCTGCATCCGCGAATGGCCAGTGAACAACACGGGCCGAGCGCGAGCCGACAGCTTGAACCACCCGGCTTCATGGCTCTGAATTATGGGTTCCGGACACCTCTTTCAGTATTCGTCGCACATGCCGCATACGGGGCGATTCTGGGATCGTTCTACCGATTAAGCAGCGGCCGTTGAAATCTCTCGCGAATTGACCTATCGTCAGTTATGTCGGGGTGATGGCGGCACAGGTTTTTTATCGTTTCCCCTGTCCTGGGCACGGCCGAAGCGGAACGGTGTCAGGTCGAGCCACGCCATCCTCCCGCGATTTCCTGTCGCTAACGCCGTTGCCGCGAATTCACAATGCTAGAATACGCACGGGTCATGCGTATTCCCTTCCTGTCTGTACTGTTATCCGCCACTTGCGTAGCTCAGGCTCCTTCCCCTCCGGTTCCAAAATTTGAGGACGTCAGCAAACAGGCCGGACTCACTGTCTCCCATCTGTCCTCGCCGGAAAAACGTTACATTCTGGAATCCATGAGCGGCGGTGTCGGTTTTATCGACTGTGACAATGACGGAAAATTAGACATCGTCACCGTGAACGGCTCTTCCGTAGATCGCTATCGCCAGGGTGGCGACCCGATGGTCACGCTCTATCACCAGGATGGAGACCTCAAGTTTGTGGATATCACTAAGAGCGCCCGTCTGACGACTAAGGGTTGGGGAATGGGCGTGGCCGTCGCTGACTTTGATAATGATGGCTGGCAAGACCTGTACGTGACCGGTTACGGCGGAAATGTGCTTTACCGGAATCTCGGCGATTGCAAGTTCGAGGATGTGACTGAAAAAGCAGGAGTGCGGGTGGGAGGCTTCAGCACCGGCGCGTCGTGGGCCGACTACGACCGCGATGGAAAGGTTGATTTATTCGTACCGCGCTACGTGTTTGTCGATATCAACAAGCTTCCGGAGTTTGGCAGCAATGATAAGTTCTGTCGCTTCCGGGGAATTTTGGTGCAATGCGGTCCTGGAGGCCTTCCGGGAGAGTCCGATTTCCTCTTCCACAACCGAGGCAACGGAACCTTTGAAGATGTTTCCAAAAAAGCCGGGCTAGACGATCCTGAACGTCGTTTTGGAATGCAAAGCGTCTGGGCTGACTACGACAATGATGGCTGGCCTGATCTTTACGTGGCGAATGACGCCGGCCCCAATTTTCTTTATCACAACAAGCACGATGGCACCTTCGAGGAGGTAGGACTCCTATCCGGCGTAGCGCTCAGCCTAGACGGTCAGGAGCAAGGCTCAATGGGTGTCGATGTCGCCGACTTCGATCACGATGGAAGGCTGGATATTTTTGTTACCAATTTCGCGGATCAACCTAATACTTTGTACTGGAACCAGGGCGTGCGTGGCATGACTGACATTAGTTGGAACGCGCAACTAGCACAGCCCAGCTATCCATTTGTGGGTTGGGGCACGGCATTCTTCGACATGGACAACGACGGTTGGCCGGACATCTTCGTGGCCAATGGGCACGTTTATCCGCAAATGGACTTGGTAAAAGGAGGCGCCCCCTACAAGCAGCCCTTGCTTCTTTTCCGCAACAAGAGAGATCGCACATTCGAAGACGTCACTGCCATCTCAGGCCTGGATAAATTGCCGGCTTCTTCACGTCGAGGCGCGGCCTTCGGGGATGTCAATAACGACGGCAAAGTTGACGTTTTGATATTGAATGTGGGCGAACCGCCGACGCTGCTTATCAATCGTACTCAGAGTTCCAATCATTCAGTCTTGTTCAAACTCGTCGGCACAAAAAGTAACAAAGCGGCAATCGGTGCGCGGGTGACAGTGACAGCGGGAGATCTGGTGCAATTCAACGAGGTGCGGAGCGGGAGTAGTTATCTTTCACAAAACGATCTGCGCCTGCACTTCGGCCTCGGCCAGGAAACCCGCATAGACACGGTCGAGATTTCCTGGCCAACGGGGAAGAAGGAAGTTTACAAGGACCTAAGCGCTGATTTGATCTACACCATGGTGGAAGATGGAGGAATTACAGGACGAGTGCCGCTGAAAGTATCAAGCCTCACTGATGTTGATCACCCTCTGTCAACGATTAAGGCGCATTAATTCCATAAATTATCTGACGTTTGGCAGATTTGCAGGAGATTCCTCAACCGGCCGGTTGGGCGCTCCGCGAGATTGTGTTGCTTTCAGTTTACGGAAGCGCTCCATATGCACCTTCGCTTCCTCCGGCTTACCCAGACTGCTCAGCACCAGACCCAGGTCGTATTCCATCTGCGCATTGTTGGGATCGAGAGTCTCTGCACGCTGTAGGGCATCAAGTGCTTTGTCCAGCTCTCTGGTCTGGATGTAGAGGGCCCCGAGACCCGCCAGGGCTCTGGCATGACGGGGCTGCATGTGCACAACCTGCTCGAAATGCTGAATACCCTCTTGAGGGTTCCCTTCCTGTCCCGCGAGCGCTCCTAGCTGGTACTGAGTTTCAGTGAGTGTAGGATCCAATTGCGCCGATCGCTCCAGGGCCTTTCGTGCAAAATCAGAGCGGCGCTTTTCCAGATAGGCCATTCCCAGTCCCAGCCAGCCTTTAGCATCGTCGGGACGTTGCGCCACATATTTCTCCAGCAACGGAATGGCTGCCGTGAGTTCTTTCTCTTGCAGCATGACTGCTGCGGCCAGATAGAGATCGTCAAGGTTTTCAGGGCTCTTCTGGACGAGCTGATTGGCGGCAGCAAGCGCAGCACGGTGTTGCCCGGCTTGCATGGCTTCCACTACAAAACGCCGTAACACCGCAACCGACTCGGGATTCAGAGTTCGAGCACGCTGGAGTGTAGCGAACGAATCGACGTGTTTGCCTTGCACGGCATAGATCTGCGCTATTGCGACTAGAGTGTCTGCCGATTTTGGATCGAAGGCAGAAGCCCGACGAAGGCTGCTCAATGCAGCCGGAATCTGTCCTTTTGCCTGCAAAACCCTTCCCTTCACGTAGTAGAAACGCGCTGGAGGTCGTTTCAAGCTAACAAGATTGAGAGTCCGAAGAGCTTCGTCGGCAAGGTCGTTACGAAGAAACAGTTCAGACAAATCCATGGCAGCCGTCGGGGAATTTTTCACCTGGGGCAATAGCTTAATGGCCTCCGACTTTCTTCCAAGGGCCAACAAGCTAGCAACTTTCAGCGGAATTCCTGCCACAGGAAATCGATCCGGCGGAATTGTTTTCAGCGTGGAGAGGGCCTGCTCAAACTCTGCTTTACGTACATAGAGAGACGCCAAATCGAGCTTCAAGTCGGCATTATCCGGTGCAAGGTTCATGGCCTGCTGGTATTGGCCGATGGCTTCATCGTGCTTGTTTTGGACGGATAGGACATTCGCCAACTGCGTTCGTGCCACAACTGATTTCGGATTGAGTTGCAGCACCCGTCCAAACAGTACCTCCGGCAGAGACCAAACAGAGGTCTCTGCGGATGTCAGATCGCCACGCTTGAGTTGAGCTTGGGCGCTTACCACCGTAGGGCTGGCATTGCCGGTCGAATCTTGAGCAGCGGGACTCTGGGCCCAGGTGTCAATAGCTGCAGATAAGCAGAGCAGCATTAGAACAGAATGCGGTGTACGGCTCTTCACAGATTTAGCCTACCATGCTGCGCGACGCTTAACGCCCGCTGGAGGTGACGAATCGACTTGGACTCACGTGGAGTAGTCGGCGTTGATTCGAACGTAATCAGCAGTCAAATCAGTGGTCAGAAACTTTGTATTAGCGTGACCGCGCTGAAGGATAATACGAACATCAGAGACGGGCTTAGCTAAGTGACGGTGTGCTTTTCTCTCAGCGAACGGGCAACTTGCGCCATTGCGACATACCAATTGTGAACCGATAAAAATATTCACAGTGTCGGGCTTGATCGCCACCCCGGAAGCTCCAACGGCAGCCAGGATGCGTCCCCAGTTCGGATCAGCTCCGGCCCAGGCTGTCTTTACCAATAAGGAGTGTGCGACGGCTCGAGCCACTCGCAGCGCTTCTTCTCGACTACTGGCCTGCTCAACCGAAAGCCGTATCACATGTTGCACCCCTTCACCATCCGACACGATCTGCTCCGCTAGAGACTGACAGACTTCGCCAAGCGCGTCCGCGAACTGCTTGCGTGAGCCATCGTTCAAGCGACCTCCGCTCTGGCCGGAGGCAAGCAGCAATACAGTGTCATTCGTGGAAGTGTCACCGTCCACCGAAATGCAATTGAAGGTTTGTTCGCACGTACCTCGCAGAAGCCGTTTCAAGTCTGCAGGAGTAGCTACAGCATCGGCGAACAAATATACGAGCATAGTCGCGAGCTGCGGATGAATCATGCCGGAGCCCTTCGCGACACCCAATACGGTGATAGTTTCCTTCCCTGAGCGAAAACGAACCGAAGCCAGCTTGGGTCGCTTGTCGGTAGTCATGATGGCGCGTACAAATTGATCGAGATGCTTCCTGGTTGTGCCTCGTTCCGATACTAGAGTGGCGAGAGTAGGGAGAATCTTTTCAGTTGGTAGAGGAACTCCGATGATGCCGGTTGAGGAAGGAAATACTTCTTCAGAGGGCAAGCCGAGCAATTGTCCGGTGGCCCCGCAAATTCGCTGACAAGACCGGTAGGCATGATTTCCAGTCGCGCAATTGGCATTCCCAGAGTTGACAATCACGGCGCGTACTCGCCCCTTGGTAGCAGCCAAAGCAGCACGACCGATTTCTACAGGGGCAGCAACGACTCGGTTCTTTGTAAAAACAGCAGCAGCAGTGGTTCTAGGCGCGGCCTCGACCAACCCTAGATCTAGCCTGCCGCTTGCCTTGATTCCGGCACAAGCAGCGGAAAAACTGAATCCTTGCGGCAAATAAATTTTGCCTGGTGAACGCCGAGGCAGGGTCATGCCTGGAGTTTCACCAACCAGCTTGTTAGCGGCTCCGGCAGAATGGCAAACTTGGGAAGCTCACCACGAACCATAGCCACTTCGTCGCAGCAATGAAGGCGCGGACAATTACAGCAGTCTTTGTGGATTTTGTCGGGCAGATCTTCGCGCTGTGCCATAGCAAACCCCATTCTTGCGAAGAACTCTGGGATTCGGGTGAAGAGACAAATACAGCTCACTCCATGTTTTTTCGCCTGGACCAGCAAAGCTTTCACTAGACGTCTCCCGCCAGCGCAACCTTGATATAGAGGACTGACGGTGATCGAGCGAATTTCCGCTAAATGCGTCCCGTACAGATGAAGCGCGCCGCAACCGATGATCTCATCGCCTTCTTCTAAGACGACAAAGTCGCGCACATTCTCGCAGATTTCTGCCAAGGAGCGCGGCAGCAGTGTGCCGTCCCCGGAATAGGTTGCGATCAAGTCATGGATTCGCTGCGCATCGGGCAGGATGGCTTCACGCGTGCGCATGCGCTTCCTCGCGTATGAATTCGATCCGACGCTTTGCATCTGCAACCGCGCGCTGCACTTGTCCCGGGGCCGTACCGCCCGGAACATCATGAAGAGCCAGCACCGACGTAAGGTCGAGGCAGGAATAGAAATCTTCATCGAACAAGGGGTTGAGCTGGCGCAGTTCCTGCACTGATAGATCCTGAAGCTCGCAACTTTTTTCGAGGCACAACTGAACGGCCTTTCCGACCTGCTCATGGGCGAGGCGAAAAGGAACTCCGCGTTGCACCAGGTAGGTGGCCGCAGCCCAGGCATTCATGAATCCCGACTGCGCAGCTTCCCGCATGCGATCGAGATTGAACTCCACTGCCTTCATCCAATTCGTAACCAGGGGAATCAGCGCAAGCACGGTTTCAGCGGCGTCAAATAGCGGCTCCTGGGTTTCTTGCAGGTCCTTGTTATATGCCAGCGGCAGGCCCTTCAGAGTAACGGCTAGCGCAGTTGCGGCACCGATAATGCGGGCAGCTTTACCGCGCGTAAGTTCCAGTAAATCTGGATTTTTCTTCTGAGGCATGGCGCTGCTGCCGGTGGAGTACGCTTCGGGCAAGCGCACAAAGTCAAACTCCTGCGAGGAAAACAGAATCATCTCCTCGGCCCAGCGGCTTAGGTGCAGTCCAACCATTGAAAGTGCATTCACGAATTCCAGAACAAAATCGCGGTCGCCGGTTGCATCGATGCTATTGAGCGTCGGAGCATCGAAACCCAGGTCGATTGCCATAGCGCGACGATCCAGCGGCAGCGTGGTTCCCGCAACCGCGCCGGAGCCGAGCGGGCAGAAATTCAGTCGCTTCCGGCAATCTACAAGCCTGTCGGCATCGCGGATAAACATCTCCACATAAGCCAGCAACCAGTGGGACATTAAAACCGGCTCAGCGCGCTGCAGATGGGTGTAGGCAGGCATGGCTGCGTTTCCGGCACGCTGGGCACCTTCGACTAGCGCATCGAGACACTCCGCCAACTCCGCTCGCAACTGATCGATGCAGACTCGGACATATAACCGAAGATCGGTGGCAATTTGCTCGTTGCGGCTGCGGCCGCTGTGGAGTTTGTATCCCGTGTCGCCGATAAGATGGACAAGATTCTTCTCTACGAAGTGATGAACATCTTCAGCTTCGGAGTCCTCAAGAAACGCTGGAGAGACGGCCGCCTGCTCGGCAATCCGCTCCAGTCCTTGCAGAATTGAAATGAGCTCGCTCGAAGACAGGATGCCCGCATTCGCCAGCGCGCGAGCATGGGCGCTGCTCGCGGCCAACTCGTGAGTTAACAATCGCCGGTCGAAGTCAAAGGACCGCTGCCAGCGTTCAAAGTCAGAATCGGGCGGCTGGCGGAAGCGTCCGGACCACATCTTCATCTCGCAATCTCCATGCGCGCACGGGCACGCGAGCGAGCCGGCAAGCCGAGGATACGAATGAATCCCTCGGCATCCTTCTGGTCGTAATTCTCGCCCATGGTGAATCCGGCCAGGTCGGTACGGTACAACGAATACTCGGACTCGCGGCCCACGACTGCGACGTTTCCCTTATACAAAGAAAGCTGCACTGAGCCAGTGATATCTTTCTGCGTAATTTCCACAAAGGCATCGAGTGCTTCCCGCAGTGGCGTAAACCACAGGCCGAAGTAAACCAGTTCGGCATACTTCAAACCGACGTGCTGCTTGAAGTGCGCGACCTCACGCTCCAGGCACAAGGCCTCCAGCTCACGATGAGCCGCGATCAGCAGAGTTCCTCCGGGAGTCTCGTAGCATCCGCGAGATTTAATTCCTACGAAGCGATTTTCCACCAGATCCACACGCCCGATCGCATTGCGAGCGCCAATCTCGTTCAACAACTCAACGAGAGACACCGGATCGAGCTTCATGCCATTGACCGCGATTGGAATTCCTCTCTCAAAACCGATGGCCACCTGCTCAGCTTGATCAGGCGCTTCTTGCGGTGAACGAGTAATTTGCCACGTGCTATCTAACGGCGGATTCCCGGCGTCTTCCAGTTCCCCTCCCTCATGGCTGATGTGCCAAAGATTTCGGTCGCGACTGTGGATCTTCTCGCGGCTGGCGGCGACCGGAATTCCATGCTGCTCAGCGTAGTCGAGGCAATCTTCTCGTGACTTCAGAGTCCACTCACGCCAGGGCGCGATGACTTTGAGCTCGGGGGCAAGCGACTGATAGGCCAGCTCGAATCTGACTTGGTCGTTGCCTTTGCCGGTGCATCCATGAGCAACGGCGGTCGCGCCTTCGCGGTTCGCAACTTCCACTTGGTGTTTGGCGATTACGGGACGGGCCAGCGATGTCCCCAACAAATACTTGTGTTCGTACACCGCGTCCGCTTGCAATGCACGAAACACGTATTCGGTCAGGAATTCTTCGCGGAGATCCTCCACCACTACCTTGCTCGCGCCTGTGGCGTACGCTTTTTCAACCACAGCTTCAAGGTCATCTCCCTGGCCGACATCGCCTACCATAGCGATCACGTCATAGGAATAATTTTCCCTCAGCCATGGAATGATGATGGAAGTATCTAAGCCTCCGGAATAAGCAAGGACGACTTTTTCAGGCATGGGCGCTCCTAATCTGTAGACGGCTCATCTCGCCGCCGAGCAGCAACATGAGAATCGCCTTCTGCACGTGCAAACGATTCTCTGCTTGCTCGAAAACAACCGACTGCTCGGAGTCGATGACCGCATCGGTGATCTCCTGGCCGCGATGGGCG
Source organism: Acidobacteriales bacterium 13_2_20CM_55_8 (assembly GCA_001914815.1). Lineage (GTDB taxonomy): Bacteria > Acidobacteriota > Terriglobia > Terriglobales > Acidobacteriaceae > 40CM-3-55-5. Next base: position 27,827 of record MNDG01000165.1, read on the forward strand.
GGGAGACAGTGCATAAAAATAGCATGGGATGCCGCGGCCGAAACCAGATCTTCGTTTACTTGATAAGGCTGAAAGATTTTAGACCGCTCATCGGCCTCGTGTTCGCGACCCATACTTGCCCAAGTGTCGGTGTACACCGCGTCTGCCCCTGCTACCGCATCGTACGGGTCATGGCAAAGTTCGATTGTGGCGCCGGTCTGGCACGCGATAGCGCGCGCGTCGGCCACAATCTGGGCGTACGGCTCGTAACCAGAGGGAGCAGCGACGCGGATATGTGAACCCAAGCTGGCACAAGTAAGCAGCAGCGAATGAGCGACGTTGTTTCCATCGCCGACATAGGCCAGGCAGATGTTTTTCAAATCACCAAATCGCTCTTGCAGGGTGAAGTAATCCGTCAATCCCTGACAGGGATGTTCGAGATCGCTAAGCGCGTTAATGACCGGAACGCAGGCGTGCTCCGCCATGCCTTCGATGGTTTGTTGGTCGAAGGTGCGCAACACAATCGCGTTGACCCAGCGCTCAAGATTATGCGCGATGTCGCTAAGCTTTTCTCGCGCATCGATTCGTTCGTGAGTCTGGTCCATGAAGAACGTCGTTCCGCCCAGGCTGGCCATGCCAGCCTCAAATGTCAGACGCGTGCGCAGAGACGGCTTCTCAAAAAACATGGCCATCTGTTTTCCGGCCAACGCACCACGAAATTCCGCCGGCAGGGATTTCATCAATCCAGCAAGGTGCAGAACAGCTTCCACCTCTGGTGGATTCAGATCGCGCGTAGAAACCAAGTCGCGAGACCAGAATCCTTTATTCTCTGGTAAAGCCACGATTTGTGAAGCATTGAATGCCTGACTGTTCACCGCAGGCTCCTTTTTGTGGTTTTCGCGGCGCGCATCGGCGGTCGCTTCGTCGCGCTTGCGCTTAAGGCCGAATCGAGTGTTCTCACTACTTCATCGACGTGCTTTTTTTGAATGATGTAGGGCGGCAGGAACCGCAATACTGTTTCCTGTGTCCGATTGATCAGGATTCCCTTTTGCAGCAGCTGTTGAACCACGGCCTTAGCGGTCTCCGCGGAATCCAATTCCATGCCGAGCATGAGTCCCAAGCCACGTATTTCGCGAATGAAAACGTGCTTAGTCCGCAAATCTTCCAATCGCGCGCGGAAGTAGTCGCCTACTTCCCGTATGTGGTCCAGCAATCCATCGAGAGTACGTAGAAATTCGATTGCGACGGCACACGCCAGCGGTCCCCCGCCGAAAGTCGTTCCGTGCATGCCAGGATGCATTCCGCTAGCTACCCGGTTTGTGGTAAGCAGCGCCCCCAGCGGCAATCCCGCTGCCAGCGGCTTGGCTACGGTGAGAATGTCCGGTTGTATGCCGTAGTGCTGGTAGGCAAAGTAGCGTCCGGTGCGACCTAAGCCGCATTGAATTTCATCAAGGATGAGCAGCGCACCGGTGCGGTCCGCCAACGCGCGAGCGACTTGGAGGAATTCGGGAGTGAGCGGACGAATTCCACCTTCCCCTTGAATCGTCTCCAGACAAATGGCACAGACGCTGCCGTCGAATTGCCGCTTGAGATCCTCAACGTCATTAAACGCAACAAAACCGACTCCCGGGACCAGCGGCGTAAAAGGATGACGGTATTTTTCCTGGCCGGTTGTCGCGAGAGAACCGAAGGTGCGGCCGTGAAATGAATTCTCGAGAGCAAGGAGCCGCCATTTCGCTTTGTGGCCATTGTGATTCTGTGTGCGCGCGTAGGCACGAGCCAACTTGAGCGCGCCTTCCCAGGCTTCGGTCCCACTGTTGCAGAAAAATGCGCGGTCCAGGCCCGAAATTCTTGTTAGTCGTTTGGCAAGTTCCGCCTGATATGCGTGAAAGAAAAGATTGGAGACGTGAATCAGCCGGCCTGCTTGCTTTCTTAAAGTGGAGCTGATTGCCGGGTGCGAGTGGCCCAATGCGTTCACACCGATTCCACTGAGAAAGTCGAGGTAGCGATTGCCGCGCGAATCCCACAAATACAATCCGCGGCCCTTCTCGAACAGTACCTTCTGGCGATCATAGGTCGGTAGCAGCCATTTTTCTTCGGAACGGATGACGGTAGCAAGGTTCATCAAGCCGTCACCTCGGTTCCGCATTCCAGTTTGGTGAAGTAAAACTGCGGCAGAATCTCAGCCTGTGTTGCAGGCAGAATGCGCACTCGGCCTACGCCTTTCTTGAGCGCCTGGCTACAAGCTTCCAGTTTGGGTAACATTCCGCCGCCGACCACGGAAGCTTCGACCAGCGCAGCCGCTTCGAGAATGTTGAGCCAGGGAATCACGGCACCTTCGGCATTGGTTACGCCCGCTACATCGGTCAGGAAAATTAAGGCGTCGGCGTGGCATGCTACAGCACACGCGGATGCCATCTGATCCGCATTGATGTTGTAGTACTCTCCATCCGAACCCAGCGCTACCGATGACATCACGGGGATACCACCCGCGCTCCAAATGGCTTCGATCCAGCGCGGCTCCGCCCAGGAAATCTCTCCGACAAATCCGAGGTCGTAACCCTCGGTCTGCTTCTTTCGCGCGCGAAATGCCATGCCGTCTCCGCCGCACAATCCAACGGCCGGGTGTCCCGCCGCAACAATTCCCGCTACCAGACTCTTATTCACGATGCCCGCCAATACCATCAGCGCCACGTCACGGGTCTCGGCGTCGGTGATACGCAGCCCATTGACGAAGTCGCTTTCCTTACCCAGCAGCTTCAATGTGCGGGTGAGAGCGGTTCCTCCACCATGAACTACTGCAATGCGGTGCCCGTCGCGAGCGAGTTCCACAACTGCGTGAGCGCACTTGTGGAGCGTGGATTTATCCTCGAGCGCAGCGCCGCCGATTTTGATCACGATCTTCACTGCAGGCCTTCCTCTTCTTTCCACCCGTACATGAGGTTCATGTTTTGCACGGCCTGGCCTGCCGCGCCCTTCAGCAGGTTATCCACGCAAGACACCAGCACCAGGCGGCGTCCGTCTGCTGCCAGGCAGAAGCCGAGATCGCAGTAATTCGTATGCAGGGAAAACTGGATCTCCGGCAGTTGCGGTGTAGCGAAGACACGGACCCAGCGCTTGCCAGAATAAAAATCGCGAAAGCAGGACTCGACTTCGGCCGGTTTCATCTCGCGGACAAGATGCACGTAGAGGGTGGATAAAATTCCCCGCGGTATAGGAAGCAAATGGGGAGTGAAAATCAATTCAGACGTATTCAGCTGTAACTGTTCGAGAATTTCTCCGACGTGCCGGTGCCCGAATACAGAGTACGCAGAGAGATTATCGGCCACCGAAACAAAGTGTGTGCGTGCAATTGGTTCCTTGCCAGCGCCCGAAACTCCGGATTTCGAGTCAGAGATGATTCCTTTTTTTCGATCTACGATGCCCGCAGCCAGCAAAGGAGCCAACGCCAGGATGACGGAAGTCGCGTAACACCCGGGATTGGCCACTAATGCCGCATGCGGAATGCGATCACCATTCAGTTCAGGAAGGCCATAGACCGCTTTCTCGGTGAGTTCGGCTGCGGTCGCGGCATCTTCATCCTGGAAGCCATAGATGGCGCGATGCTGAGCCTGTTTCAGCCGCCAGGCGCCGCTCAAGTCAATCACGCGAAGTCCTCGCGCAAGAGCCTCGGGCACCAGCGAGCGCGACGCTTCGTGCGGAGTGGCGAGAAACAAAAGTTTTGCGTCGTGTTGTTGCAGCGCTGTCCATGAGAAGGGTTGTAGCGCGGGGCATCCATTGCCGGCAAAAGACGGTGGCATCTGCGCAGAAGTTTCTCCGTTGGTCTCGCCCTCGCGCCGAAGCAGCAAAGGCGTCTCCAGCCGCGGATGATGCAGAAGGAGGCGCGCCAGTTCGCTGCCGGAATAGCCGGTGGCGCCTATCACAGCGGTCCTGAGTTTGGCCGGCATCAGGCAAGCATCTCGTGGGTGCGTGATGCCAGGCGGCTGGCGGCTCGCTTATCCGGGCAAACGATCAGAATCGTGTCATCACCGGCGATGGTGCCTACCGCTTCCGGCCAGTCCTCGCCATCCAGAGCCGCGGCCACAGGCTGAGCGCTGCCAACCGTCGTCTTGATTACGAGCAGATTCTGCGCGGGCCGCACCTCGAGCACAAACTCGCGCACTAATCGCGAGACTGGCGGCAAGGCAGATTCTGATGCGGTCTCTCCCTGTGGTTGAGCGTAACCTGTGGCAGTCTTCACTAAACCCAGATCACGGATGTCTCGAGACAAAGTTGCTTGTCCGACTTTGAGGCCGCGGCGGTTCAAGGCGCGCTGCAACTCTTCCTGGTTTGCGACTGGGCCACGCTCCAACAAATCAAGGATCACCTTCTGTCTCAAAGGCTTGCTCATAGTGAATGTATATTCATCTGCATGAATAATTATTCATATTGTTAAGCGGATTGAAGTTACTGTCAAGCAGAAAATGAATAGCTCTTGTGTGGCAAAGCTTCCGCGAAAGAAGTTGTTAGGCGATCAGGTCAGCTCATGATCGGCAAAGTAACGGCGGAAGCCAGGCAGTCGATGAGTTCCTTAAGGCGTTTCAGCGCGACCTCGAGAATTGAGACAGGGCAGGACTCCAGTATCATAACCAGCACTGATCCGGTGCTTCCGCTGTCTGATTTTTGTAGTACGGAACGTACGCAGACTCCGCTTTCGACGAGAACCCGGCCCACAGCATCTGAAATATTCGTACCTTCGCGCACGCTTAGCCGCAAGTAACGTGGGGACTCCAAGTCAAGGTTCAACGGATAAGATTTCAGCTCTGGTGGATTGTGCGAACCTGTGAAAGACGGTCCACGAGATATTGATACCAGGTCCGAAACGATCGCGACCGAGGTAGGCCCGCCTCCCGCACCGCAGCCAGCAAAAACCGTCTCACCGCCATGGACTCCGGCGGTGATCAGCACGTTTTGATTGTCTCTAGTCTGCGCAAGTGGCGACCCCAGTGGGACCAGGGTGGGCTGCACGGCCGCGTAGAGCTCGGTTCCCTTCAGTTCAGCAATCGCAACTTGACGAATGGTACACCCCAGCTTTCTGGCGTACTCAAAATCGACGGCTTCGACTCCCTCAATGGAACGGGAGTAAACATCTTGCGGATTCAGTTGAGCGCCGAGACCAACTCGCGCCAGGATTGCCAATTTGCAACTCGCGTCAAAACCTCCGAGATCATGGGAAGGATCTGCTTCGGTGTATCCCATTTCCTGTGCTCGCGCCAGCGCGTCCCTAAAACTCACAGCTTCGTTTTCCATCTTGCTCAGGATGTAATTGCAGGTGCCGTTGAGAACGCCAGTCAGGCGGAAAAGATGTTCGCCTGCCAATCCCTGCTCCAGGCCGCAAAGAACAGGGACGCCACCCGCCACCGACGCTCCGTATTCCAACCTTTGACCTGTCTTGCGTGCGAGCTCGAGCAATTCGTCTCCCTCAGTCGCGATCAGATGCTTGTTGGCGGTGACCACGGATTTTCCCGCATGCAGTGCTCGCCGTACCCAATCGCCCGCGGGTCGTACGCCGCCAACCAGTTCGACAATGACGTCTACATCGCTGGCGAGTATCTCGTCGAAATTGTCAGTCCAACGGACTCGGCTCGGTATCCACGGAACCCGTTTCCGGTCCACATTCCGGTTGTAAATATGCGTGAGACGAAGCGGAAGAGCAGGACTGCAACAAAGCAATTCGGCCACCGCGCGCCCTACCGTGCCAAAGCCGAGAATCGCCACTTTCAAAATAGATGGAAGTGGCTCGAGCCGGGCACGACTCTGAGGTCGCTTCGCAGGTTGATCGATAAGTGTGTCACGCAGACTTAAACCCATGATTCACCTGCCTGGCACAATGCGTGCGAAGAATCATCCACCGCCTGGACTTTTTCCGGCGGGAAGAACAAGCCATGGAGGCGCTGAACTGCTTCTTCCGCCTTCGACTCGTCTACCAGGAAACTGATACTGCGCTCCGATGCTCCCTGACAAATCATTCTGACGTCGATATCCGAAATTGCGCGGAACACCCGGCTGGCAATATCCGGCCGCCGCCGAATCTTCTCTCCTACCAGACAGACCAGCGCCTGGTGATTTTTCCAGCGCACCTTTGCCAGGCCCTGGAGTTCTTCCGCAATCGCGGGCAGAGCTGCTGTAGTACTTACCAGGACTGACAAACTGCCTCGCGATGCGGACAACAGATCAAGGCTGTAGTGATGCCGCTCGAAGACATCACAGACTTCGCGAACCAGTTCTGGAGCCAGCCAGCGCAGCGGTTCGACATCCACCGATGCGACACCGCGCTTCACGCTGATGGCTTTTACCTGAATATGGTCGCTGGTATGCGCAAGGATTTCAGTTCCGCTGCACTCCGGATTGCGGGAATTACGAACCCAGACGGGAACATCGTGGCGCATCGCCGGCAGCAGCGTGGCGGGATGTAAAACCTTGGCCCCAAAATAGGCCAGCTCAGCCGCCTCATCGAAACTCATCTTTTCGATGAGACGTGCATCCGGACAGAGATCAGGGTCAGTGGTCATGACGCCGTCAACATCGGTCCAGATTTCAATTCGCTGCGCCCGAAGTGCGGCTCCTACGATCGCGGCGCTGAAATCGGATCCGCCGCGGCCCA
>MNDG01000049.1 GCA_001914815.1 Acidobacteriales bacterium 13_2_20CM_55_8
ACGTTGCCCTTTGCCGGCAATGCCACTCCTGCTACTTACGCTGTGAATGGACGCCAGTACGTGGTGATCGCGGCCGGCGGAGGTAAGGATCCGAAGTCACTTTCGGGGGGAGTTTATGTGGCTTTCGCGCTTCCCAAGAAGAGTCGGCCGTAGCAAGGTAGCTTGGGTTCCACCATCCCTGTTGGCACCACTCCTTCCCAGATGCCGGTCCAGGCGTTAACATAGGCGATTCCACTTCTTCTCTGGAGAGAATCAAATGCATTGCACCATACGGGCGGCAGGCAGGACAGCATGGCTGGTCATTCCGATGTTCTTGTGCGCGACAGGTCTCGGTTTCGCGCAGAGCAAAACAGAACGTGAGAGGAAACCTACCGAACAGGTATCGCCAGCTCCAAACGCCGCAACCCAGAACATCGCTGCACCCCCTAAAAAGGAAGACCCTGTCTTCAAGGGATTGAAATACCGCCCAATTGGTCCGTTCCGTGGTGGGCGATCCCTGACGGCGTCTGGAATCCCTGGGGACCCGAACACCTATTACTTCGGCTCGACGGGCGGCGGAGTATGGAAGTCGACCGACGGCGCCATGACTTGGACCTCGCTCTTTGATAAAGAAGCAGTCGGGAGCATCGGCAGCCTGGCGGTGTCGCCGTCGGAGCCGAACATCGTCTACGTCGGTACGGGAGAGGCATGCATCCGTGGCAACATCTCCCACGGAGATGGGATTTACAAAACGCTCGATGGTGGCAAGACGTGGAAAAACGTTGGCTTGCGGGATACGCGCGCCATTGGAAAACTGATTGTCCACCCCAGGAATCCAGACATCGTGTATGTGGCCGCGTTGGGCCATCCGTTCGGCCCCAATTCGGAGCGTGGCATCTTCCGCACTACGGATGGTGGCAAGACTTGGGAGAAAGTACTCTATAAAGATGAAAATACGGGCGGAATTGATATCGCCTTCGATCCGCATAATCCAAACATTCTTTTCGCTTCCTTATGGCAGGCCCGGCGCATGCCCTGGAGTCTCTCCAGCGGAGGGCCCGGAAGCGGTCTCTATCGCTCTAACGACGGAGGCACTACCTGGAAACGGCTGGAAGAGCATGGGCTCCCCAAAGAGCCCTACGGTCGTATCGGTGTCGCGGTCGCAGCCAACTCCGATCGCGTGTATGCCCTGATTGAAGCTCATGAGGGCGGACTGTATCGCTCCGATGATGGAGGCGAGACCTGGCAAGCGGTGAATGAGGGCCGGTCCATCCAGCAGCGCGCCTGGTATTACATGCACGTCGTTGCCGATCCTCAGGAACCGGACACCGTCTATGTGATGAATGTGGATTTCTACAAGTCCACAGATGGCGGACGCGACTTCAACAAAGTCAAAGTGCCGCATGGCGACAATCACGGCTTGTGGATTGATCCCAGAAATTCGCGGCGCATGATTGCCTCCAATGATGGCGGAGCCACCGTGAGCCTCGATGGTGGAAAGACGTGGACGCGTGAAGACAATCAACCAACCGCGCAGTTCTATCACGTCATTACCGACACTCGTACTCCGTATTATGTCTACGGGGCGCAGCAGGACAACAGCACCATCGCGATTGCGAGTCGCAGCGACAACGGCGCAATCGATCGTTCCAACTGGTATCCGGTTGGGGGCGGAGAAGCGGGCTATATTGCGCCCTCTCCTCCTGATCCAAACGTTGTCTACGCTGGCGACTATGAAGGCGTCATTACGCGCTACGACAAACGCAACGGGCAGCTCAAGAACATTACGATTACGCCGGATTTGAGTGATGGCGCAGGCGCTGCCAACCTGGAACACAGGTTTCAGTGGACAGCCCCCATCCTGATCTCACCGCACGATCCAAACACGCTTTATCACGCCGGGGAACGTCTGTTTAAGACCACGGATGGAGGCATGCACTGGGAGGCCATCAGTCCGGATCTGACTCGCAATGACAAGAGCAAGCAACAACCTTCGGGCGGTCCCATCAACATTGACGACACCGGAACCGAGTACTACGACACCATCTTCGCACTCGCCGAGTCGCCGGTGACAAAAGATCTCATCTGGGCAGGCACCGACGATGGACTGATTCACGTCACCAAGGATGGCGGCAAGAACTGGGCCAATGTCACCCCTAAGGACTTGCCGGAGTGGAGCCGCGTAAGCCTGATCGAGGCTTCACCGCATGATGCTGGGACTGCATATGTGGCTATCGACCGTCATCAACTCGACGACAATCGTCCGCATATCTATAAGACCGGAGACTACGGCAAGAGTTGGACAAAGATCACCAAAGGTATTCCTGAAACTACGTTCGTGCGCGCCGTGCGTGAAGATCCTAAAAAACGCGGCATGCTTTATGCGGGTACGGAAACTGGGGTTTACGTCTCTTTTAATGACGGGGCGGATTGGCGCTCATTGCAGCTCAATCTTCCGACGACACCAATCCATGACCTGGTGGTGAAAAACGACGATCTCGTGCTAGCCACGCATGGACGATCCTTCTGGATCCTTGACGACGTTTCACCTCTGCGGCAATTCAGCGACGAGTTTCCTAAGCAAGACGTTCACTTGTACACGCCATCCACAGCCTATCGCGCGCACAACGTCGAGGATCCACCCAAGCCCGTACTCGTCGGACAGAATCCGCCGCCGGGCGCAGTGATCTACTACTCTGTCAAGGAAGCACCCAAAGGTGAAACCGTCATTGAGATCCTTGATGCCTCGGGAAATGTGATACGGAAATATTCCAGCAACAAAACTCAAAACTTGGACGAACCTTTGGATCCGGAGGATAAAAAGCCCGAGAAGGAGATCAAACCAGAAGCTGGATTGAATCGCTTCCTCTGGGATTTGCGTTATCAGGGCGCCAGTCATGTACCCGATTACTACCTGTTCGAATACAGAGACGGCAGCCGTGGACCAATGGCCATGCCGGGAAAATATCAGGTACGTTTGACCATCGACGGCAAGAGCCAGACAGTTCCCATGGAACTGAAACTTGATTCGCGGGTCAACGTTTCGCAGGCGGACTTGCAAAAAGAGTTCGATCTCTTAATGCAGATTCGTGACCAGCTTAGCCGGGTTTATGACACAGTAAACCAGGTTGAGGATGTTCGCCTCCAAGTGAACGGATTAAAAAAGCGTCTGCCTCAGAATGCCAGTACCAAACCTGTGCTGACGTCAGCCACTGACTTGGATCAAAAGCTGATTTCGGTTCGTGACGACTTGATTCAGGTCAAGATCAAAGCTAACGAAGATTCACTGGCCTATCCGCAAAAAGTGGACAGCAAGCTGGCATTTCTAGCGCTGACGGTTGGAGACGGAAGCGATTCTGCTCCAACTGAGGCTGCGTATCGAATATTCGACAAGCTGAAGAAGCAGGCTGACGCTAGTTTCGCGCGATGGGCGGAGATTCAGAAAAGCGACTTAGCGGCGTTTCAAAAAATGGTCGCTGGACAAAACATTCAGGCTATCGTGGTGCCAGTTACGGAAAGTAGCGGAGCGGGGGGAGCAGGACCTCGCTAGGACGTCAGCGAAAGTAGAGACGTGAATCGCTGACATTCTCCGGAACGAGCCCCACATGCAGCGGTACTGCTGCATCTAACTGGCAAGGAACTGTGAACCTCAGCCTCCGACAACCGAAATGGATGGCTTGGCTGTGCCTTGCCACAATGGTGATGGCTAGCATTGCCCAGGCGACCCACTTCTGCAGTTCTCGCATGCTGGACACCAACGCAGTGGAGTTTCGTGCCGACTCTCCCAGCGGGACACTTTGCCTAACCTGCCTGATGGCTCAGCCAGCCACAGCCGCGGTGCTGTTTGTCGCGTGTTTTTCCAATCGCCGGGCTACATCGCGCGTAAGATTTCGATGGATGACGCCTCGTTCCCTTTTGGAATCCTTTCAGTTTTACGTCCGTCCCCCTCCAGCCCACTAGTCGTCTTCAATCACTTTTGCATTTCTGCGGGCATATAAGCAGTCCGTTTTTCTCTCACAAGATGGAACCTCAAGGTACCCGTGATTTCCGGGTCGTGGAGTATGGAATGAAAAACCTAATCACATGGGTCGTCGTGGCGATGCTGTTGCCCATTCCGGTCGTCGCTCAGCAGAGCACTCAATCACCACAGAGCCCACAAGACTCATCTGCGATGGAGCAGCGGATTAAAGACTTGGAAGAGCGCATCATCGCGTTGGAGGGCCAAGTGCGCATGTTAAAGGCCACGCCAGCCGCCGCTCCTGCGCAACCTTCACCAGTTCCAGGTGGGGCCACCGCACAGCCGCAGGTAGCCACCGCGGTTCCTGCGCAGGCTCAGGTACCCGCAGAAGCAGCGCCCGGCGCGTTACCGGTTTACGGAGGCGCCTCTGCGTCGGCCAAAGCGCTGAATCCAGACATCAGTGTGATCGGAGATTTCATCGGTAAGGCAGGCGGTAATTCGGTGCAACCGACACCGTCGCTCGAGATGCATGAATCCGAAATCGGACTTCAGGCCATCATCGATCCCTACGCGCGCGGCGACTTTTTCATTTCCTTCGGTGAATCGGGCGTGAACCTGGAAGAAGGCTACATTACATTCACCGCATTGCCAGCCGGTATCGTGGCCAAAGTGGGGAAGATGCGTTCTGCGTTTGGCAAAGTCAACATGATGCATAATCACGTCTTGCCATGGGTTGATCGCCCCCTGGTCACGAATAATTTGGCAGGTGGGGAAGACGGTATCGACGATGCTGGCGTTTCCATTTCACGCATCATTCCAGCTCCCAAAGGTTTATTCCTTGAGGCGACTGGGCAAGTGTTTCGCGGCGATTCCGGAGAGGATGACAGCCCGCTATTTCACGCCTCGCGTAACAGTGACGTCAGCGCTGTGGCCCACTTGCGGAGCTACACAGACATCACCGAATCAACCAACATAGATATTGGTCTTTCTTATGCGCGCGGACACAACGAACTTGGCACCGATTTCCTGACTCAGCTCTATGGGATAGACGCTACCCTGCGCTGGAAGCCGCTGCGGCGCTCCATCTATCATTCCTTTGTTGGCCGCGGGGAATTTATCTGGAGCCAGCGTCAACAGGTTCCAACGGAGCAACGAGCGTTCGGTTTTTACACTTCAGCCGATTACCAGCTAGGACGGCGGTGGTTCCTGGGAGGACGCTATGATTTATCCGACCGCAGCCGGTTTGCCAACCTTACGGATAAAGGAGGTTCGGTGGTTCTGACTTATTGGCCTAGCGAATTCAGTCAGATTCGCGGCCAGTACCGCCATTTCAGCTACGCGGACAACCTCAGCGCTAATGAACTCTTTATGCAGGTGATTTTCTCGTTAGGGGCGCACGGAGCCCATCCTTTCTAGGAGAATGAAGAATATGCGAATCAGATTCGGCTTCGTGGTTCTAGTGGCGCTCGGGTTCTTGCCGGGAGCGTTTTTTTCGTCGACACCAGCACAGGCAAAAAAGCTGAACGTCATCACCGCGACCACTGACATGGCTGCGCTGACCCAAGAGGTTGGTGGCGACCGGATCACGGTGGAGTCGATTGCTAAGGGATATCAGGATCCCCACTTCGTCGAAGCCAAACCCAGTTTCCTGCTGAAGCTGCGCCAGGCCGACCTGCTGATCACAGTCGGATTGCAATTGGAAATCGGCTGGCTCCCGCCGCTGATTACACAGAGCGGCAATCCAAGAATTCAGATAGGCGCGAATGGCTACCTGGACGCTTCCCAGTTTGCTGAGATTCTCGATATCCCCACCGGGCCGGTCACTCGTGCCATGGGAGACGTTCATCCTCTGGGCAATCCGCACTATTGGCTCGACCCGGAAAATGGACGCCGCGTAGCCAAGGGTATCGCCGGGAAACTCGGTGAACTGGATCCTACGAACGCCAGTTATTTCCAGGAGAAGTTTCAGGATTTCGATAAGCGTTTGACTACGGCCAAGCAAAAATGGGATGCGGACATGAAGCCTTATCACGGGCGCAAAGTCGTGACCTATCACAATTCTCTTCCCAACTTCGCCAAAAACTTCGGGCTGAATGTTATAGGATACGTTGAGCCACGCCCCGGCATTCCCCCTACACCCAGCCACACCATTGAACTCATCGGATTGATGAAGCGCGAGAATTGCAAGATCGTTATGGTGGAACCCTACTTCGACCTTAAGACACCGAACAGCATCGCCGCCCAAACCGGAGCCCAAGTGGTGAAGTATTTGCCGTCTGTAGGTGGCGAAAAGGATGTGACCGACTACTTCAAGCTTTTTGATTACGATATCGCTTTGCTGACCAAGGCTTTCCAGGCGACTCAGTAGATAAGGAGCTTCATGGAGATTCTTCCATTTTTGGTGTGGCCGTTTGTGGCCAGCCTGATTCTGACCGGAATCCACGCCTACCTGGGCGTGCACGTGGTGGAGCGCGGTGTCATCTTCGTCGATCTGGCACTGGCACAGATTGCGGCGCTGGGCGCCACGATCGCGATCCTCATTGGCATGGATCCCCACGGACAAGGGGCCTATTGGCTTAGCCTGGCCTTTACCTTCATTGGGGCGGCCATTTTCGCGTTCGCGCGCACCCGAAGGAACCATATTCCGCAGGAGGCTTTCATTGGCATTGCCTACGCTGTGGCATCGGCCGCTGCCATCTTGGCCATGAGCAAGGCCACCGGGGAAACTGAGCACCTCAAGGACATGCTGGTCGGCAACATTCTGGCCGTGGACAGGCATGAAGTGATCAAGACTGCCATCCTGTACGGTGTTATTGGTCTATTCCACTACATTTTCCGCCACAAGTTTTTACTGATTTCTACAAACCCGGCTGAAGCCGAGGCCAGGGGCATGAGTATTCGCTTCTGGGATTTCCTGTTCTATGCCTCATTTGGTTTCGTAGTAACGTCATCGGTGGCAATTGCCGGCGTCCTGCTAGTCTTCTGTTATCTGATTGTGCCCTCGGTGGGCGCCATGCTTTTTGCCGATCGTGTGGGACGCCGGCTGGCGATTGGCTGGACGATGGGCACTCTGGTGTCTGCTCTGGGCGTCTATTTCTCGGTGTTGATGGACCTACCGACCGGGGCCGCAATTGTCTGCACATTTGGCGCCGTGCTGATTGTGATGTTCTTCATCCACCTGTTCTTCTTCCATGGCCATAAGTCTGCAGCCCTTGAAAGCGGGAGTTCGGTGCCCGATTCAAAGGGCTCGCTGGTCCCGGGTCCGCGCTGAGACCGGGTGACCGCCTATTACTTCCGTGCTATTTGGGTGGCACCTTAGTGCATTGACCTACTGGTGTCCTCTTGATACTTTGAGCGGGTAGATTGGCTGTTCGGCCTCCCCTGAAGGTGTGAACGCATCTAACAACATGGGGTGGGCTATGAAGATGCTTCATTTGTGCTACGCAGCGTTGGGCTTTGCGGTGGCCCGCTGGCTCTTCAGGCGGGAAGCGATGCTGATAGCCGATCCGGTCAACCGTTTCCGTTCGTCCGGCCTTCTGTAAGGAAGTGCTCTAGCTGGGCGTGCGGAATCCCGTTGCGTGCCGCTCCGTCTCCGCACGCCCAATTAAACCCTCGTTCTCGATTTACTCCTTCGGTTCGATTACCAACGTTTGCCTCGCCGGACGCATTGTCATCTCATTGGTGTTTACAATCTTTGAAGGAAATGCAGGTAGTAATTAAGTGAATGCTTGTCGATTAGATGAGTATGCCTGTCGCTCCGCTTGCGGCAGAATGATGTAAGGGCCGTGACGTCAAAATGAACTGTAAGCAATATTCAGCATTGGTTCTGTTATTGGCTGGGCTGTCGATTCCGGTTAGCGCGGTTGCTCAGTCCGACAGCGATATCTCGCTGGGGGATCTGGCACGTTCATACCGGAAAAGCCAAGGTCCTCCCGCGCACACTCTGATTGACAACGACAATCTCTTGCAAGTCATGGACGAGGTGCAGGCCCGGAAACTCGCCGGCGGCTTGCTATTTTCATTCGACGGGTTTGGGAAGAGCTTCCAGGTGTCTTCGCCTGACGGGACGTGCAGTCTTTCTTTTAGTGCGCAGGCCACGTCGCTGTTGTCCGCTCCATTCGCGGCGCGCGATCTTCCGGACAGTGAACTGGGCAAGCTCGTAGGCCCTGCCATCATTGACGGGGATCGCCTACAGGTTTCGGTTCACAACGGCAGCGCCTGGGATCTTCGTGAAATTACCGTAGCCCTTACGATTTTGCGCTCGCCGGACATGATCACAGCGGAGATTGATCCGGCGAAGCTGGTTCCGGCTGCGGGAGAAAGCATTGTGTCAGCCGAGAAGCGTCCGGATATAACCGTTCTCTACCACCTGAAAGCTGCGGCTGCGCCGCTCACAACTACAGTGTTCCAGGGAACCTTGGATACACCTCTCAGCACTGAGCAGGAGTGGCACTGGGCTATCGTCCAGGCAAGGGGGATTGCGCCCGTCTCTCCGGCACAAGGAATGGTCAGTGCGCAGACGCCAAGCATAAACTCGCTTCTGACCACTGGTCACTAACCACTAACCACTGGCTTTACTTCTTCCGCCTTACCGCTCTTCAGGCTGCGATAAGCCGCGTCCAGAATGATCTGGTTCTCCCAGCCTTCCTCGCCGGGAACAGGAAATTCCGACTTGCCTTCGACCGCGTGGGCAAACTCGTCTACCTGTCGCGCATAGGCTAAGTGATTGGACAATGTTTCTGTTTCGATGACTGCGCCACTTCGGCGCAACTCTAGTTTGACCGGTTTCTCAACGCTTAGGGCGTCATCTGCTCGGAGCACGCCAGTTTCACCCACTACTTCGATTGGCGTCCGATACTCCGCGCGAAACGAAACCAATACCGATGCCAGAGTTCCTCTTGAGAACTCCAACGTCAAAGCGGCTGCGGCTTCCGTGTCGCCGGAGTTTTTGTCGAACACACCGCGTCCGCTGACTCGGACGACTTCATCTTGCAGGATGTAACGGAGAGTGTCGATACAATGCACTCCAACATCGGCGATGGGTCCACCACCGCCCACGGAGAGATCATTGATCCATTTGCGGGCATGGCCTTGCGCGGCGGGAAATGAAAATTCCGAGCGAGCGAAAATGGGTTTGCCGATTTGCCCCGCGGCTATTCGGTCCATGAGCCGGGCAGTGCTGTTCTCGAAACGAAATACTTGGGCCACTCCCAGCAGTAGATTAGCTTTTCGCGCAACTTCCACCATGCGACGGCACTCGTCGGCGTTGATTGCCATCGGTTTTTCGCACAGTACAGGTTTGCCATTTTCGATGGCCAAAAGCACATCCTGCGGATGACAGGAATTTGGCGTGGTGACGAATATCGCATCCACTTTAGGCGAACGGCATAAAGCTTCGGCTGAATCGAACGCGAACGGAATCTTCCATTCGCGCGCGGATTCCTGCGCCTTCTCCAGGCTACGGCGGGAAAGGCCCGTGACCGTGCAATTCTGCGCCAGCGCGAATCCCGGCATTAGCCGTTTAGCCGCATGTAGACCGAAACCAAGAATTCCAAAGCGAATCATGGACTAGAAGAGAGAGTTGCAGCGTAGCAGAAAGCCGCAGACAACGCATCAAGTGGAGGAGTGCAACCAGAGGTTACGCGTCTAAGCTGAGAAGACGGAAACTATTTCTCGGCCATCGCGCCCACTAACGACTCAAAGATCTTGAAACCTTCGATACAGCCTAATTCCGGCTCGCTGGCGCGTTCTGGATGGGGCATCATGCCCAACACATTTCGCCCCGGGTTACAGATGCCAGCGATATTGTCCAGGGATCCATTGGGGTTAGCCTCAGCGGTGATCTCTCCGGCAGCAGTTGAATAGCGAAACACAATCCGTTTGTCGCGTCGCAATTCGTCCAGAGTCGCGTCGTTACAGAAATAATTGCCTTCCATGTGGCCGATGGGGATGGTTAGAACTTCACCTTGGCGGCAGCCACTGGTAAAGGGTGTACTGGCGTTTTCCACCCGTACGTGGACCGGCTTGCAGACATACTTAAGGCCCACGTTGCGCATCAGTGCTCCCGGCAGCAATCCCGACTCACATAGAATCTGGAAGCCATTACAAATCCCCAGAACTAGTCCGTCAGTCGCGGCGAATTTTCCCACAGCCTCCATCACCGGAGAGAATTTGGCGATCGCGCCTGTCCGCAGATAGTCGCCGTAGGCAAAGCCTCCGGGAACGATAATCGCGTCGCAGTTTTCCAGATCATGGGATTCGTGCCACAGAAATGTGACCGGCTGCTTGGCTACGTGCTGGATCGTCCAGAATGCGTCATGGTCGCAGTTGGAACCGGGGAAGATGATGACGCCGAATTTCATTGCGTACCTCTTAGTGAAATCTAATCAAAGTTTAGCATGAAAGAAAAAGACCGCATGGGTGATGAGCAAGAACCATGCGGCCGAATGGAGCACAAAGCTTTCAGAACATCTCATTGGGTGGTGGTGGAGGCACAGGCAATCCAGGAGCCATACCTGGTGGAGGAGGAGGGAGAGGAACTGCACCGGGAGGCAGCGCGTGCCGAAAGAATATGCGATCTCCAAACCCGCCCCTGTCCCCGCGCAACGATTTCAATTGCCGCCACTGTTCGAGTGATAGGACTTTGCGGAGGTCCAAGTTCATCATGGTGAATTCGCGTTCCAGCTTGCCTCGTGCCGACAGAACCTGGTCCACCTGAGTATCGATTTGACCCTCGTTGGGAACGTCCGCGTCGAGCAAGGTCTGCAGTTTCAGGTCTTCTTTTTCCATCTCAGCGCCGTAGTCAATCAGCTTTACACGGTGGTCGTAGAATATCTGGTCCAGTTGGGTAGTCTGTCCGCCGCTGAGCTGCAATTTCTTGGCCACCTCCGAGTTTTGCCACCACTTCCCCAATTCCCGGTGATAAATAATCCCGGCTTTGGGTCCGGCCGATGCTCGCGGGGCTGGACTTGGCGCTTGTGCCACCTGGGCTTCTGACCAAAGAGTGCACAAGATGATGAACGCTATCAGGCTGCTAATTTTCATGACTCCTCTCCTTTTTTCGATCTGGCGAAGGTGAATTCAGTTGAGAATTCTGCGTGATCTCACGAGCCAGCAGCGCGGCGGGCTCCAATGCCGCCGGTACTTCACTTTGTAGCGTCCTCTCGAGTTGGATCATAAGTTCGTGATCTGAGTCGGCCTGCGCCCGGGGAGGGACGGTGGGAGCGATGCTAAACAGTAGAGTGGCAGCTACTAGCACAGCTGCTGCCGATGCCCAGGCGAGGATTGGGAACTTACGAGGTTCCACCGAGCGGATGTTGGCCCAGATGGCCGTTCTTTGCTGCTCCCAGAATGCATCAGTGTTCTGCGCCACAACATGGGTAACGGCAGGCAGTTCTGCCAAGAGGCGATGCATCCGCTCCCGTTTAGCGCGGCATGACGAGCACGTCGCCAAGTGACCATTGGATCCAGGAGACCGATCCGGCAGTACTTCCAATAAATCCTCGTCGCTTAAATGTTGTGTCATCTTGATTTTTGCTCCTTCAAAGCGCCACGCACCTTGCCCAACGCACGGAACAACTGCGCTTTGACGCTACCTACTCTCAGTCCGAGGACTTCGGCAATGTCAGCTAAGGACATCTCTTCGGCAAATCGCAGCAGAAAGACGGCCCGCTGTTGCTGGGAGAGGGAAGCGGCAGCGGTCCAGACGGCATCCAACTCTTCGCGCGCTAGAAGAATTCGCTCCGCAGAAGGTTGGGGTGTAGCTGCTCGCTCATAAAGGCTCGCTTCGTTTTCTTCCAGGCCGACCAGCTTTCTCCAGAACGAGAGTCGCCGGTTTTTGCCGTGATCACGAACCAGGTTTACTGCAATTCGCAGAAGCCAGGTCTCAATTGTGCACTCGCTGCGGAAGCTGTTGCGGTTGCGATAGGCTCGAAGGAAGCACTCTTGTGTCAGAGTATCTGCCGCATCGGCATCTTTCACCAAGAGGAGGATTATGCGGTATACACGCCGTTGGTACTGCCGGATAATCTCGTCGAACCTGGCCGACGAAATGGCTTGCGCCGGTTGTTCTGCAGCCGCGCTCAAGCGTGATGTCAGAACCGTTTCCAAACGCCTTCTCTCCCGGGGCATTGAGTGCTGTCAGTATGGACGAGTGCTACACGACGAGGTTTACAAGGTAAGATAAAAAATAGTCCCAGGTAAAAGTTTCGAAGTGGATGAGAGCACAACAGTGCAATGGATTTGAATGATCACGTCCGGGTTACGGGTAGCGCCCTGAAGAATTGGATCGTCGCCCAGTTTCAGGATTCGCTTGCCGTCGGCATCCTATGGCTGGTGGGACTGTACGTGCTGCAGGTGCCATGGGCGCCATTCTGGGCGCTTCTTGCAGCCGTCTTGCAGTTCGTGCCACATCTCGGGGCCGTGCTGGGAATGGTTGGCCCGGTTCTTGCCGCCACCATTCGCTGGGGCGACTGGGAGCACCCTCTCTACGTATTAATTCTCTATGCTGTGATTGTGATGATCGACGGATTTTTCCTGCAGCCCTACATCATGAAGAGGATGGCTAAGGTTCCTATGTGGGCGTCAATTTTCACGCCGATTGTGCTCGGAATCTTGATTCCGTTCTGGGGTGTATTGCTCTCGCCGCCCCTGCTCGCGATCCTGTATGCGTACAAGGCTCGACAGCAGAAGCAAATCACTGCCCGTCCCAGGCCTTAGGTTCCATCGCATGCTATAATTTGCATTCGCCTGCTCTGGTTTCGAGGCAAATCATTGATCTCCTATACGGGCGAATCCTACGCTATCAACGTTCTTTAGATATGAGGTATCTACATGTCTGGCCATTCAAAATGGGCCACAATCAAGCATAAAAAGGGCGCGCTCGACGCCAAGCGCGGAAAGATTTTTACGCGCCTGATCAAGGAAATCAGCATTGCCGCCAAAAACGGCGGCGATCCTGACACTAATCCGAGATTGCGAGGCGCGATCGTGGCGGCCAAGGCCGAGAATATGCCCGCAGACAACATTAAACGGGCCATCCAACGTGGCACAGGTGAATTGCCGGGCGCTACATATGAAGAATTTTCCCTCGAAGGTTACGGACCTGGCGGAGTGGCTGTGCTACTCGACATCAATACTGACAATCGCAACCGCACCGTAAGCGAAATCCGGCATGTGTTCGGTAAGAATAGCGGTAACATGGCTGAGGCCGGAGCCGTCTCCTGGATGTTTCACAAGAAGGGCGACATTGTGGTCCCGAAAACAGCGGCCAAAGAAGACGATTTGATGAGCATCGTTCTCGACGCCGGCGCGGACGATCTTCGCGATGATGGCGAGAACTGGGAAGTCCTCACCGAACCCTCTGTGTACGAGGCTGTACTGGAAGCGGTGAAGAAGGCTGGGATCACACCTACGTCCTCGAGCGTGGCGATGATTCCACAGAATTACATTAAGCTCGAAGGACAGCAGGCCACTCAGATGATCCGGCTGGTGGAAGCCTTGGAAGAGCACGACGACGTGCAGAACGTCCATTCGAACTTTGATATCGATCAAAGATTGCTGGAGGAAGTCGCCGGTTAGCTTCTTTCGATCTTCGGAACTCCAGCCGCCCGCACCGGGCGGCTGTTAGTTTTTGCGCCTCTCGCAGTGCAGAGGGGCTTTTCAACACAAAGGTGCAAAATGCTGTGGAAAAACTGGAAACTGTATTCGTAAATGGATACATCCAAAGGAGGTTCTGCACCTTGCACCCGCTCAAGTGCTGGCACTTAAGTGGGGGTTAGGACTGCATCTGCCGGAACCGGACCACGATTGAAACTCAGACTCGACAAACTGCTGGTAGAACGTGGCCTCGCAACATCGCGCGAGCGGGCTCAAGCCCAAATTCTGGCAGGAAAAGTCTTAGTCAATGGCCAAAAGGTAGAAAAAGCCGGCACTGCCGTAAATACGGATTGCGAGGTGCGGCTTCTCGGCGAGGATCTGAAATATGTTGGACGTGGCGGCCTGAAGCTTGAAAAAGCTCTCGAGCATTGGCATATTGATGTCGCGGGAAAGGTATGTTTGGATGTTGGAGCTTCCACCGGCGGCTTCACCGACTGCTTGCTGCAGCACGGAGCAGTCCGCGTCATCGCGGTAGATACGGGTCACGGCCAGATCGATTTTCGCCTCCGGCAGGATCCTCGCGTCCGCCTGCTGGAAAAAACCAACGCTCGTTACCTGACCCGGGAACAGTTGAGAGAAACGGTAGATCTGGTAGTGATCGATGTCTCATTCATATCCGTAGCCTTGGTTCTCCCCGCAGTTTTCGGATCAGCTTTTCCGGAATCTACGGTGGAGCGTCAGGGACGCCAGGCCGTGATATTGGTGAAACCCCAATTTGAAGTCGGCCGTCAGCAGGTGGGGAAGGGCGGCATCGTGCGCGATGTGTTCGCGCAGACGGCTGCCGTGGAGAAAATGCGGGGAGCTCTGATGGCGCTAAATTGTGCTCACACCGATGTGATTGAGTCGCCAATTCTAGGAGCCGAAGGGAATCGCGAATTCTTGCTCTACGCCACGTTCTGATCGATCGACGTCAGCCTCCGTTCTAACTCTCGAGGGTGCCCCGCTCAAGCTCCGCTTGAGCGGGGTTTTTGCAGTCAAAATTTGGAAGGTTGCCAAAAACTTCATGTTTTCTGCCACATCCGTAACCGATGGAGACTGAAATCCCCGCCCAAGCGGATCTTGAGCGGGGCACCCCGAAGGTCGGTGGTGAGCGTTTTTTTCAATTTTCTGTACAATTCGATTTCAACCCATGAACGCTCCAGCCCGCCAAAATAAGTTCGCTGCCATCATCTCTAAGCCCGGCAAGCCGGAACTGGCGAGGGTTGTCCCGGAACTTGTCGAGTGGTTACACACGCACAAATATCAGGTGGTGGTAGACCCCGAGACAGAGGCTTACGCCACTGGGGTGGATGTCCTGCCACGAGAGCAAATATCCTCCCGCCCGTTAAGTTTCGTCGTAGTGCTGGGCGGGGATGGAACTCTGCTCTCTGCGGCCAGGGCGGTCGCCAAGGCGGGGATTCCGGTGTTGGGAGTCAACCTAGGTTCGCTAGGATTCCTGACCGAAGTGCCTTTGCGGGATCTTTACACGACTCTGCAGGAAATCGAAGAGGGTTGTTGCCAGGCAGAGACGCGGTCCATGGTGCACTGCGAGATCATCCGCAAAGGTTCTTGCGTGGCTCGCTATGACGCGCTGAATGACATCGTGGTGGGCAAAGCCACCATCGCACGATTAAATCATTGCGACGTCTACATTGACCAAGTCTTCGTTTCCAGTTACCAGGCAGACAGTCTCATTGTCTCAACGCCGACCGGTTCTACTGCGTATTCACTCGCGGCAGGCGGTCCTATCCTCATGCCATCGGTGGATGCTTTCGTGATAACACCTGTTTCCGCGCACTCGCTGACCCATCGGCCTTTAGTCGTTCGCGACACGGCCCAAATTGAGATCGTGGTTAAAACCGGTGAGGACGAAGCTTACCTGAGCGTGGACGGCCAGATCGGTATGCCGATGTTCGATGGGGATCGGGTTCATTGTCGCAAGTCCGAACATCACGTGCAGTTGCTGCACACTCACGGAACATTCTTCGATGTGCTTCGCGCAAAGCTGAAGTGGGGACAAAGATAGATTGCCGTGAAGGATGGAAAGATTTCGCTGACGATCCGCTGCTAACTTACTACAACCATGAAAATCATTCTTCGCGGGTTCTGCCTTCCTTGCGTTCTGATTTTTCTGACAAATGCTTTCGCTCAATCCAAGCCGGCGGCCGACCTTCTCATTGTTAATGCGCGGGTTTGGACGGGGGATAAGAATCATCCCACGGCTCAAGCGGTTGCAGTGCTAGGTGACCGCATCGTGGCGGTTGGATCGAACTCTGACATAAACGCCTGGCGCGCACCCAAAAGCCGTCTGATTGATGCTGAAGGAAAGCTTCTCTTGCCGGGCTTCAACGATGCCCACGTTCATTTCGTCAGTGGAGGCTTGCAGCTCGACAACGTACAACTCAATGACGCCAAAACACCCGAGGAATTTGCGCGCAGGATCGGGGATCAGGCCAGGAAGACTTCAAAGGGTCTGTGGATCCAGGGAGGTGACTGGGACGAGACGAAATGGACACCGGCTCAACTTCCCACCAAAGACCTGATTGATCCTGTTACTCCCAACACTCCTGTTTTCGTGAATCGCTACGATGGCCATATGGCGCTGGCAAACTCAGCCGCTCTGCGACTCGCGGGCGTCACCGCCAAGACTCCAGATCCGCCGGGAGGCACCATTGTCCGCGATGCCCAGGGAAATCCCACTGGTGCATTCAAAGACTCGGCCATGGACCACATCTACAAAGTGATCCCGCCCCTCTCCCACGATCAGCGGCGGCTGGCTGTAAAACGTGCTCTGGGGCACGCAGCGTCGCTTGGCGTAACCAGCGTGCAAGATATGAATCCGGAGTACGACGACATCGCGATGTATTCGGAGTTCCTCCGACGTGGTGAATTGACGACGCGTATCTATGCGGCGCCGCTAATCACTCAAGTAAACGACCAGGTGAAACTGGGCATTGGACGAGCCTTTGGCGGACCTTATCTGCGAATCGGCGCGCTCAAAGCTTACGCCGACGGCTCGCTCGGCTCTGCAACCGCATATTTCTTTGAACCGTTTACCGATCAACCCGCCAATCGTGGCTTACTTTCAGACGAGATGCAGCCTCTTTCTCTCATGCGCGACCGCATGATGAAAGCCGATGCCGCCGGTTTGCAGCTCTGTACTCATGCTATCGGCGACCAAGCCATTTCGATGATTCTCGATCTCTACGGTGAAGTTTCCAGGTCTCATGGCGATGCCGACCGCCGTTTCCGAATCGAGCACGCTCAACACATGGCCGCGAAAGATTTCGACCGCTTCGCCAGGCTGAACGTCATCGCGTCGGTCCAACCGTATCATGCGATTGACGACGGGCGTTGGGCTGAGAAGCGCATCGGGCATGACCGCGCCAGCCGTACTTATGCGTTCCGCACTTTTCTCGATCATGGCATGCGGCTCGCGCTCGGTACTGATTGGAATGTTGCTCCGCTGAATCCCATGCTTACCATCTATGCTGCCGTCACCCGTGCCACGCTGGATGGTAAGAATCCCAACGGCTGGTTTCCGGAGCAGAAGCTCACGGTCGCCGAAGCCGTCGAGGCTTACACCATGGGCTCCGCCTACGCTGAATTTCAGGAGAGAGACAAAGGATCCATCACCCCGGGCAAATTAGCGGATATGGTTCTGCTGAGTGATGACATCTTTTCCATCGACCCAGGCAAAATCCGGGACGTGAAGATTGTGAAAACCATTGTCGGAGGAAAGATAATTTGGGAGTCGACGCAGGGAGCTGCGAAGTGATTCCTTCGATCGGGAACCACGATTACTCCGGAACACGCGAACAACTCTTCGATACCGGGCAAGTCAAACTCAACTACGCTGAAACACCTGACAATGGACCGCCACTCGTTCTAGTGCATGGACTCGGCCGGCGGTGGCAGGTTTTTCTGCCGCTGATTCCCGGCCTTGCGCCGCGATGGCACATTTATGCTCCCGACCTGCGCGGGCACGGCAAGTCCACTCATATGGTGCGAGGCTATCGCATTTCGCAATATGCGGACGACATTGTCAGACTTCTTACAGCAGTTGTGACCGAACCAGTGATCCTCTTCGGCCATTCTCTTGGTGGAATGGTGAGCATGTGGATCGCAGCACACCATCCCAACCTGATACGCGCTCTAATTCTTGGAGACAACGTGATCAGTGGTGATAGTTTCGAGCACAGCATGTATCCCACGCTGTTCGCAGGTTTACGGGATCTCGTCACCAAGGGTGGTTCGACTGAAGATATTGCCCGAGGCCTGGCCAGGATTCAGCTAAAGGTCCCCGGCCTGGAGGAGTTGGTGCCGATCGGCGATCTACCGGGTAATGACGAAGCACATTTACTCTGGTGGGCGCGTTGTTTAGAGAGCGTCGACCCTGACATTTTTGCTATGACGCTCGAGGGGTCTTCTTTCGAAGAGTGGGACGGCGAGAAGTTGCTCCGTCAAATCCGTTGCCCCACCTTGCTGCTGCAAGCCAACCCTGAGCTCGGCGGACTGATGTCCGACACCGATGTCGAGCGCGCACTGGAATTAATCTCCAATGCGTCGCACGTACGATTTCCTACGCTCGGTCACGCTCTCTATATCCAGCAGGCCGAGCCAGTATTGCGCGCAGTCACCGATTTTCTGGAATCGTTGCGCCCCCCGACGAGCCAAAAAACATCGACCTCATAGCTCGCTGCGCAGCAGATCTGCGATTGTCTCCCGGCGACGAATGACTGTGACCGACTTACCATCCACCAGAACTTCCGCCGGACGCGGGCGTGTGTTGTAGTTGGAAGCGAGAGCCATCCCGTAAGCCCCCGCATCGAGGATGGCAAGCAGATCGCCTTCATCACTTATCGGCAGCTCCCGTCCGCGGGCGAAGAAGTCTCCAGTCTCACAAATCGGACCTACAACATCCACTGTTGCGGAAACTGACGAGCCTTCCTTCCATTCAACTTTGGCGATTTCGTGGTAAGCATTGTAAAGCGAAGGCCTGAGCAGGTCGTTCATGGCGGCATCGACCACCAGAAACTTTTTGGCGCCGTTGGTTTTCTTGTAAAGCACGCGAGTTAGTAGCGCGCCTGCTGGACCGAGAATCGAGCGGCCAGGCTCCAGTAGAAGATGCACCTTCAACCCGCGCAGCGGACGCAGAAGTGCGTCCGCGTACTCCGCCACATAGTCCTCGAAATCAGGAAGGTTTCGCTCCTTGTACGCGATGCCGAGGCCGCCACCGGCGTCCACGAAGTCGATTTGATGACCGTCTGCCCGAAGTCGCTGGACCAGTTCGGCAACTCGAACCATGGCCTCACTGAAAGGTTTTACATCCGTGATCTGCGATCCGATATGTACACTCACGCCCGCAACGCTGAGAGATCGGATTCCTGAGGCTTGCGCATACAAACGGCGTGACGCTGCAATCGGAACCCCGAACTTATGCTGGTGCAGGCCAGTCGAAATATAGGGATGAGTCTCAGCCGTGACGTCGGGATTGACGCGCAAAGCAATCCGTGCGGTTCGCTTCAATCTAGCAGCAGACTCGGCCAGTACCCACAACTCTGATTCGCTTTCCACGTTAAACAGCAGGATTCCGGCCTTGAGTGCGGCCTTCATCTCCTCTGCCGTTTTTCCCACTCCAGAAAAAACAACTTGCTTGGCAGCGCGTCGGTCCACTCGCAGCACTCGTTCTAGTTCTCCGCCGGAGACGACATCGAAGCCGCATCCCGTTTGAGCCAGCAGCCGAAGAATCCCCAGATTGGAGTTTGCCTTAACCGAGAAGCAAACGGTGTGATTAACTTTCCGGAAGGCATGCTCGAAGACGCGCATGCGTTCACGGATGGCAGTCGCGGAATAAACGTATAGCGGAGTGCCAAAGCGTTCTGCCAGGCGGGACAAAGCCACGTCGTCGCAATGAAGCACTGAGCCGGCCGAGCGGCGGAACAAGCCCTTTTTACGGTCGTGATAGGAAAAGGCCGGTGGACGACCTTGGAGCCTACTTGCAGCGCGGTTCACTGCCGTTTTCCAGAAGCATTTTTTACCTTAATCGCAACCACCGTCTGATCGTCAAAAGTCTCCACCCCGGCCGCATGTTCGGCGACGGCCTTGAAAAGCGAGTCGACTACCCAATCAGCCGGGAACTCCCAAGACTTTCCAATTATCTCTTCCACTCTTTGCCGCCCAAACATGTCGCCGGCTTTGTTGCGTGCATCCAGGATTCCGTCGCTGAAGAACACAAACATATCGCCAGGCTTGGCGCGGAAAGTGAACTCGTCGTATTCGGCATCGTCGAACAAGCCCAGTGGCAGTCCGGTAGCTTCGATGACCTCGATCTTGCCATCATGGCAGTAGAGCGGCCGTGGCAGACCAGAGTTAGCCACCTGCAAAGTGCGATTGGGGTCGTCCCATATGGCATAGATGATCGAGACGAATTGTCCATCAATCCTGCGCTCGCCGAGTGAGAAGTTAACCGCGGAAAGCATCTCCGCCGGCCCAGGCTCGATCGGCGCGTGAGAACGTAGAATGCCGCTCACTAGCGCGGCGTAAATCGCCGCAGGAGCGCCTTTGCCGCTTACGTCACCGATCACAATGGCGAATCGCGACAGTGAATAATTTACAAAGTCGTACAAGTCGCCACCGATGGCGCGTGCCGGAGAAAACTTGGCTGCGACCTCGAGGTTAGCAAGCTGAGGCCGCGACTGGGGCAAGAGCCGAAACTGTAGCTCCCGAGCAAGGGCCAAATCCCGCTCGAGACGCTTCTCCTGCCGCTCGATCTGTTCGTACAAGCGGGCATTTTCGATGGCGATCGCGACTTGCGCAGCCAGTGTAGTGATGGTTCGTTTGTGGTCGTCGGTGAAAAATCCGCGCCGCGTGTGTTCCAGATCCAGCACGCCGATCACCTTGTCCTTGTAGATCAGCGGTGCAGCCAGTTCGGAACGTGTTTCCGGGTTCAGCAGGATGTAGCGCGAATCCTTGGTCACATCTGAAACCAGTACTACTTCTTTGTGTTGAACGGCATAACCCACAACACCCTCGCCAATGGGGATGTCGTGCTTTAGATGGATGTTCTCTTGAAAGCGCAGGGAAAATCGATGCTGGAGTTTTTCTCCGGTTGTATCCAAAAGCAGAATGCTGAACATCTGGTAATCAATCAGGCGGCTGAGCAATTCGGCAATGCGCTTGAGCAGTTCATCCAGGTTGAGAATGGATGTGAGCTCACGCGCGATCTCGTTAAGCAATAACAGCGTTCGAGCTTGACGGGTAGTGCGGGTATACAGCCGCGCATTCTCGATACCTACTGCCATTCGCGAGGCGATCAGCGTCAATATCCGCTTGTGCTCCTCGGTAAAGTGATCTGGCTGTGGCGACTCGATATCAATTACACCGATTACCTTATTCTTGACGATGAGGGGAACCGCAAGTTCGGAACGCACATCCGGTACGGCTGAAATATATCGCGGGTCCGTCGTGACATCACCCACCAGCACGGCTTCGCGCCGCTGGGCCGCCAGACCGGTTACCCCTTCCCCCACCTTGATTCGAATCTTCTCGGCTGTTTCCCGCTTGTATCCCACGTGAAAGCGAATGCGCAGTTCCTGGGTCTTTTCATTCAGCAGCAGGATGGCAAAAATCTCATAATCAAATACTTTACGCACCAATTCAGCAACCCGGCGCAAGGTCGTGTCCAGGTCGAGCGTGGTGTTGACCACATCGGCCACTTCGAGTAGAAGCGGCTCGACTTTGGATTGAAGATCGGTTTGGACGGCAGCTGTTTCCAATGTTCCTTAATGATACCAGCCACTCCGATTCATCCTTGTGTGAGATGGAAAAAACCCAGTTGTGGAAGAAGAAAGGCGAGGAGAGTAAGAGTTATTAGGCTTGGCGCGGCAGAACACAGATATCGGGTAAATTCCGGTAGCGCTCCGCATAATCCAAGCCGTAACCCACCACGAACTCGTCTGGAATTCGGAATCCTACATAATTTGCTTCCATAGGCTGCTTCCTTCGTGAGGGTTTGTCGAGAAGCGTAGCTACACGAAGAGCTTTCGGTTGATGTGCCAGCAGTACCTTGGTCAAGTACGTGAGTGTGAGCCCAGTGTCGAGGATGTCCTCGACCAGGATGACGTTTTTGTCTCGCATGGATTGATCCACGTCTTTTGTCAAACGTACTTCGCCCGTGGAATCCCAGCCGCTGATGAGTTCCTGGGCCGGTGAGGGGCGGTTGCCGTAGCTGGCCACTCCAATGAAGTCAAACGTGGCATCGAGCTCCACATGCCGTGCCAGATCGCTTAGAAAAATGGAGGCACCTTTCAATACCCCGACAAAAATCACTGCCTCGCCCGAAAAGTCACGGGTGATCTCTGCGCCCATCTCGGCGACGCGCTGGGCAATCTGCTGGCGCGAAATTAGAACTTTCAGTTGAGGCACAGCGGCCTATATTAAACATCCAGAGCTGCGAAGGGAAATGGACAGGGTACGTTGCGTCAGCTGGGGATGGTCAATAGAATTGTGATCCTGAGCGGCGTTCAGCAGTCAGCACTCAGCCATAAGGTGCCGTGTGGCGGCTTGCGGGCTTAGAGGTTGGGAAGGGCACGGCTTTAGCCGTGCCGTAACATTGTTCGGCACGGGCTTTAGCCCCTGGGGGTAGCTGGATTGGCGCAATCGAACAGCAATGCCTACTGGCGCATGGGCGGAATCACTGTTGGCCCTGTCGAAGACTACCTCTACTCCCAGCTTCCACCCCGCGACGAGGTTCTCACAGAAATAGAAGCGGAAGCGGCGAAAAGAAAGATTCCCATCGTTGGTCCTGCGGTTGGACGTATTCTGCATCAGCTTGCTCTGATCAGCAATGCGAAGAAGATATTCGAGATGGGCTCTGCCATCGGCTACTCGACCATTTGGTGGGCTCATGCCCTGGGCGAGGGCGGTCGTGTGATCTACACCGATGGTGACTCCAAGAACGCCGAGCAGGCGCGTCGCTACTTCGAGCGAGCAGGAGTCGCTGATCGCATCACCATAAAAGTTGGCGACGCACTCGAGCTTCTCTCCGAGGAGAAAGAGCAATTCGACGTCATTTTCAACGACGTGGACAAAGAAGACTATCCTCGCGTCTTCCGGCTTGCCGTGCCGAAGCTTCGCAAAGGTGGAATCTTCATTACAGACAACGTCTTATGGAGTGGGAAGGTTACTGAGAAGAATCCCGCCGAGGCCACTACCAAAGCTATTCTGGAGTTCAACCGGCTGCTTTACAGCTCGCCCGATTTGTTTACGACGATCTTGCCTATTCGGGATGGGGTTGCGGTGGCGATCAAGCGATGAAGAGAACGGGCAAACGCCGCACGAAAAATTCTCCGTCAGATCGATTTCACTGGAATCTGCAGTAAATCCTCCACCAGGCCGACTTCTTTCTGCAAAAAGGGTTCAGCATAAGTAACACCGCCCATCATGCCGTAGAAACGGGCCATGGCTTCCGTCCGGACATGAATATCGGCTTGGGCAGGGAAGAAGTCTTTGCCCGCTTCCTGGTCGGTGAATTGTGACTTGTAGGCGATCAGAGATTGAAAGCGAGTTTCGAATTGGTCGGTGATGTCCACAACGAATGTTGGACGAATGTCATAGTACAGAGTGGCGTAGATGATCTTGAACGGACGATGAGCAGGAAGCCCCTCAGCGGCTAAAGCCGCAGTCTCTGGCGTCCTTTCGGCACGGCTGAAGCCGTGCGCTTCCACGATACCGTCCACGCCGGTGTCTACGCTGGCGCCCACGGTGGTGGGATCACTCGTGCGAGCTGGCCTGCCGGGAGTTGCCTGCTCCACCGCCTCGCCTTGGCTGAACGCTGAGTGCTGAATGCTGAGTGCTTGCTCCACATCCAGCTTTGCCAACCCCGCCAGGAAGCATGCCTCGTATCCCAACTTCGAGGTCGTGTAGTGATCCGGATGCCGGCCTTCCCAGTACGGAAGTATGACCACTCTGGGGCGCTGCTCGCGGATTACACGCGCGACTTTCAGTCGGTTCTCCCAGGTGTTTTCCACGCGTCCATCGGGAATATCCAGAGCGTGCCGCCAGGAAACGCGCAGGATCTTCGCGGCTTCGGTCGCCTCGCGAGCGCGTTCGTCTGCTGTGCCGCGCGTGCCCATTTCCCCGTGAGTGAGATCAAGAATCCCAGTGCGGTAGCCACGCTGGGCCATTTTCAGCAACGTGCCGCCGCAGGTCTGCTCCACATCGTCACGATGTGCCGCGATAGCGAGAATGTCGAGGGCATTTGCCATCGTAGTCACTTCTTACGCTCCACCAGAAACCGTGCCAGCGCCTTGAGCGTATCGGCCGCAGCGCCGAAGCTATCGAGCGAGGCGCACGCGGTGTCGACTAGGGTGTCAGCTTGCTTCAGCGACTTGTCAACGCCAAATAGGGCGGGATAAGTTGTCTTTTCCGCAGCAATATCTTTGCCCGCAGTCTTGCCTAATTGCTCTGACGTCTGGGTGACGTCGAGCACGTCATCCACAATTTGAAATGCCAGCCCAATTGACTGACCAAACGATCGTAGTTGAGCGATGGCCTGGTCGCGAGCCCCTGCATACAATCCGCCACTGACCACACTGGCGCTGATCAACGCGGCCGTCTTGGAACGATGGATGTATTCCAGCATCTTGATATCCGGCTGGCTATGCTCAGCCTCCAGGTCGACGACCTGGCCGCCGATCATCCCACCCACGGTTCCTGTTCCGCGAGCGATTTCTTCGATGATGCGCACGCGTGATTCGGCAGGACACTGCAACTTGGACAGCACTTCATAAGCCTGGGTTTGCAGCGCGTCGCCTGTGAGAATGGCGATTGCCTCTCCGAAAACTTTGTGACAAGTAGGCCGCCCGCGGCGCAAATCGTCATTGTCGAGCGCGGGCAGATCGTCGTGAACCAGCGAATAGGTATGCAGCATCTCCAGCGCGGCTCCGAGTTCTTCAATCCCACCGGGAAGGGAACCGGCGACCATGCGGCCGGCTTCCATGCAAAGAATGGGGCGCAGACGCTTTCCCCCGGCAAACACGCTGTGACGCATGGCCTGATGAATGGAGGATGGATACTGCGTCGCCGCAGGCAGGAGTTGCTCCAGCGCCCGATCGGTTAGTACCCGCCCTTGCTCCAGAGTTTGCGTGAGCATGCCCGGTGAGTATAACAAGGAGAAAATGAAGGCATCTTCACTGTCGATTTGGGGAATTCTCGGAAGTGCGACGGAGGATGACGAAAAGTGGTCAGTGCTTAGTACCGATCACAGGCCACTGATCACTGGCCACTGTTTTACGCGGCCACGGACCGCGCGCGGCTTGCATTGCGCACTGCCGCGGTCAAGATGCTATGGGTGTCGTTGGTAGGACAGATGTCGGAGGCTCCGGCGCTCAATGCGGCCGTCCACATTTCTTCGTCCGCTAGACGATGAGTGCAAACCACGCTGAGTCCTGGGAACTCGTGAGAAAGCCTCTCGACCTCGGGAAGCGAAGCCATTTCCATGTCCAGGATGACAACTCTGGCTCGATGTTTCAAAATGCTGGCGCGCAATTCGTCTGTTGACCCGGCAACATGGACGGATCGAAATGAACTAAGCAACGAAGTAGTCAGAGACTGCGCGATTCCGGGGTCGCTTTGGAGGAGAACAACACTAGACTTCATATTTCCCTCTGAATTTTCACCGTCGGCGGTGTTTCAGGCTGCGTCCGTTCCAAAAAGGTGATAACGGCGCAGACGTTAGATTGCGACGACGCAGGCGCCAGCCGTCTTATTTGCGGCCCGGAGCCTTTTCAGTCAAAGGTTCGAAGGGTTCAGCCTGGAGCTTGCCGTTTTGTTTCAGCAGGATTTCCACTTTTCCCTCTGCCGCTTCCAATTCCTTACGGCAGGAGGCGGAAAGCTGCATGCCTTCCTCAAACAAAGTTAACGATTTCTCCAGCGGAACTTCTCCCTTTTCCAATTCCTGAACAATTTTTTCCAGCCGCTGAAGACAATCTTCAAATTTCGCCAAACCGTCCGCTCCTAAGGACATTCTACTCACTTGGATGGAAGGTGTGTCCAGTGAAAATCTATCGCTAGAGAAATCAGGCAGTTGCAGGACGGGAAGACCCCAAAGCCTCCAAAACATCCACTGCGGAGGCATACCGCCCGAGAGGAGCGCTAATCTGGGCCCCCTGTACCATATCGCGCACCGCAACTAGCATCTCGCGCGCTATAGCGATGCCTTCCTCGCGGGCGGCTTCCGGAGTTTTAGCCTGGGCCATGCGGTCCAGGACGGAATTCGGAACCGAAACCCGAAGCTCATTCTTCATGAACTCCGCATTGCGCACGCTTACCAGCGGCCAGATTCCGGCGACCACTGGAATCCGGCAGTGTTCGATATGCCGAAGGAAGGTCTCCAGCAAGGACAGATCGAACACTGGTTGTGTAACCGCATATTCTGCCCCCGCCTCCACTTTGTACTCGAAGCGCCGGATTTCTTCGTCGAGGTTCGGGACGCCTGGGTTAGCGCCCACTCCGATCACAAAGCTTGTGCCCACGCCAATGGGATTGCCGCCGATGTCCAGTCCGCGGTTCAGATTCTGCACGATATTTACCAGACCGATTGCGTCCACGTCGAAGACTGCCGTTGCGTCGGGATAGTTGCCCATTTTCGGTGGATCACCGGTGATGCAGATTAGGTTGCGAATGCCAGTCGCTGCGGCGCCCAGCAGGTCGGATTGAATGCAAAGCACGTTCCGATCACGGCAGGTGTAGTGCAGCACCGCTTCGATACCGACTTGCTGCTGAACGAGCAGTGATAGCGCTTGATTGCTCATCCGCGCCGAGGCCCGAGGACTGTCGGGAATGTTGATGCCGTCTACGCCGACAGATTTGAGGAAGCGTGCGCCTTCGAGCTCTTTGCGGATGTCCGTCCCCTTGGGGGGAACAATCTCCACCATGGTAAGAAAGTCGCCGGCGGCAAGTTTCGCGCCAATTGTGGAACGTTTATCCAATGGCAAAGCAGGCGATGGAAGAGGCGTTGCCACTGCACCCGATGCGCTGGCTGCGACCACCTTCGAGCGGGCCTCGCTCGCTCGCAAGGCTGCCTTCATTACACGGATGTGCTCTGGCGTGCTTCCGCAACAACCACCAACCAGGCGCACCCCCGCAGCCACAAATTTGCGCGCATAACTGGCCATGTATTCCGGTGAACAGAGATAGATGTTTCGGCCTTCTACTGATCGAGGTATGCCGGCATTGGGCTGTGCCGAGAGCGGCAGGGAAGTGACGGCCCGCACGCGCTCGATTGCATCCAGCATGGCCACTGGCCCCACGCTGCAGTTGCAGCCGATCACGTCGGCGCCCCATTCCTCGAGCCTCGGTGTAAAAGTTTCCGGAACAGAACCGTCAAGACAATTTCCGTCTTCGTCTATGGTCACCTGGGCGACTATCGGGATAGTGGGATTTACCTCCCGCGCCGCCAGGATCGCTTGATGCAACTCCTCGAGATATCCAAAAGTTTCCAGCACCAGTAAGTTGACCCCGCCTTCGATCAGTGCGGCGATCTGCTCGCGGAAAGCGTCGCGAGCTTCCTCATAAGAAGTCTTGCCCAGGGGTTCAATGCGAATTCCCAGGGGACCAACCGACCCCGCGACCCACACGTCGAAGCTCTTGGCGGCTTCCCGACCCAGGCGCGCCCCAGCGAGATTGATCTCGCGGACCCGGTCCTCCATGCTATGACGGGCCAGCCGAAAAGAATTTCCTCCGAAAGTATTGGTTTCGATGATCTCGGCGCCAGCCTGCAGATATTCGTGATGCAAGCCACGTATCAGGTCGGGCTGGGAGACGTTCAGTTCGTCGTAGCAGCGATTAATGAAAATCCCTTTGGCGTAGAGCAGGGTACCCATCGCGCCATCGCACAAGACAGGGGATTTTTTCAGACGAGCGAGCAGGTCACCAGCCATTATGTTTGAGAATACAAGATGAGTATGGGTTTTGCATCATGGGTGCATCATAAATTCGCCAAAGCGGCTCTGCTATAATCCGCTTCTTTGCATCTAAATCTTTGTCCCTCTTGCTCTTCGGAGTCCCAGGTTTGAGACGAACCTCGATTAGTATTGTTGTCCTCATTGCTACCAGTCTGGTCATGGTTTCCTGCGGAAATTACAACAATCCCAGCAGCAGCCAGCAACGCACAAGCGGGCTTAAATTCCGCGCCTTTGTCTCCAATCCGTTGCGGCCCCTCTCTACTGGCGGCACCGCGCCTGTGATTGAGATTGTGGACGCGTTGAAGGACACGCTTTCAGGTTTCGCAATCAATCTTTTAGGTGCGAGCCCTGAGCCTGGACTTATGGTGGTGTCTCCGAACAGAAAATTCACGTTGGTATTCAGCGCTTCGAACAATGCCGTGACCGTAATCGATAACGCGCGCGAGAGTCTGCTGCAATCCGGCACTGGAACATTGCCTTCGATCACCCTGCCAGGTTTTACCGATAGTATGGTCGTCGGGTCAGATAATCTGACCGGCTACGCCGCCGTGTCTAGTACTCCGGTCGTAGGACAGTCGCCAGGCGCGGTCGAGATGCTGAACTTGTCGGGGCCAGTTATCTCGGCCACTCTTCCTGTATCAGGAGCACGCACCATCGTCGGAAGCCACAATCGTAATCGTATCCTTGTATTTGGGGACCACGCCGACACGGTTACGGTGATTGCCCCGAGCTTGGTCGGCACCAACGCGGATCCGCGCACCACCGTCCAGAGTTCTGCTTTCGATCATCCTGTGTGGGGTATTTTTAGCAGTGATGACACCACTGCATACATCCTCAATTGCGGTCCGGAATGTGGAGGCGTCGCGGCCAGCGTAACCGTGCTCGACCTGAATACGAACACTCCGGGAAGTAGCATCGCGGTGGATGCCGCCACCATTGGCCTTCTGAGTGGCAGCACTCTGTATGTGGCGGGAACGCCTCCCGGGACCGCCTGCGGGTCACAGGGTCCGCCGTAATCACCGATGGCTACCACCATCGGATGGAATTGGGGTCGAATGGGAAGCTTTTTGTTGGTGCGCGAACCTGCACTAACATCAACATTCCAGCCAGCGGCAGTAATCCGGGCGAAGTTCGTGGTTGCCTCTCCATCTTTAACACCAGCAGCTCCAACGTTGTTTTTCCGGCGGATAACGGAGACGTGACCGGTCTCCAGCCCATTACGAATCGCAATGTCGTTTATGCGGTTCAGCAAGGAGAACTGCGCATCTACGACACCACCACCGACAAGCTACAGGCCCAACAGGTCGATATTTTGGGCCAAGCGATCGATGTAAAGCTGGTGGATTGACGAAACTGCGTGAACTCCAGTCGTCTAACTTCGCGCGCTATGCACTAATTCTTGGGGTCTAGCACCAGTTGATGGGCTCGAGCCCTCTCCATCGCCGCTGGAGAGAATGACAAAGTAAAGGTAGAGCCTCGGTACCATGCGTTCCATTGATCCATATAAAAGGGACTGAGAAAATTTCCTGCTTGTCCCGTAACCAGATTTAGCGTGGATTGATCAAAGTTAGAAAGGTCCACGGTCATGCGCTCCGATGGCCCGTGATCCCGTGTTACGGCCCTCACTGTAAATCCACTCCCTGATTGCTCCTGCGCTCCGGGACCGGTCCAATGCTTCAGCAGCGGAATTCTGCCCAGAATCGGATGCTGTATTTCTACGGGATGGAATTTCCCCCACTTCCAGGAGCTGAGATCCCGACCTGCATCGGGCTCGCTGATAGCCGCGTCCAGTGCGGCGGTTAGAAGCTCATCGTAATTCGCGTAGCTTTCGGGTAGCCAACGCGCAGGACGCTCCCGCATTACATTTTCCAACCACACTGACTGCATGGGCCAGCTATAGCTCTGCCAGCTTAGTGTTGCGGCGACCTGCTCAGGATCTTTCGGAGCGTTGCCCAGCTTGGGCTCTAGCAGCAGACGGGTTAATTCGACCCGGCCGCGCGCCGCGATGGTCGGAGCTGACGAATCCGCGCTCATGCGCCCATCCCATCGTCGCAGGATATCCGCCGCCTGCCGGACGCGCAGAGATGGATTTTTGGCGTGCTCCACGCTTTCCGCAAAACGCTCCGCTGAATAGTGTTCCCATTCCGAATAGATA